>NZ_JBVHEP010000044.1:0-42810 GCF_055562795.1 Streptomyces sp. NPDC016851
AGACTTCCTGCACACCTACAACCACCACCGCGGCCACACCGCACTCGCAGGCCAGCCACCGATCAGCCGCGTGAACAACGCTCCGGGTCAATACATCTAGCGGCCTCGGTCGAGTTGGCCGCGGGCGTACCGGCGGACCCTTTCGTAGCCCAGGAGCCGGCCCTCCGGGTCGAGGGTGACCCGGTAGGTCGCCATGATGGTCATGGTGTCGGGGACCCGCTCCAGCTCCACGACCTCCACGTCGGCGGTCCAGCCGTCGGGTGTGGGGCGGACGGCGGTGACGGAGTCGGGGGCCGTGCCGAGCAGTTCGGCGAGCTGGGCCGCCGCACCGCGCATGGCCTGGACGGCCGTCGTACGGCCGGATGGGGTCGCCTGGTCATCGGTGCTCGTCATGGTCCTACCGTGCCAAGGCCCCGGTCCGTGCGGGCGTGATTCGGCCAAACGTGCGTCGTGCACGCCCTGCCCCGGCGACCGGAAGGTCACTGCTGCGGCCGGCTGAACGGCGTCGCCTGGTGGAAGTAGAGCAGCCACCCGTCCTCGGTCCGCCGCCACAGCGAGCTGCGGTGTGCTCGTCCGCCGTCGTACTCGGTGTCGAAGGTGAGGTGGACGAGGTCGGGGGCCAGCCGTACGCCCTGCATCCGGGAGGTGACGACAGGCGGCGAATCGGGGTCGGTGGTCTCCGCCAGGGAGGCGATGATGTCCGCCCGGCTCCAATGCCGCCCGGAGGCGCCGAACTCGTGGAAGTCGGGGTGCAGCAGCGCCCCGACCCGCTCGGGCGAGCGGCGCACGTCCGGGTCGAGCAGTGCCAGTTCGCCGTCGACGGCGGCAGCGACGGCCGGGTCGTGTTCAGGCACCGGTCAGCTCCGCCAGCTTGACGACGGTGTTCCAGTTGCGGGTCGTGGCGACGATCCCCTTGTTGATGCGCGGCTTCGCGAGGTGTTCGGCCAGTTTGGAGCGGCCCAGGCCGTTCGGGGCGTACAGGTACAGGGCGCGGTCGCCGAGGCGGAACTCTTCGGGGAAGTAGGCGGATTCGTCGATCTCCGCGAAGCGCTCGGGGGTGACGGGGGCGGAGAAGTAGGTGACGTGGAGCTGCTTGGGCTCCAGGTCGGCGGCCGGGAAGGGGCAGGCGTCGACGATCGCCTTCAGGTAGGCGTGGTCGCGCACGATCACGTCGACGGCGAAACCGAAGTGCTTCTGGACGGCGTTCGTGATCTCGGCGGCCAGTGACTCCTCGTCGCCGTGGCCCGAGGCGAACACGGCCTGGCCGCTCTGGAGGTACGTCGTCACGTCCTCGTGGCCGAGGCCGGTCAGGAGTGTGCGCAGGTCCGCCATCGGGACCTTTCTGCTGCCGCCCACGTTGATTCCGCGCAACAGTGCCGCATACGTCGTCATCCGCACACCTTAAGAGGTGCTGCCGGGAATCGGCCGTCGTCGCGCCCGCTGCCGTGGCCGCCTCAGCCGCTCGCTGCGGAGCCCACCAAGAGGGGGAGCCATGACATCAGGCGGCCGTCGTGCCCCGTGGGGGTGGGCACGACGGCCGGTGGGCGGATGCCCGAGTCCCGTAAATTACTCATCGGTCATGGCGGGGCACAACCTTCTGCTCAGGATCCACACAGTCGAGGAGACCGATAGGTGTAAGGGGCCACGGCCCTTTCCGGTCCTCCCCAGTGGGGAGAGGGCGAGCGCCGGGGGGATGAGTTCCGGCCCCGTCACGTCACCGGGCAGCACGACGTGCCGGCTTTATCCGGCCCATACCTTCGAGAGGGAAGGGGGCGGCAGGGGGCCGCTCTCGCATCACGAGGGGGCAAGCCCGTCATGGGGAACGGAGAAGTACGGGTGCGGGGCCTGGCCGCCCGGGCCGGCGGCTGGAGCGCCCGGCACCGATGGGCTGCCGTCGGGATCTGGGTGTTGTTCGTCGTCCTTGCGACGGGACTCGGTTCGGCGGCGGGCCGGGTCGACGTCAAGGACAGCGACCAACTGAAGGGCGAGACGCACACCGCCGCGAAGATCATCGAGGACGCCGGCATCGACGAACCGGCCCGCGAGACGGTGCTGATACAGGCCAAGGGCTCCGGTCTGAAGGCCACCGACTCCGAGTTCCGGGACGCCGTCACGGCCGTGGTCCGGGCCGTCGAGGGGACCGGCCGCGTCACTCACGTGACCTCGCCGTACGACACGAAGACCATCTCGAAGGACGGGCGCAGCGCGCTCGTGCAGTTCGACATGCGCGGCGAGCCCGACACCGCCGGCGAGCGGGTCGAGCCGGTGCTGAAGGCCGTGGAGGGCGTCCAGAAGGACCACGGGTCGCTGCGGATCGAGGAGATCGGCGGCGCCAGCATGATGAAGACGTTCGCCGACGCGTTCGGGGACGACTTCAAGAAGGCCGAGTACTCCGCGGTGCCGGTGGCGTTCGGCATTCTGCTCATCGCCTTCGGCGCGCTGGTGGCGGCGCTGCTGCCGGTGGCGCTGGCGCTCACCGCGATCATGGCGACGATGGGCCTGATGGGGGTGGTCAGCCACGCGGTGCCGATGACGGACGCCGCCAACTCCGTGATGCTGCTCGTCGGTCTGGCCGTCGGTGTCGACTACTGCCTGTTCTATCTGCGCCGTGAGCGGGAGGAGCGCGCCGCGGGCCGGGACGCGCAGACGGCGCTGCGGATCGCCGCCGCGACCAGTGGCCGCGCGATCGTGGTCTCCGGTGTCACGGTGTGCGTGGCCATGGCGGGCATGCTGTTCACCGGGCTCGCCGAGTTCGAGGCGATGGGTCTGGCCTCGCTGATCGTGGTGGCCGTGGCCATGGTGGGGTCCGTGACCGTGCTGCCCGCGCTGCTGTCGCTGCTGGGCGAGCGCGTGGAGAAGGGCCGTATCCCGTTCCTGCGCCGTCGCGGGCAGGGGGGCAACGGGGAGAGCCGGTTCTGGACGGCCGTCCTGCGGCGTGTGCTCGCCAAGCCGGTCGTGTCCGTCGCGGTGGCGACCGGTGCATTGCTCGCCATCGCTGCTCCCGCGGTCGGCATGAAGACCCAGAACCTCACGCTGGACCAGGAGTTCGGCGACTCGCTGCCGATCGTGCAGACGTACAACCGGCTCAACGAGGCCTTCCCGGGCGGCTCGGACCCGGCCCAGGTGATCGTGAAGGCGGACGACATCAACGCGCCCGAGGTGCGGTCGGCGCTCGCCGACTTCCGAGAAAGGGCCGTCAGTTCGGGTGCCTCGCGCGGCCCGGTGGAGATCGAGCTGCACGACGCGCAGAACCTCGCCGTCGTGTCCGTCCCGCTGGTCGGCGGCTCCGACCTCGACAAGGCGGGCGCGAGCCTGGACAAGCTGCGCGACGACGTGCGGCCCGCCACGCTGGGCAAGGTCGACGGCGTCGAGGCCCCGATCACCGGTCAGGTCGCGGGTTCGAAGGACTTCAACGACCAGCTGGCGGGAGCCGTCGTCCCGGTCTTCGCGTTCGTCGTCGTCTTCGCCTTCGCGCTGATGCTGCTGTCGTTCCGCTCACTGACCGTCGCGCTCACGTCGATCCTGCTGAACCTGCTGTCGGTGGGCGCGGCCTACGGCATCCTCGTCGCGGTCTTCCAGCACGGCTGGGGCGCCTCCCTGGTGGGGGCGGAGGGCGTCGGCGCGATCATCACCTGGCTGCCGCTGTTCCTCTTCGTGATCCTGTTCGGCCTGTCGATGGACTACCACGTGTTCGTGGTGTCGCGGATCCGCGAGGCGCGTCTGAAGGGCCGTACGACGAAGGACGCGATCCAGCACGGCGTGGTCACCACGGCGGGTGTCGTCACCAGTGCCGCGGTCATCATGGTCGCCGTGTTCGCGATCTTCGGGACGCTGTCCATGCAGTCCATGAAGCAGATGGGCGTCGGCCTCGCGGCCGCCGTGCTCATCGACGCGACGATCATCCGGGGCGTGCTGCTGCCGGCGGTGATGGCGCTGCTCGGGGAGCGCAACTGGTACCTGCCCAAGTGGCTGCACCGGCTGCCCGACCTCACGCACGACGAGACGCCCGAGGCCGTCACGGCGCCGGTGGTCAGGGACGACGAGGGTGAGCGGCTGACGGTCTGACACCGCGACCGCCGAAGGGCCCGTTGGTTCCGGGGGGAACCAACGGGCCTCGCTCATGCCCTGCCGACGGGCAGTTCGGCCTCGATGAGGTCGGCCGCGCGCCGCGTGCCGCCCTCCCGGGCGGTCTCCGCCTGGATCTCCTTCAGGCGGCGGGCCACCTCCGGGTCGTCGACGAGGGCGAGGGCCGCCTCGCGCAGCGCCTCGCCGGTCGCCTCCTCCGTCGGGAGGTACCGGGCGACACCGAGGCCCTGGAGCATCTCCGCGTTGCCGAACTGGTCCACGGCCTGCGGTACGGCGATCATCGGCGTGGCCGTGGCCAGGCCCTCCTGGCTGCCGCCCGCACCGGCGTGCGTGACGAACAGGTCGGCCTGTTTCAGGATCGCCAACTGCGGCACCCAGGAGCGCACCTCGACGTTGGCGGGGACCTCCCCGAGTTCGGCCGGGTCCATGTGCTTGCCGACCGAGAGCACCAGGTGCCAGCCGGGCAGGTCGCCGAACGCCTTGACGCACTCCCGGTAGAAGCCGGGCTGCTTGGTGAAGGCGGACCCGAGCGAGACGAGCGCGACCTTCTCGGCACCGGCCGGACGCTGCCAGCCGCCCTCCGCGGTGCGGTCGCCCTGGCAGGCTCCGACGAAGGAGTACACGGTCTCGTCGACGCGGTCCGCGTTCGGCTGGAGCGCCTTGGGGATCAGGACGATCGAGCGGTCGGGACGGCCGCCGAAGGCGTCGGGGTGCTGAGTGATCCCGTTCTCCCGCAGCCAGGCGTGGAAACGGGCGTAGTAGGCACGGCCGCGCTCGGTCTTCTTCGGCTCCTCCCACATGGGCTCGGCGACCTCCTCCTCGTACCCCTCCCAGGCGACCATGGCCGGTGACAGGGAGATCGCGGGCACGCCCCAGCGGTGGGCCAGGACGCGGGCCGGGTAGGAGGCGATGTCGTGCAGGACGAGGTCCGGCTCGTCGCCGTCGTACGCCTCGATCAGCTGCGGGAGGGCCTGGATCGCGTCGTCGAGGAACGGCTCCACGTTGTCCAGCAGGGTGCTCCCCCAGGCCTCCGGGTCGTCGTCGGGCGAGGGCAGCGTCGAGTTCCACGGCTTCACCTCGGCGCCGGTCTCCGCGACCTTCTCCTCGAAGACCGGCGGGATCGCGTAGGTCACGCGGTGGCCGCGCGCCACGAGCTCGCGGATCACCTCCAGACTCGGGTTCACGTGGCCGTGGGCGGCGATGGAGAACATGGCGATATGAGCGCGACTGGTCATGCACCCGACCGTATGCGAGACGAGACGTCTCGTCCAATCTTTTTCCGAGGCCGCGTGACGGGTTCAGCGCTGGTAGCGCGCCAGCACCAGGTTGCCGTCCTCCTCCAGGCGTTCGCGCAGCTCACGGATGCCGATGGCGCCGCTGTAGTACTCCTGGAGGGCCGGGGTCGCCACCTTGTCCTTCCACTCGGGGTAGCCGCGCACGGTCTGTGCGGGCGCCGGGCGCAGGTGGGCGGCGAGCGCGGTGCCCGTCGCCCAGCCGTGCTCGGGGGTGCGCAGGGCCGGGTCGTTCAGCGCCCGGCTGCCCGTCGGCAGCATCCAGTCGCCGAGGGCGAGGCGGACCATGTTCTTCGGCCTCAGCAGGAAGTCGATGAAGGCGGCGGCCTCCTTCTTGTGCGGGGAGTCCTCGGCGACGGACAGCGTCTGCGGGCTGACGCCCTGGGTGAGTCCTCCGGCGCCGGCAGGGGCGGGCAGCACCTGCCAGTCGAAGCCCTTCGGCGCCTGCTGCACGATCTGCTGGCGGTAGGAGAAGCCCAGCGGCACCATCGCGTATCTGCCGCCGAAGAAGCCGGGCAGGGTGTCCGAGCCGCCGCTGCCCAGGGTCGTGGGCGAGGCACTGCGGTCGGTGCCGGCTTGGGCGTGGATGGTGCGCGGCACCACCTGGTCGGCCGCCTCGAACCGGACCGTCACCTTGCCGTCGGTCCCGCGGTGGAAGAGCCGTCCGCCCGCCGAGAGGGAGAGGTTGAGCGTGGCGGAGACCGGTTCCTTCAGGGGCCAGGCGACGCCGTACTTCCCCCGGCCGCTGAGTCGTTCGGTGATCCGGCGGAACTCGGCCCAGCTCCACGGCTTCTCCGGGGTCGGGATCCGCACTCCGGAGCGCTTGAGCCACGTCGCGTTGGCGATCAGGACGCGCGGCTCCTGGAGGAACGGCACGCCGTAGACGCCGTCCCCGAAGGTGGTGGTCTCCCAACTGCGCCGCGGGATGTCCGACTTCAGCCGGGCGGGCAGCAGATCGGTGAGGTCGGCGAGGTAGCCGCCGTAGGCGAAGTCGGCGAGGTCGTCGGAGGCGTCGTGGATGATGTCGGGTGCCTCACCGCCCTCGAAGGCGGTGAGGAGCTGGTCGTGGACGCTGTCCCAGCTGCCCTGGACGTACTCGACCCGGACGTCCGGATGGGTGGCGTTCCACTCCTTCACCAGCTCCTTGTTGGCCTCGACCGACTCCTCCTGCCAGGCCAGGGACTGGAAACGCAGGGTGATCCGTCCGTCGTCGGGGGTGCCGCCCGAGGAGCAGCCGGCGAGGAGCAGCAGGAGGACCAGGGCCAGCAGGCGTGCGCGCATCAGCTCTTCACCGCCCCGGTGAGCATGCCGCTCGTGATCCGCCGCTGGATGATCGCGAAGACGACGAGCGACGGCAGCGTCGCCAGGAACGCCGCGGCCGCGAGTGGGCCGAGGTCGGCGACGCCCTCGGCGCCGATGAAGTGGGTGAGCACCACCGGAAGGGTCTGTTTCTCCGGCGTCTTGAGCAGCACGAGCGCGAAGAAGAACTCGTTCCACGCGGTGATGAACGCGAACAGCGCGGTCGCCACGATGCCCGGCGCGAGCAGCGGCGCCGTCACCGACACCAGCGTCCGCACCCGGCCCGCCCCGTCGACCGCGGCGGCCTCCTCCAACTCGGGCGGTACGGCCCGTACGTACCCGGCGAGCATCCACAGCGCGAACGGCAGCGCCCACACCACGTACACCAGCACCAGCCCCGGCACGGAGTTGATCAGGCGGAGGTTCTTCAGCACGAGGAACAGCGGGATGATCAGCAGGACGAACGGGAACGCCTGGCTGACCACCACCCAGCCCGTCACCGCCTTCGCCAGCCGGGTGCGGCGCCGGGCCACGACGTAGGCCATCGGGGTCGCGATCAGCACGGCGACGACCGCCGCCGCGAGTGCGGCGAGCAGGGAGTTGAGGGCGGCGTGCAGCAGCGGCTGTTCGTCGAAGGCCTGCCGGAAGTTGGCGAGGGTGGGGTCCTCGGGGATCCACGTCGGATGCAGGCTGCCGAGTTCGCGCGGCGGCTTGAACGCGGTGGAGACCAGCCAGAGGAACGGGAAGGCGAGAAAGACGAGGTAGGCGAGCAGCGCGGTGTACTGGCCGACGCGGGCCGGGCGGCTGGTCCTCACGCGTCGTCACCTCCCCTGAGGCGGCCGGCGAGGAAGACGGCCAGGGCGATCGAGATCACGGCCACCATCACGCAGCCCATCGCCGCCGCGTAGCCGAACTGCCCGTAGCGGAAGGCCTCTTCGTAGGCGAAGAGCATGGGCAGGCGGGTCCGGCCGCCCGGGCCGCCGCTGGTGAGGACGTAGACCAGGGCGAAGGAGTTGAAATTCCAGATCAGGTTGAGCGCGGTGATGGCCAGGGCGATGGGTCTGAGGGCCGGCCAGGTGACCGTGCGGAAGCGGCGCCAGGCGCTCGCGCCGTCGACCGCCGCCGCCTCGTGCAGTTCGCGCGGGGTGTTCTGGAGTCCGGCGAGCAGCGCGACCGTCGTCTGGGGCATGCCCGCCCAGACGCCGACGAGGATGACGGCGGGCAGCGCGGTGGCCAGCCCGCTCAGCCAGTCGCGGCCGCCGCCGAGGCCGAGGTCGCGCAGGGTCTCGTTGAGGATGCCCGCGTCCGGGTTGTACACGAGCCGCCACATGATGCCGACGACGACCTCGGGCATGGCCCAGGGGATGATCGCCAGGGCGCGGGCCAGCCAGCGCAGCCGCAGGTCCTGGTTGAGCAGCAGGGCGAGGCCCAGCGCGAGCAGGAACTGCGGCACGGTCACACCGACCGCCCACACCAGCCCGATCCGGAACGACTCCCAGAACAGCGTGTCGTGCAGCAGGTCCCGGAAGTTGAGGGCGCCGATCCACTGGGTCGGCTCGGTGCGGCCCGACTGGGCGTCGGTGAAGGCCAGCAGGATCCCGTACAGCAGCGGCCCGACGCTGAGAACGAGGATGGGGAGCAGGGCGGGCAGCACGAGGAACCAGGCGCCGTGGTCGACGGCCCGCCGGGGCCGGGTCCCACCGGGCGTGCGCCCGACCGGTCTCCTCGGCGGCGATGCCTCGGTCACCGATGTCACGGAATCAGCCCCTTTGCACGGCTCGGCTGGCCACGTCATGGTCGTGAAGGCGTTCTGCCTCGTCAAGGCACCGCGCACGCCGCCCGACCTGTGGCGATGCGACACTGACCGGCGGATGGCCGGAACCCGACGGCACAAGACGTGGACGACGGCGGAGAGCGGGACGACGGAGGCGGACGATGGACGAGGCACGGGCCCGGGACGTACTGGCGGAGGCGGGAGTGCTGCCCGGTGCGGCCCGCGAGGCACGGCTGCTCGCGCTGGGTGAGAACGCGGTGTTCGCCGCCGGTGAGCTGGTCGTCAAGGTGGGCCGCGACGCCGAACTCCTCGACCGGGCGCGGCGCGAACTGGACATCGCGCTGTGGCTCGCCGAGGCGGGTGTCCCGGCGGTACGGGCGGCCGAGCCCGAGCCGCTTCTGGTCGACGGGCACCCGGTGACGGTCTGGCACCGGCTGCCGGATGCCGTACGAGCCGCCGAGCCGCGGGATTTGGCCGAACTGCTACGGGTCGTGCACGCCCTGCCCGCGCCCGCCTTCGATCTGCCGCCCCGCGATCTGCTGGGCGGTGTGGAGCGCTGGCTGCGGCTCGCCGGCGATGCGATCGATCCGGCGGACGCGGCGTATCTGCGGGAGCGGCGGGACGGGTTCGCGGCGGAGGCGGCGGCGCTGACGCCGCACCTGCCCCCGGGGCCGATCCACGGCGACGCGTTGCCGCGCAATGTGCACGTCGGGCCGGACGGGCCGGTGCTGGTCGACCTGGAGACGGTCTCGTCCGATCTGCGCGAGCACGACCTGGTGGTGATGGCCCTCTCCCACGACCGGTACGGGCTGCCGGACGAGGCGTACGAGTCCTTCACCGAGGCGTACGGCTGGGATGTGCGGGAGTGGGAGGGGTGCTCGGTGTTGCGTGGGGCCCGGGAGACGGCCAGTTGTGCGTGGGTGGCTCAGCATGCGCCGGGCAATCCGAAGGCGCTGGCGGAGTTCCGGCGGCGGGTGGTTTCACTGCGGGAGGGGGACGGGACGGTGCGGTGGTATCCGTTCTGATGGATCCGTCCTGATGTATCCGTTCTGAGCTCCTAGGGTTCTTCGTCCTGGATGCTTCGGGCGGCCCGGCGCAGCTCCGTGAGGACCGTGCGGACCGCTGTGCGGGCCGTGCGCTCGGGGCGGCACAGGGCGTCGATGTGGCGTCGCGCCCGCACTCCGCTGAGCGGCCGGAGCACGAGCGTCGGATGCGGGCGCATGGTCCAGCGCGGCATCAGGGCGATACCGCCCCCGGCGGCCACGGCCTCGGCGACCACCGAGAACTCGTTGATGCGATGGGCGAGATGGAGCCTGCGGCCCGCCGCGGCGGCGATGGCCTCGATGGTCGCCAGAACCGGGAACCCTTCGTGCACGGTGATCCACGGCTCGTCGGCCACATCGCGCGGGGTGACGCGGCGCTTGGCGGCCAGGGGGTGGCCGGCGGGCATGGCCACGTCCAGCGGCTCGCGCAGCAGCGTCGTCGTGGCGACCGTGTCCGGCCAGGGCGGGGCGTGGTCCAGACGGTGGGCCAGGACGACGTCGTACTCCCGGGTGAGCCGGGGGAAGTCCTCCTGCGGCACGTCCTCGTCGGCCAGCCTCGGCACCGGCTTGCCCGGACCCGCCAGCGCGCGCAGCAGCGGCGGGAAGAACGCGGCGCCCGCGCTGTGGAACGCCGCCACCGACACCTCGCCGTCGGGCCGTCCGACGAACTCCTCGACGGTGTGCCGTGCGCGGGCCAGCGCCGTTTCCACCTCGACGGCCGCGCCGGCCAGCGCCTGCCCGGCGTCGGTGAGCACCAGCCGTCGCCCCTGGCGCTCGGTGAGCGGCACGGGGATCGCGCGCTGAAGCAGCCGCAGCTGCTGGGAGATCGCCGACGGCGTCACCAGCAGCGCCTCGGCGACCGCCGTGACGCTGCCCAGTTCGCCGAGTTCCCGCAGGATCCGCAGCTGACGTTCGTCCATCGCCTCAGTGTAGGGACGATGTAGGGCTGCTAAATGATCGTTTTAGAGACTGGTACTGGGCTTCACGATGGCTCCGGTGCACCGTAGGCGGGTGTCCGATGTCCGCCGTACCGATGCGGTACTCCTCCTTGTCGCGCTCGTCTGGGGTTCCAGCTACCTGTCCGCCCAGACGGCCACTGCCGCGCTCCCCGTCCTGCTGGTGCTGTTCGCCCGCTACGCCCTCTCCGCGCTCGCCTGCCTCGGCGTCGCCGCCACCCGAGAGCGCGGATCGCGCCGGTGGACGCGGGACGAGCTACGGGCCGGGGTGCCTCTGGGGCTGACCCAGGCCGCGGTCCTGGTCGTGGAGACGTACGGTGTGGCGCACACCAGCGCCGCCAACGCCGGGCTCATCATCAGTCTGACCATCGTCCTCACCCCGTTCCTCGACCGCGGCCGCCACCGCGGCGCGCTGCCTGTCTCCTTCTTCGCCGCGACCGGCGTGTGCGTCATGGCCGTCGGGCTGCTGATGTCCGGCAACGGCTTCCACGCGCCACGCCTGGGCGACCTGCTGATGCTCGGCGCCGCGGTGATCCGGGCCGCGCATGTCGCACTGGTCGGCCGCTTCACGACCGGGCGGGCCGTCCGGCCGCTGCATCTGACGACGGTGCAGACCCTCGTCGGCACGGCCCTGTTCCTGCCGGTCGCCACCCACGACCTGCCGACGCTGGTCCGCGCGGACCCGGCGACCTGGGCCCAGCTGGTCTATCTCGCCCTGTTCTGCAGTGTGTTCGCCTTCCTGGCCCAGACCTGGGCCGTGCAGCGCACCTCCGCCAGCCGGGCCAGCCTGCTACTGGGCACCGAGCCGGTCTGGGCCGTCGCGGTGGGCGTCGCCCTCGGCGGCGAACACCTCACGCCCCTCACCGGCCTCGGGGCGGCCCTCATGGTGGCCGGTACGTACTGGGGGCAGGCGGTGGAACGGGCGCACCGAAGCACACCGGACCCCCTGTCTCCCCCGTCCCACTCCCCCGACAAGGACTCCGCATGCCCGACGGCACCCACCGCGACCTCGGCCCGCACGACACCGACCGACACGCCACCGGCCCGCACGACACCTACGGCCACCTGATCTCCCTGCTCGACTCGGCCGGCGTCGATTACCGGCTCATCGACCACGATCCCGAAGGCGCCACCGAAGCCGTCTGCGCGTTGCGCGGACATCCGGCCGGCGAGGCCGCGAAGTGCATCGTGCTGCGGGTCAAGGTGGACCGCCGCACCACACGCCACGTCCTCGCGGTCGTCCCCGGCGACCGCCGGGTGGACCTGGACGCCGTCAGGGCGCTGTTCGCCGCCCGCTACGTGGGCTTCAGCGACCCCGGTACCGCCGAACGGCTGGCCCGCGCCGTGCCCGGTACGGTCCTGCCGTTCAGCTTCGATCCCGACCTGGAACTGGTCGCCGATCCGGACGTCGTGGTCCTGCCGAAGCTGTACTTCAACGCGGCCCGGCTCGACCGCTCGCTCCTCATCTCGGGCTCCGACTACGAGCGTCTGGCCAAGCCCCGCATCGAACGCATCGCGGCGGCGCCCGGACCGGCGTGACGGAGGGGAGCTGCAGGATTTCCCAACGGGTGGGCGGGGCTTATGCGTCCGCCAGCTCCCGCAACGGCCATGCTCCGTCCACCAGGGCCGTCGCATCGCCCTTGCCGCGCAGGAAGTTCTGGAAGTCCGCCGCCCACTCCGCGTACCACTCGATCTGGCGGCGGTGGAGGTCCGCCGGGCCGAGGGACGCGATCTTGGGATGGCGGGCGGCTATCGCGCCGGCCAGGCGGGCCGCTGCCAGCGCGTCGGCCATGGCGTCGTGGGCGGAGTCGAGGACGACGCCGTACTCGGCGCAGACCGCTTCGAGGTTGCGCTTGCCGCGGCGGTAGCGGTCGACCCAGCGGTCGATGGTGTACGGGTCGATGACCGGGGCCGGGTCCACGCCGCCCAGGCGCTCGCGCAGGGACGGCAGTCCGTGGCGGCGCAGCTCGGCGGAGAGCAGGGTCAGGTCGAAGGCGGCGTTGTAGGCGACGACCGGCACGCCCGTCTTCCAGTAGGAGGTCAGGACGTCGGCGAGGGCGTCCGCCACCTGGTCGGCCGGTCGGCCCTCGGCCGCCGCGCGCTCGTTGCTGATGCCGTGCACCGCCACCGCGTCCTCGGGGATCGGCACCCCCGGGTCGGCCAGCCACTCCCTGCGCCCCATCGGCTCCCCGGCCCTGACCTCGATCACGGCTGCCGTGACGATGCGCGCCTCGCGCGGATCCGTGCCCGTCGTCTCCAGGTCGAAGCCGATCAGCAGCTCCCGGTGCCAGCCCATGGGCGGCCCCCCTTCTATGGTGCGTTCCCCCAGTGGTCTCCACCCTCGCATGCACCACTGACAATCAGAGGATCGTGTTCCGCTCAGGCGCCGAACCACCCGACCAGGAGGGACGGTTCACGACACCGGCCGCGAATCCGCCCACATCACCTCGAACTCCTCGCGATAGGTGGGGAAGAGGCCGCTTTCATCGATCTCGCCCGACTTGACCACCTTGCCGCTGTTGCGCAGCACGAACACCGGCGCTTCCATCCCACGGGTCCGGCGCAGGTAGTTCTGCACGACCGCGATGCCGTCCGCGCCGTCGCCGTCGACCAGGTACGCCGTGAAGCGGGGCGTCTCGTCGAAGACCTGGATCTCGAAGGCCCCCGGGTCGCGCAGCCGCGCCCGCACCCGGCGCATGTGCAGGATGTTCATCTCCACGGCCCGGCTGAGCTCGCCGCGCTTGATGCCCAGTTCGCGCTCGCGCCGCTTGACCGCGCTGGAGGCCGGGTTGAGGAACAGCAGCCGCACCCGGCAGCCGGACTCGGCCAGCCGGACCAGACGGCGGCCGGAGAAGTTCTGCACGAGCAGGTTGAGGCCGATGCCGATGGCGTCGAGGCGACGGGCGCCGCCGAAGATGTCCTCGGCCGGGAACTGGCGCATCAGCCGCACCCGGTCCGGGTGGACGGCGACGACGTCGGCGTACCGGTCGCCGACCAGGTCCTCGACCGCGTCGATGGGCAGTCGGCGCGCGGAGGGCACGTCACCGCCGGCGCCGAGCATCTCCAGCAGCCGGGCGGAGGCGCGCTCGGCCTGGTTCAGGACGGCCTCGGACAGGGCCCGGTTGCGGGAGACGACGTTCCGGGTGACCTCCAGCTCGTCCAGGGCGAGCTCCACGTCCCGGCGGTCGTCGAAGTAGGGCTCGAAGCAGGGCCAGTGCTGCACCATCAGCTCGCGCAGCTGCGGCAGGGTGAGGAAGGACAGGACGTTGTCGTCGGCCGGGTCGAGCAGATAGCCCTTGCGGCGGCTGACCTCGCGTACGGCGACCGCGCGCTGCACCCACTCCTGCCCGGCGGGTCCGGCGGCGGCCACGACCCAGTCCTCGCCGTGGACGGGTTCGTAGATGGGACGCAGGACGGCGGCGACGACCGCGCGCAGCCGCTGCTCGACGAGGTTCAGCCAGATGTAGGCCCGGCCGGCCCGCTGGGCGCGGGTGCGCACCTCGCGCCAGGCGTCGGCGTCCCAGTCCAGCTCCGGGCCGATCGAGCCCGTCGCGTCCATCGGCCGTGCCAGGGACACGGCAGAGGTCGGGACGTCTGCGGAGTTCCCCTCGTGACCCTCGTCACCAGGGGGCAGCTCCAGCCCTCCCGAGCCCACCCGTGCACCGCCTTCCGCTCCCCCGAGCACTCCCGGGGGGCCTGGTCCCACCCAACGATCAAGGAAGGGTACTCCGGGAGCGGTCGGCGGTGCAGCCGGATGGGCAGGGTAGTTCTCAGCCGTGCGGCTGCCCTGTGCCGGGGCCGGTCCGCTCCACCCCGCGCCAATCTTTCCCCTACTCCCCCAATAGCCTCGGGAGTATCACTTGTCCCACGGGTTCGGCATAAGGCATATGCACTGGTCACGCGGTAAGAGGGAGATAAGTCATAGGAGGTTCCCTCACTTTCGGGGAGACTCGGGGCCAAGGCGTCCCCACCGGCGCCGCTCACCTGAAAGAGTCGTATCCATGCAGGTCTGGCCTGGAGAGGCATATCCACTCGGTGCCACGTATGACGGCGCCGGTACGAACTTCGCGGTCTTCTCGGAGGCCGCGGACCGAGTAGAGCTGTGTCTGCTGCACGACGACGGCTCGGAGACGGCGATCGAGCTCCGGGAGAGCGACGCGTTCGTACGGCACGCGTACCTGCCGGGCATCATGCCGGGGCAGCGGTACGGGTTCCGGGTGCACGGCCCGTACGCCCCGGAGCGCGGGCTGCGCTGCAACTCCGCGAAACTGCTGCTCGACCCGTACGCGCGTGCGATCAGCGGTTCGATCAGCTGGGGCGAGGAGGTCTACGGCTACCACTTCGACGATCCCGACCGGCGCAATGATCTCGACTCGGCTCCGCACACGATGTCGTCGGTCGTGGTCAACCCGTACTTCGACTGGGGCGACGACCGCCTGCCGCGCACCGAGTACCACCACACGGTGATCTACGAGGCCCACGTCAAGGGCCTCACCATGCGGCATCCGGGCCTGCCGGAGGAGCTGCGCGGCACCTACGCGGCCCTCGCGCACCCGGCGATCATCGAGCACCTCACCGAGCTCGGCGTCACGGCCCTGGAGCTGATGCCCGTCCACCAGTTCGTGAACGATCACCGCCTGGTCGACATGGGCCTGAACAACTACTGGGGCTACAACACGATCGGTTTCTTCGCCCCGCACAACGCCTACGCCTCCTGGGGCGACCGGGGTCAGCAGGTGCTGGAGTTCAAGTCGGCGGTGAAGGCGCTGCACGAGGCAGGGATCGAGGTGATCCTCGACGTGGTCTACAACCACACCGCCGAGGGCAACCACCTGGGCCCGACCCTGTCCTTCAAGGGCCTGGACAACTCGCGCTACTACCGGCTGACGGACGACCCCCGCTACTACATGGACACGACAGGGACCGGGAACTCCCTGCTCATGCGGTCCCCGCACGTCCTCCAGCTGATCATGGACTCGCTGCGGTACTGGGTCACGGAGATGCACGTCGACGGGTTCCGCTTCGACCTGGCGGCGACGCTCGCCCGGCAGTTCCACGAGGTGGACCGGCTGTCGTCGTTCTTCGACCTGGTGCAGCAGGACCCCGTGGTCTCGCAGGTCAAGCTGATCGCCGAGCCGTGGGACGTGGGCGAGGGCGGCTACCAGGTGGGGAACTTCCCGCCGCTGTGGACGGAGTGGAACGGCAAGTACCGGGACACCGTGCGGGACATGTGGCGGGGCGAGCAGCGCACGCTCGCGGAGTTCGCCTCGCGGCTGACCGGCTCGTCCGACCTGTACCAGGACGACGGGCGGCGCCCGCTGGCCTCCATCAACTTCGTGACCTGCCACGACGGCTTCACACTGCACGATCTCGTGTCGTACAACGACAAGCGCAACGAGGCCAACGGCGAGGGCAACCGGGACGGCGAGAGCCACAACCGGTCCTGGAACTGCGGGACCGAGGGCGAGACCGGCGACCCGGACGTGCTGCGGCTGCGGGCCCGGCAGATGCGGAACTTCATCGCGACGCTGATGCTGTCCCAGGGCGTGCCCATGATCAGCCACGGCGACGAGTTCGCCCGCACCCAGCGCGGCAACAACAACGCCTACTGCCAGGACAACGAACTGGCCTGGGTCGAGTGGCCCGAAGAGGGCGGAGAGGACGCCGAGGGGGGACTGAGCCGGGAGCTGCTGGCCTTCACGCGCGCGATGGTGTGGCTGCGCCGGGACCACCCGGTCTTCCGCCGCCGGCGCTTCTTCCACGGCCGGCCCGTGGAGGGCACGCACGACGATCTGTCCGACATCGCCTGGTTCACCCCCGAGGGCCGGGAGATGACCCAGCGGGACTGGGACTCGGCACGGGCCTCCGCCCTGACGGTGTTCCTCAACGGCAACGCGATCTCGGAGCCCGGCACGCGCGGGGAGCGCATCACCGACGACTCGTTCCTGCTGATGTTCAACGCCTCGCCCAAGCCGCTGGAGTTCCTGGTTCCGGTCAACCACGGGCGGCAGTGGCAGGTGGTCGTCGACACCGCCCGCGCGGACGGTGTGCCGCCCGGCACGGGCCCGAAGGTGCAGGCCGGGGACCGGCTGACCCTGACCGACCGGAGCATGACGGTGCTCCAGCGGCCCGTGTAGCCGGCGGCGCGACGCCCGGTCGGTCGCCCGGTTCGTCCCAGGTTCGTCGCCCGGACAGAGCACACTCGTCCGGGCGACGCGCGGCGCACCTGGCGCGGGCGATGACACGAACGGCGGCGGGGCGGGTACGTAGGTCTCCATGACACCTGAGCGACCTGACCCCGTGGTGCCCACGGCCACGTACCGGCTGCAACTGCAGCCCGAGTTCCCGTTCGGGGCCGCGGCGGCCGTCGTGCCGTATCTGGCCTCGCTCGGCGTCTCGCACCTGCATCTGTCCCCCGTCCTGGAGGCCGTGCCGGGCTCGATGCACGGCTACGACGTCGTCGACCACGCGCGCGTGCGGGAGGAACTGGGCGGCGAGGAGGGACTGCGGGCGCTGGCGCGCACGGCGCGCGAGCACGGGCTCGGGCTGGTGGTGGACATCGTCCCGAACCACATGGCCATGGCCCCACGCCACAACCGCGCCCTGTGGGAGGTGCTCCGCGAGGGCCCGAAGTCGCCGTACGCGCGCTGGTTCGACATCGACTGGGAGGCCCAGAACGGCCAGGTGCTGCTGCCGGTGCTCGGCGGGCCGCTGGGCGAGGTGCTCGGAGAGCTGCGCGTCGACGGTGACGTCCTGCGCTACTACGACCACGTGTTCCCGTTGCGCGAGGGCACCGAGGACCTGCCGCTGCCGCACCTGCTGGACGCGCAGTGGTACCGCCCCGTGTGGTGGCGGCTGGCCCGGACCGAGCTCAACTACCGGCGGTTCTTCAGCATCTCGGAGCTGATCGGGGTGCGGGTGGAGGACCCGGAGGTGTTCGAGGCCACCCACGACAAGATCCTCGAGCTGCTCCACGAGGGCGTGATCGACGGGCTGCGCGTCGACCATCCCGACGGGCTCGCCGACCCCGACGGCTACCTCCGGCGGCTGCACGAG
Source organism: Streptomyces sp. NPDC016851 (assembly GCF_055562795.1). Classification (NCBI taxonomy): domain Bacteria; kingdom Bacillati; phylum Actinomycetota; class Actinomycetes; order Kitasatosporales; family Streptomycetaceae; genus Streptomyces; species Streptomyces sp. NPDC016851. Next base: position 17,507 of record NZ_JBVHEP010000044.1, read on the forward strand.
GCGACGGGGGGCCGCTGGACCGTCGTGGAGAAGATCCTGGCCGACGGTGAGCAGCTGCCCGCCTCCTGGCCCGTCGCGGGCACCACCGGCTACGACGCCCTGCGGCACGTGGACGGGCTCTTCACGGATCCTGCCGGGTTCGGGGAGCTGCTGGGGCAGTACCGGCGGTTCGCGGCTCCCCAGACGGACCGGGGCGGGCAGTGGGAGGCGACGGTGCGGCGGGCGGCGTACAAGGTCCTCACGCACGAGCTGGCGACCGAGACCGACCGGCTGGTGCGGGTGGCGGACCGGCTGTGCGCGACCTCGCCGGAACCGGCGCTGCGCGACCGCGCGCCCTGGGCGCTGCGCACGGCGCTCCAGGAACTGCTGGTGCGGATGGAGGTCTACCGGCCGTACGAGTCCGTCGACGCGGCGTCCGTGGTCACCGAGGAGGCCGCCGCCGAGGCCCGGCTCGCCTTCACCCTGCCCGAGGAGGCCGGCGCGGTGGACGTCGTACGGGACCTCGTGCTGGGGCGGTACGGCGACGGGCCCGCGCAGCTGGAGTTCCGGACGCGGTTCGCACAGACCTCGTCGGCGCTGCGGGCGAAGTCCGTGGAGGACACGGCGTTCTACCGGTACGTGCCGCTGCTGTCGGCGACCGAGGTGGGCGGGAATCCGGGCGGTCCGGCGCTGTCGCCGGAGGAGTTCCACGCGTACTGCGCGCGCGTGCAGCGCGACTGGCCGGTGACCGGGACGGTCGCCTCGACGCACGACACGAAGCGCAGTGCCGACGTCCGGGCGGCGCTGCACGTGCTCACGGAGTGCCCCGACCGCTGGGCGGACGTCCTCGCGGAGGTGACGCGCACCGGCGAGGGCGTGCCGGACGCGCAACTCGCCTGGGCGGCCTGGCAGACGGTGTTCGGGCTCGGCCCGGCGTCCGGGGCCCTGGAGCGGGTGCAGGGGGCGGTGCTGAAGCACGTGCGCGAGGCGGGCCTGTTCACCAGCTGGACCGAGCAGGAGCCGCCGTACGAGGAGGCGGTGGCGCGGTTCGTGGCGGCCGGGCCGTGCGGGACTCCGAGTGAGCGGATCGCCGCGTTCCGGGACTCTCTCGGGCCGCACATCCGGGCGAACGTGCTGGGCACGGCCCTGGTGCAGCTGACGATGCCGGGGGTGCCGGACGTCTACCAGGGCACGGAGGCCGAGTACCGGGCGCTGGTCGACCCCGACAACCGGCGGGCGGTGGGCTTCCCGCCCGAGGAGTCCGGCGGGACCTCCGCGGAGAAGATCGCGGTGACACGGGCGGCACTGGCGCTGCGGGCACGACGGCCCGACGCCTTCGGCGACACGGCGACGTACCAGCCGCTCCCGGCCCAGGGACCGGCGGCGGCCCACTGCCTGGCGTTCGCCCGCTCCGGAGAGGTACTGACGGCCGTGACCCGCCTGTCGCTCCGGCTCGCCGAGGCGGGGGGCTGGCAGGACACCCGGCTGGCACTGCCGCCCGGACGCTGGGCGGACGTACGGGAACCGGCACGCGAGTTCACGGGCCACGTGCGCGTGGAGGAACTTTTCGAGCCGCTGCCGGTGGCGTTGCTGGAGCGAGTCGGAGAGTGAGTCGGAGGGTGAGTCGGGCGGCCGGTCGTCAGGCCACCGCCGTGCCGTCCTCAGGGCAGTCCTCGTACGCGCGCAGCGGTGCGGTCGGGGACACGCTCGGGTGGGGCCAGGCCGAGCGCAGCAGGGTCACGAAGGCCTCGGCCGCCCCGGTCGGAGGCAGGCGGGAGAAGACCGTCAGGGTGCGTTTCCAGGGCGGGTCGGGGGTGAGCACGACGCAGTCCTCGCCGACCGCGTCGCGGACGAGGTGGGCGGGCGCGGCGCACACGCCGACACCGGCGGCGGCCATCCGTACCGCCGTCGAGGTGTGCTCGGTGAACACGGCGGTGCGCGGGCTGAAGCCGGCCCGCGCGCACGCCCAGTCGAGGAAGCGTTCGCCGTGGACGACGGGTTCCATGGCGCAGCGCACCCAGGGGCGGTCGGCGAGCTCCGCCAGCGTCACCGTCGTACGGCCGGCGTAACGGTCGTCGAAGGGCACCACGAGGACGATGTCCTCCTCGCCGGCCGGTACGACGGTGCCCGGCCAGCCGGCGGGGGCCGGGCCGACGGCGAGGTCGGCGGTGCCGCGCTCGACCTGTTCCTCGAGGGCCTCGGACGTCGCGTACTCGTGGAGATGCAGCAGCACGCGCGGGTGGGCGGCGCGCCAGCGGGCGAAGACGTCCGGGAGGAGACCGACCGCGACCGAGTGGACGGCGGCGACGTGCAGTTCGCCGCCCTCGGCACCGGCGGCGGCGCGGGCCGCGCGGCGGGCCTGCGCGGCGCTGCGCACGGCGAGTTCGGCGTGCGGCCGGAAGGCGCGTCCCATGGGCGTCAGGCGCACCCCGCGCGGCATGCGCTCCAGCAGCGCGCCGCCGACCGACCGTTCCAGGGCCTTGATCTGGTGGGAGAGCGCGGGCTGCGAGACGTGCAGCAGCTCGGCCGCGCGGGTGAAGGACGCCTCCTCGACCACGGTCAGGAAGTACTCCATCTGCCGCAGGCTCATGAACGGCCGCCCCTCCCATAAACACCCTGCATCGATTCCACAAGAACATTGCCTTGGACTCATGGCAAGGGCCGGGCGGACGCTGAGCGCATGAACTCACCGGACGTCATCGTCATCGGCGGCGGCACGGGCGGTTACAGCACCGCCCTGCGCGCCGCGGCCCTCGGTCTGGACGTCGTACTCGTCGAGCGGGACAAGATCGGCGGGACGTGCCTGCACCGCGGCTGCATCCCGAGCAAGGCGATGCTGCACGCGGCCGAACTCGTCGACGGCATCGCCGAGGCACGCGAACGCTGGGGCGTGAAGGCGACGCTGGACACCGTGGACTGGCCGGCCCTGGTCGCCACGCGCGACGACATCGTGTCCCGCAACCACAGGGGCGTGGAGGCGCATCTCGCACACGCGGGCGTGCGGGTGGTGAGGGGCAGCGCGCGACTGACGGGGCCGCGCTCCGTGCGGGTGGCGGGTGCGTACGGCGAACCCGACTTGGACGGCCAACCCGGCGTGTACGACCTCTCCGCACGCCGTGGACTCGTGCTCGCGACCGGCTCACAGCCGCGCACGCTCCCGGGGCTCGCACCCGACGGGCGGCGCGTGGTGACGAGCGACGACGCGCTCTTCGCGCCCGGGCTCCCGGCGTCCGTGCTGGTGCTCGGAGGCGGTGCGATCGGCGTGGAGTACGCCTCGTTCCACCGCTCCCTGGGCGCCGACGTCACCCTCGTGGAGGCCGCCGACCGGATCGTGCCGCTGGAGGACGCCGACGTGAGCCGGCATCTCACCCGCGGTCTGAAGAAGCGCGGCATCGACGTGCGGGCCGGCGCCCGGCTCCTGGACGCCGAGGTCCTCGACGACGGCATACGCGCACGCGTGCGTACCTCCCGGGGCGAGACCCTCACGGTCGAGGCCGAACGGCTGCTCGTGGCGGTCGGGCGGGCCCCGGTCACCGACGGCCTGGACGTGGCCGCCGCCGGCCTCACCACGGACGGGCGCGGTTTCGTCGTACCGGCCGACTGGGACCGGCTGGAGACGGCCGTGCCCGGCGTCCACGTCGTGGGCGACCTGCTGCCGCCGCCGTCGCTCGGACTGGCCCACGCCTCGTTCGCGGAAGGGCTGTTGGTGGCCGAGACGCTGGCGGGCGTGCCGTCCGCGCCCGTGGACTACGCGGCCGTGCCCCGGGTCACGTACTCGTCGCCGCAGACCGCGGCCGTCGGCCTGAGCGAGGCCGAGGCACGCGCGCGTGGGCACGAGGTGGAGGCCAACAGCATGCCGCTGACCGCCGTCGCGAAGGGCATGGTGCACGGGCAGGGCGGCATGGTGAAGGTCGTCACCGAAGCCGGCGGCGGGCGCGTGCTGGGCGTGCACCTGGTGGGCCCGCACGTGTCGGAGATGATCGCCGAGAGCCAGCTGATCGTCGGCTGGGACGCGGAGCCGTCCGACGTGGCCCGGCACGTCCACCCGCACCCGACCCTGTCGGAGGCGGTCGGCGAGGCGTTCCTGACCCTGGCCGGACGCGGGCTGCACCAGCAGTGACAGCACGCCGGTGACGCCACGCCGACGGCGGTGACGCACACCGTCCCGGGCCCCCAAGCGCCGTCCCGGGACCCCGCCACGCACCGTCCCGGGCCCCGGCCGGGCGCCGTCCCTGGCCCCCGCCGGGCGCCAGGGACGGGCGCCCGGCCCGGACGCCCGCCCTGCCGGCGGAGCGTCCGGGCCTGAGTCCGTCCCTGGCGCCCGAAGCACACCGTCCCGGCCCCGCCGCGCCCCGGCCGGCAATGCTTCCGGGCGCCCCCTGGAGCCTCCCCCGTCGCGCCCTTGACACCGCCCCATGGCCGTGGGGTACTGCGATGGCGAACTCGGGCGGATGTGACGGGGGTGAGTGTCCTGCCGGAGCTGCGCTACCCGACGGTGGCCGAACAGGTCTTGGCCGCCCGGGCGTTGACCTCTCGTCGGCCCGGGCTGTGCACCCTGCGGCAGGTGGGTGCCTCGCGTGCGGGCAGACCTCTGCACCTGCTGTCCGTGGGCCGCGCCCGCCGCGCCGTGCTGGTGGTCGCCGGAGCCCACGCCAACGAGCCGACCGGCTCCTGCACCCTGCTGGCACTCGCCCGACGGGTCCTGGAACAACGGGAGTTGCGCGACGGCATCTCCTGGCACTTCCTGCTGTGCGCGGACCCCGACGGGGCGAGCCTGCACGTGACGCCGGCGCCGCGCAGCCTGTTCGACTACCACCTCGGCTTCTTCCGCCCCGCGGGCCCGGAGCAGCCGGAGTGGGCGCCGTCCGTGCTGCCGCCCGACCGGCTGCCGCCCGAGACCCGGGCGCTGACCGGCGTCATCGACGAGCTGCGCCCCTACCTCCAGGTGACCCTGCACGGCACGGACCTGGGCGGCAGCTGGGTGCAGTTGACGAAGGACGTGCCCGGGCTGGCCGAGCCGTTCGCCAAGTCCGCGGCCGAGCTGCACATCCCGGTGGAGACCGGCGCCTCGGACGCCGCCGGCTGGCCCGCGTCCGGGCCGGGCGTGCACGTGATGCCCGCCCCGGGCATCGGGCCCGCGTACCCGAGCCTGCCGGACGACGCGCGGCACAGCACCTGGTTCCACGCCCACCGCTACGGCGGCCTCACCGCCGTGGTCGAGGTGCCGATGTGGGCGAGCGACCTGGTGGACGACCCGGCTCCGCATCCGGCCCCGGCGGCGGCGATCGGGCGGCTCGCGGGCCGGCTGCGACAGGACGCGCGGGAGGTGACGCGGGTCCTCGACGGCGCGCTGCCCCGGCTCGCGGACCTGGACGGGCCGTTGCTGCGGGCCGCGCGGTGGGGGCTGGAGCTGGTGCCGGGGCTGGCCGACGACCTGGTGCGCACCCCGCCGGCCGACCGCACCCGGGCGTACGTCGGCAGCGTGGACGCGTTCGCCCGCCGTGTGCCGCTGCGGGCGGCGGCGATGCTGCGGCGGGTGCTGCGCGGGACCGACGACCGGGCGGCCGGGCAGCTGGAGGAACTCGTGGCGGCCTGGAGCGACGCTTTCGCGGAGCGCTTCCGGGCCCGCTGGGTGCCGTTGGAGCACCAGGTCGAGCACCAGACCCGCACGGTGGTCGCCGCGGCGCTGCACGCGCGCGAGGGGGCGTCGTAGAGACCGACCCCGTCCGCGCCGTCATCGCGGTGTCACTCCCGCTGCATCGGCACCGTCGCCCCCGACTCCCACCCCGGCTCGCCCGAGCGGGAGCACGCACGCGTGGCCCGCGCGGCCAGGGTGAAGGCGGCCAGCACCACGCGCGCCTGGTACTCCGCCTGGCGCGCCACCGGGATCCAGCGTGCCCCGCAGCTCTCGCGGTAGTCGGCGCACCACTCGTCGATCAGCCCGTCCAGTTCCGGCAGCGCCCCGGCCGGGTCGTGTCCGGCGGCCCGCACGAGCTGGTGCAGGAGACCCGCGGTGCGCAGGGCCAGCCGTCGCCCGGAGATGCGCAGGGCGGCGAGGTGGGCGGTGCTCAGCGGCGGAAGGGGGTGGGCCGCGCCGTCGGGGATGTCGGGGTCCCAGGCGTCGGCGAGACCGGGGCAGACCAGTAAATAGTCGTCGACCGGGGCGAGCAGGCGCGCCGCGTCGGGCACGGCGGCGAGGTGCGGCCGGATGCGGGCCAGGAGGTGCCGCAGGAGCCCCGTGTCGTGGCGCAGGGTGCGGCTCACGGCGCGCAGCACCCCCTCCCGGTCGGCGGGCGGGGAGCCGTCGGTCACGGCCGCCACGCCCCACATGGGCGCTTCGACGACCGCGGTGAGGGTGCCGTGCCGGTGCGGGTGGAACCACGTCGACTCGACGGCGGCCTCCGTGATGGCCGCGGCGAGGCCGGCCGGGCGCGGCGGCGGGATCCGGTAGACGGCGGGCCCGAGGCCGGGCCAGTACAGGGCGTCGTAGGCGCCCAGTTCGCGGGGGATGCCGAGCCGGGCGGCGATGTGGGCGAGGCGCCGGTCGAGGCCCGGCAGGTCGTCGGTGAGCTCGACGAAGCCGCCGCCGACGTCGACGCCGTGCAGGGAGCACTGAAGGAACGGCCGCAGTTCGTCCTGGACGTCGAGCAGGGCGCGCGTCTCCGGCAGGGCGGCGCCGGCCGCGCCGTCGGGCAGCCACTCGGGCTGCTCCAGGAAGCCCGGCCGGAAGAAGTTCCGGAAGTACTGGCCGAGTGCGTAGGGCCCGGTCAGCCAGCCCTCGTTGCGGCGCAGCCCGTCCGGGTCGAGGCACAGCAGCAGGTTCCAGGTGGCGTCGGCGTCCTCGGTGAGCCGCGGGTCGGCCAGCGCCCGCTCGGCCAGGCGCAGCACGGTGGCGCCGCCCACGGGTTCGTTGGCGTGGGGTCCGGCGACGACGAGGGCCTGACGGCTGCCGTGGCCGACGGAGAGCAGCCACATGGGCGTGCCCGCGCGGGATGTGCCGATCCTGCGCAGCCGGGCGTCTCGCGGGTGGCGGGCGACGAGGGCGGCGGCCCGGGTGCCCAGTTCGTCGACGGTCGGATAGCGCAGGAGGGGCGGCAGGGCACACCTCCCCGATGCGGTGCCGTCACTTCACCAGCTGTACATGGCGTACGCACAGTCAGTCACGACTTCAGGGGTACGTCAACACCGCGGAACACAATGGGTTTTGAGCCACTCCCCACGGAGCGACAACCGGTAAATCCAAGGCCAGAGCTAAGGCATGGCTCGGTTTCCGGTCAGCCGGCCGCGGAGCGGTACGCGGTCAGTCGGCCGACAGCCGGAACGCCATCCGCCCGAAGCCCACCTGATCGCCCTCGCGGACGACGGCCGCGCCGACGACGCGCCGTCCGTTCACCGTCGTGCCGTTGGTGGAGCCGAGGTCGCGCAGCACCCACATGCCGCCCTGGTGGCGGAGTTCGGCGTGGACGCGGGAGACCGTCTCGTGGTTGAGGCGCAGTCCGCTGGCGGGGTCGCGGCCTATGCGCAGCGGGTGGCCGTGCGCCGGGTGGGGCAGCAGCAGCTTGGGCAGCTTCTCGGCCTGCCAGGCCCTGCGCAGCCGTACGGTGAAGCCGGAGACCGCCTCGACGGTGCCGAACACCAGGCGGGAGAACCGGCTCTCCGTGGGCAGGTCGGCGGTGAGCACGGCGAGTTCGTCCGCGCGGCGGGCGGCGAGCGCCAGTTCCATGCGGCGGATGAACGTGTCATGGGACAGGCGGCCCATGGCGACGCCGTCACGGAGCACCTTCAGCGCCCTGTCGCGCTCCACGTCGGACAGCCGCGCGGGGTACGTGTTGAACTCGAAGGACGACGTCACGCTCGTGATTGTCGGGCAGTGCGGCCGGGCTGTCCAGAAAACGGGAAAACGGCCGCCACGTGCCCGCATCCGCCGAGACCCGCCGCAAATGGGTGGATGCACCAGCGGATTGATCGCGTTTGACGCACCATGGACGGGCTACATCACGGTGAGCAGACGAAGGGGAACCGTCCGTGCAGTTCGAGGTGTGGGCACCGCAGGCAGGCCGTGTGACGCTCCAGTGCGACGGCGTCACGCGCGCGTTGGAGCGCGATCCGGAACGGGCGGGATGGTGGCGGGGCGAGGCGGAGGCGCGCGACGGGTCCCGGTACGGCTTCGCACTGGACGACGGCCCCGTACGGCCCGATCCGTGCTCGCGCCGGCAGCCGGACGGCCCGGACGGGCTGAGCGCGGTCGTCGACCACGAACGGTACGAGTGGCGCGCGCGGTGGCGGGGACGGCCCCTGCCCGGTGCGGTGCTGTACGAGCTGCACGTCGGGACGTACACCCCCGAGGGCACCCTGGACGCGGCCGCCGAGCGGCTCGGCCATCTCGCCGAACTGGGCGTCACGCACGTGCAGCTGATGCCGCTGTGCCCCTTCCCGGGCACGCACGGCTGGGGGTACGAGGGCGTCTCGCTGTGGGCCGTGCACGAGCCGTACGGCGGGCCCGAGGCGCTGAAACGCTTCGTCGACCGGGCCCACGAACTCGGCCTGGGCGTGGTGCTCGACGTGGTGCACAACCACTTCGGCCCGTCCGGCAACTATCTGCCCCTCTTCGGCCCGTACCTCACGGACCGGCATCACACGCCCTGGGGCGCCGCGGTCAATCTGGACGCGCCCGGCTCGGACGAGGTGCGCGCGTTCCTCATCGGCAGCGCGCTGGCGTGGCTGCGCGACTACCGGATCGACGGGCTGCGCCTGGACGCGGTGCACGCGCTGGTGGACACGCGCGCGCTGCACTTCCTGGAGGAGCTGTCGACGGCCGTGGACGCCCTGGCCGCCGAGGTGGACCGGCCGCTGTTCCTGGTCGCCGAGACGGACCTGAACGACCCGCGGCTCATCACCTCCCGGAACGAGGGCGGCCTCGGACTGCACGCGCAGTGGAACGACGACTTCCACCACGCCCTGCACACCACGCTGACCGGCGAGTCACAGGGCTACTACGCCGACTTCGCGCGCGCTCCCCTGGCCGGGCTCGCCAAGACCCTCACGGGCGGCTACTTCCACGACGGGACGTACTCCAGCTTCCGGGAGCGGCACCACGGGCGCCCCCTGGACCGTACGCGGGTGGCCGGGCACCGGCTGCTCGGCTACAGCCAGACCCACGACCAGGTGGGCAACCGCGCCCAGGGGGACCGGCTTTCGTCCCTGGTCTCCCCCGGGCTGCTGGCCTGTGCGGCCACGCTGACCCTGACGGCCCCCTTCACGCCGATGCTCTTCATGGGCGAGGAGTGGGCGGCTGGCACGCCCTGGCAGTTCTTCACCGACCACACCGACCCCGAGCTGGCGGACGCGGTACGGCGGGGCAGGCGGCGGGAGTTCGCCGCGCACGGCTGGAAGGAGGAGGACGTTCCCGACCCGCAGGACCCGGCGACCCGGGACCGCTCCTGCCTCGACTGGTCCGAGCCGGAACGCGAGCCGCACGCGCGTGTGCTGGCCTGGTACCGGCGGCTCCTCGCCCTGCGCCACGAGCAGCCCGACCTGACCGATCCGGACCTCGCCGACACCAAGGTCGCCTACGACGAGCAGCACCGCTGGATCGCCTTCCGGCGCGGGGACGTCCTCGTGGCGGTGAACCTGGCGCCGGAGCCGGCCGCGCTGTCGCTCGGCGTCCCGCACGCGCGCGTGCTGGCCGCGTGGGAGCCGGTGGTGACCCCCGGAGCGGACGGGGTGGTGCACGTGCCCGGGGAGTCGGGTGTGGTGCTGCTGCAGGAGTGAGGTCCAGGCCCCGTATGACGCCTGCGACGCCCTGCTGCCGCCCGGTCCGTCAGAGGGCGTCGTCCGTGTCCCGCAGGTCCGTCACGCGTTCCAGCAGGATCGGCTCCCAGGCCCGGCGCAGCTGCGTGCGCAGCAGGGTGAGCCGGGCCGTGTCCCGGCCCGGGAGGACATCGGCGAGGTGGACCACCGTGTCGCAGCGGGCCAGCCACAGGCCGCGCAGGCAGGGGCGGGCGCCGTAGCCGGCGAGGGTGGCGGCGCGTACGGCGGCGGGTGAGCCGACGGCGAGCGCGAGGCCCGCGATGTCCTCGGCCGGGTCGCCGACGACCGCGCCGTCCCAGCCGAGGACGCCGCGCACGCGTCCGTCGGCGCTGACCACGAGATGACCGCCCGTGAGCGCGTGGTGGGTGAGCACGGCCGAGCCGGACTGCGCGGCGAGCTGGGCCGCGGCGGGCGCCGTGAGCTGGTTCAGACGGGCGGCGTCGAACTCGTCGGCGCCGGCGAGGCGTTCGGCGGCGCGGACGGCGGCCCGGCGCAGCGCCTCCAGGGAGCGCGGCGCGGCACGCGGCACGCCGAGGGTCTCGGCCTGCCGGACGGGAACCTCGCGCAGCCCCGTGAGCACTCCGGCGAGGTCGGCCTCACCGACGGCGGACACGTCGTGCTCCTCGCCCGAGCCGCCCGGCACCTTGGTGTCCAGCGTGTAGGTCAGCCCGGGCGCCCACTCACCGTGCGCCACGCTGACCGGCACCGTCACCGGGACGTGCGGGCGGACGAGGTCGCGCAGGCGCAGTTCACGGCGCTGGCGCACGGTGGCCTCGCGGTCGGGGGCGAGGCGCAGCACGTGGCGGCTGCCGACCCACCAGGTGGCCGGGTCGGCGCCCTCGCCGGCGGGCCGGACGTCGGGACCGGCCGTGGAGCCCGTGCCCTGCCCGGGCTCTTTGCCGCCCCTGCCGCCCCTGCCCTCCTTGCCGTCCTGGCCGCCGTCCTTGAGCAGGGAACGGACCAGCCGGCGGACGGTGTCCGCGGTGGGTGTCGGTGCCTGGGTCATGGTCGCGCCGTTGCCGTTCGGGAGGCGTGCGGGGGACATCGGTGCCGTCACTCCACTATGACCAGCTCGCGGGGAGTGGTGTTCAGACGCCGCCCGCCGTCCTCGGTGACCGTCACGATGTCCTCGATCCGCACGCCGAACCGGCCGGGCAGGTAGATGCCGGGTTCCACGGAGAAGCACATGCCGGGCACGAGGGGCCGCTCCTCGCCCTCGATCATGTAGGGCGGCTCGTGGGTGGTGACGCCGATGCCGTGTCCGGTGCGGTGGATGAAGTACTCGCCGTAGCCGGCGCCGGCGATGACCGCGCGGGCGGCCCGGTCCACGTCCTGGCAGGCGGCGCCCGGCCGCACGGCCTGGAACCCCGCCTCCTGCGCCTCGCGCACGATGTCGTGCACGCGGCGCTCCTCGTCGGTGGGTTCGCCGACGTGGACCGTGCGGGAGGTGTCGGAGCCGTAGCCGTCCTTCAGGCCGCCGAAGTCGAGGACGACCATGTCGCCGCGTTCGATGACGCGGTCACCCGCCTCGTGGTGCGGGTTGGCGCCGTTCGGCCCGGAGGCGACGATGGTGAAGTCGACCTGCTCGTGTCCGTGGCGGCGCAGCAGCCGGTCGAGGTCCGCGGCCACCTCCGCTTCCCGGCGGCCGGCGAAGGGGACGTTCCTGATCTCCTCGAACGTCGCGTCGGCGGCGGCTCCCGCGGCCGTCATGAGCTCCAGCTCCGCCGCGTCCTTGACGGCGCGCAGCATCGGCAGGGCCTCGGTGAGCGACGTGTAGGAGCTGCCGGGCAGGGCCTGCTGCAACGCCAGCAGGTGCAGGGCCCAGGCGTTGTCGCTGATCCCGAACCGGCCCGGGGCGTCGAGCAGGGCGGCGGTGGCGGCGTAGGGGTCCTTGCCGTCGGTCCAGTCGCGCAGGGCCAGGGCGGGCGCGCCGGCCGCCTTCTGCGCGTCCGGGGCCTCCAGCGCGGGGACCACGAGGACGGGATCCTGCCCGGCGGCGAGGACGAGCAGGGTGAGGCGTTCGGTGACCGCCGGTGGCGTGTAGCCGGTGAGCCACACGAGGTCCGGTCCCGGGGCCACCAGCAGGCCCGCGAGACCGGCCTCGGCGGCGGTCCGCGCGGCGCGCTCCATACGGGCCCGGTAGTCGTCGGCGGTGAAGGACGCGGCCGTGCTTGCGGTCATCCGGGCCTCCCAGGGACGGGCGAAGGGGCTACGGGCAGCATCCTGCCCGGCCGGAGGGGGCGGCGCGAGCGGTCTGCGCACTTCACCTGAGCATCGCCCCTAATGTCAGAGCGTTGCTCAGACATTAGAAGTAATGCTTAGATGCTCGACATCCATTAGTCATTCGAACCTGGGGGGCGTACGACCGTGCTCGTACTCGCGCACATCAGCGATCTGCATCTGGACGGGAGCGCACGGGCGGCGGAGCGCGCCGAGCGGGTGTGCGAGCGGCTGTGGGAGCTGCCGGGCCATGTGGACGCGCTGCTGGTGACCGGGGACATCGCCGACCACGGCACGGAGCCGGAGTACGAGGAGGCCGCCCGGATCCTGGGGCTGCGCGACGGCGACGCCCCGTTCCCCGTGCTGACCTGCCCGGGCAACCACGACAGCCGCGCGCCCTACCGCAAGGCGCTGCTGGGCCTGCCGGGGGCACAGGGGCCCGTCAACAGCGTGCAGGTCTTCGACGACGGTGCCGTGCTGATGTGCGACTCCAGCGTCCCCGGCAGCGACGACGGGGAGCTGGACGAGGAGACGTACGACTGGATCGAGGCGACCCTCGACGAACTCGACGGCGGCCTTCCGGCCCTGCTCGCCTTCCACCACCCGCCGGTGGCCCTGCACCACCCGCTGCCCGACTCCTACCAGTTGCGGGAAACCGGCCGGCTGGCCGGGCTGCTGGCCCGCCGGCCCGAGATCGCGGGTCTGATCACCGGCCACGCGCACACGCCCGCCGCGACCTCGTTCGCGGGGCGGCCCCTCGTCGTCGGCCCCGGCGTGACGTGGACGCTGCGGCTGCCCTGGGAGGGCGAGCAGGTCGCCGACCGGGACGCGCCGCCCGGGATCGCCTTCCACGTCCTGGACGACTCGGGGCGGCTCACGAGCCACTTCCGGGTCGCCACGTGACGGCATGGTTCACGTGACGGCATCGGGTTCACGTGACGACAGCCGGTACGACCGTCAGCTGCCGGTAGCCGCCGCTGCGGTGCCGCACCGTCAGTTTCACCTCGGCGCCGGGGCGGGCGCGGGCGACGGCCCGGGCCAGATCGGCGGCCGTGTCGATGCGGGTCCTGCCGAAGACGAGGAGCAGGTCGCCGCGCACCAGGCCCGCCTCCTGAGCCGGCCCGGGGACGTGGAGCCCGACGACCAGGGCTCCCGGCTTCCCGGCGTCCATGACCTCCACGCCGAGGCTCACGGCGGCGGGCGCGGAGGCGGCGGGGGACGGCGAGGGGCTCGTCGGTGGCGGCGTGTGCCGCCCTCGCGGATCGAGGCCCGCGCCCGTGCCGATCACCGTGGCACCCATCGCCCCGAGACCGATCCCGGACAGGACCAGGACGACGCCGGCGAACCCGGCGAACAGCACGTTGAGCAGCCGCCGCACGCGGCGCCGGACGGCGTGCGGACGGGGGCGTGACGGGCCGGACCCCGTCGCCGACGCCGCCCCGCCGGGCTCCCGGCCCGGCATCGGCTTGGGTCGCAGCGCGGTCTGTTCCATGGCTCGCCTCCGGATGGTGCCGATCGCCTCCGTCGGATGCGGAACGATCATGGCTGGTGCTCTACCCGGCACCGCGGCACGCGATGAGCCACGAAAGAGTGAGACTGACCGGCCTCGGAGGGGGCCATGCGCCCCGTCGGGGAGTCCGGAACCAGGGCGCGGCTCGCACCGCACCCGACGTGCCGGGTGCGGTGCGAGCCGCGGTTTCGCGGGCCGGCCTGGCCGGTCAGCCCGTGTGTTCCGAGTAGATCTGGCCGGAAAGCACCGCCTCAGCGGAAGGCGGGTACGGGCACGGCCGGCGGCCGGTCCGGGAGGAAGCCGTGGGCACGCCGGGACAGCCACTCGTCCTTGTAGCGGTCCACCTCGCGATGCCAGTTGAGGATGCCCGCCATCCAGTTCCGCAGGTCCGTCACATACGTCCCCATGGCCGCGCGCGCTTCCTTCGTGAGCTGGAAGTCGTCGTACAGGATGGGCAGTTCGTGCTCGACGACGTGCTCGAACTGGCGCATGCGCTGGCTCATCAGGTCGTGGACGATGCCGAGTCCGGTCGGGTAGTCGCAGCCGAAGAAGGTCTGCACGACGAGGATCGCGTTGTGGATCTCTCCCTCGAACTCGATCTCCTTCTGGTACGAGAAGACGTCGTTGAGGAGGCACGCGAAGTCCATCGCGGCGTTCTCCAGGGAGCGGACCGGGCCGCTGCGGTAGACCTCGGGCGGGACGGCCGGGCCGTGTCCCATCCGGCACAGGCTGAGGGTGAGGTCGGAGCCGAAGGTCGCGCGGCGCATCTCCAGGTAGTCGACCGGGTCGGGCACGCGGTTCTGGAGCTGGTTGGACAGCTCCCACACCCAGCTCTCGGTCATGACGTTGATCGCGTCCTTGAGAGTGCGCCGCGCGTCGGGCGTCATCTCCGCGGTGGTGCGCACCCACAGGTCGAGCAGGGCGCGCTCCATGGCGTTGACCGGGAGCAGCGGCTCGTCGCCGTCGACGGGCATGCAGTCGGACAGGCGGGCCGTGGTCAGCCGGGCGGCGGCCAGGTCGCGGCGGTGGCCGTAGACCAGCGGGTAGTAGTCGTCGCCGTAGGTGCCCCAGGCGAGCCACTGCGCGCTGAGGTCGAGGGCCTCGGGCGTGGCGTCCGGGTCGAGGCCGGCCGAGCAGAGCGCGAGGTCGTAGGCCCGCAGCTTGTCCTCGTCCCAGACGCCCTCGGCGAGGATGCCCATCCGCTCCACCCAGTCGCGCAGGCTCCGGCGGGAGTTGTCCAGGTGCGGGCTGAGCTCCAGCGGGAACGGCATGCGGATGTCGGGGATCCGCGACGGTCCGACCTTCTGGTACGGCACGTACGTGTAGGAGCGCAGCCGCTCCGCCCCGGCCGTGGCGAGCAGGGCGCGGACGTCGGCGGCCGAGGTGCCGATGCCGGTGCATCCCGGCCATGGGCTGCCGCCGCGCACGGCGTTCTCGTTCATGTAGCGGCTGGAGCGCAGATGCCACTCGTGGCCGCCGGACTGCCAGTCCTGAAGCCCCTTGGTGTACGCCGCCACGGCCGCGACCTCGCCGGGGGTGAGGCCGTTCTCCAGGGCCACCGCGGGCACTTCGGTGAACGCCGTGTGCTCGAACTGGTGGAGGCGGGAGGTGAGGACGTCGTTGACGGTGTCGGCGGCCTCCTGGGTGGTGCAGCCGAAGAAGGTCTCCAGGACCAGCACGCCGTTGCTGAGCTCGCCCTCGTCCTCGACCTCGCGCTGGTAGGAGAACAGGTCGTTGCGCAGGTGCACGGCGTCGGAGAACGTCTCCATCAGCACCCTGAGCGGCCTGGACTCCGCGACGGACGCGGGCACTTCGGCCGTCGCGTACTCCACGAGGCCCGCCGACCAGGGGGCGCCGCCCACCTTGCGGCGCATCTCGATGTACTCGACGGGGTTGGCGATCCGCCCCTCGTTGATGTTGGACAGCTCCCACAGGGACTCGTTCAGCAGGTGCTCGGTCGCCACGGCGAAGCGGCGGCGCCAGTCCTGCGACATCTTCGGCACCGTACGCGCCCACAGGTCGGCGAGGCCCGCCTCGACCGGGTTCTCCGGCTCCGGTACGGGAGTCGAGAGGTCCAGCGGCATGAACAGGGGCAGCCGGTCCAGATGGGCCTTGCCGGCGAGGCGGTCCTGGCTGCGCTTGTACTTCTCCAGGAAGTGGTCGTCGAAGAAGAAGACCCACACGTACCAGTCGGTGATCAGGGAGAGGGCGGGACCGTCGCAGTCGGGGTGGGTGTAGGCGCAGAGCAGGCCGTAGTCGTGCGCGTCGAGGTCGGCCTGGTCCCAGACGCCGGAGCCCTCCAGCATGCCCATCTCGCGGGCCCACTCGGTCGAATGGGCCCGGGCCTCGTCGAGATGGGGGTTCAGCCGCGCGGGATGCGGCATGTAGAAGTGCGGGAGTTCGAACGGCTGCGTCATGGCCGGGGCCCTACCCGGCGTCTCGCGGCGGCATCCGCCGGGCCGGACATGATCACACCATCGCGTGAATCCGGGCTGAATCCGGGGGTGCTCGCGGGAGGTTGTGTGAGGTTGTGCCCCTAGCGGGTCCGCAGCTGGATCAGGGCGTGCGTGCCGCTGGTGCGCCAGCGCCGGCCCTCCGCCGCGACGAGTTCCGCCTCGGTGCGGGCGTCGAGGCCGGTGATCACGTCGGACTTGAGGGTGCGCAGGGCGGCGACAGGGCCGGGGAAGTAGGCGGTGACGTCCGCGAACGGCGTGGTCGGGGCCCAGAGGCGGTCGCCCACCAGGCGGCGGTAGTTGAGGTCGCCCTTGACGACGGTGAGCGTGGCCGAGGCGAAGTCGGCCCGCAGGTCGGCGGGCATCTCCTCGTACGGCAGCGGGGCGCAGGAGAAGGGGTGGGCCCGGAGGGCCAGGCGGCCGTCGGCCAGGGCGGACCACAGGCGCTGCCCGTACTCGGCGGCCGCTCCCCCGGCACGGGTCAGCCGGCGCAGGGCGTCGACGACATCGGCGGTCGTGGCGTCGGAGACGTAGTACGGGTACGGCTTGACGTGCAGGACGGCCCGTCCGATGCGCCCGTGGGCCAGGAGATGGGCGATGAGGAGCAGGTCGGGGACGAGTTCGCGGCCCGCGTTGTCGGCGACGAGGCACAGGGTGCCCGTGCCGGTGCTGCCGAGCAGGGCCCACAGGCGGTCGCTGTCGTCGGCCACCAGTCCGGGGGCGGCGTCGGCGGCCCGTGCGCCCTCGGCGGAGAGACGGAAGCCGAGGTCGGCGCGGTTGCCCCAGAGGGAGCCGTGCAGCAGGGCGTGTGCCTGTTCTGCGGCGGGCCGGCCGGCGAGGTCGTCGAGCGCGGCCAGTTCCTCGTCGGTCTCGGGGGAGTCGAGTTCGGCCAGTTTGGAGGGGCGGAAGGGGTCGATGCCCTGCCAGGGGCCGGGGCCGAAGTAGCCGACGGCCTGGAGCAGCCGGCGGTAGAACCAGCTCTCGGACCAGAGCCACGGCACGTCGAACCAGGACCGGCCGGCGTACTCGCGCAGCCCCCAGCTCTCCCAGAGGCCGCGGTCGTGCGCGTCGGCGGGGAGCGGTTCGATCTCGCCCTTGGTGCAGTTGGCCAGCAGCTCGTCGAGCGCGCGGTGCTGCCAGGGCTCGTACGGGAAGGCCTCGCGCACCTGCCGGATGATGGCCGGGTGCCGCTCGGCCAGCACGCTGTGGGGGAAGGAGCCCGGCTGGTCGCCGAGGAGCACGGGTGCGGATGGGGTGTCAGGCATACGGCTCACCGTAACGCGCGGGCGCCCCTCCCGACCGGACCGGCCGGAGCCTCGGCCGAGCCCGTTCGCAACGTCCTGCCCCGAACCGTCAGACCGGCGCCAGTTCGCGTTCCAGGCGGGCCGCCAGGCTCAGGTAGCGGGCGCGGCGGGTGACCGGGACCAGGCCACGGATGAGTATGTTCCACATCTCGGCCGTCCGGCGGGGCTGGCGCGCGACGGGTTCGCGGGAGCGGCCCACGACCCGGGTGCCGACGAAGAAACAGACCAGGGAGTGGGCCACGACATCGATATCGATGTCCGGCTGGACGTCGGACTCCTTGACCGCGCCGACGAGCCGGGCCGTGACGATGTCCAGCCACTCCGTGAACGGATGGCTCAGTGGCGGACGGGGCCGGATCCCACCGGTGGCGAGCCGCAGTCCGGCCCGCAGGACCGGGTCCTCGACGGACATGCGGGTGATGCCGAACGTGAGGCGCATCAGCGCCTCCAGGGACGTGTGGCCGCGATGGTCGGTCTCCGCCGCCAGCCGGCGGGCGGTGTGCGACTGGAGTTCGAGGATCGCGTGCGCGAGGTCCTCCTTCGCCGCGAAGTGGAAATACAGGGCGCCCTTGGTGACCTGAGCGTGCTCCACGATGTCGCTGAGGCTGGTCGATTCGTAGCCGCGACGGTCGAACAGGTCAGCGGCGGCCGTGATGATCGTCGAGCGGGTCTGCTCGGCTCGCAACTGCCTCGCCATCGACTGAACTCTCCCGGGACAGAAATGAACGGGTCATGCCGTTTGTTTTTACCCCCCGTACACGATAACTCACCCTCAGACGGCGTTCACCACACCAGTGTGCCGGAGTGCGGGTGCACATCCGGCAAAACAATCGCAACTGATGAAAGAAAACAGCGCGTTCGGTATCTAACTGTGGGGGTTGTGCGGCCGCACGTAAAGACGGGCCGGCCGGTGCCCCATCCGCACCGGCCGGCCCGCCCGCTCGTGAGCTGCCCGTTCAGCGTCCTCGTCGAAGGAGGACCGGGAGATTCAGAAGGATCAGAAGGTCAGCTTCCAGCCGTTGAGCTTGCCGGTGTCCTGCGCCGCCGTGTCCTGGACGCGCAGCTTCCAGGTGCCGTTGGCGCTCTCGCCAGAGGCGTTCACCGTGTAGGTGGTCTTCACGTCGTCGGCGGAGTCCGAGGCGGCGGACTTCAGACGGTACGCCGAACCGTCCGGCGCGACCAGGTCGATGACGAGGTCGCCGCGGTAGGTGTGGGTGATGTCGACGCCGACCTGGAGGGCGGAGGGGGCGTTGCCGCTGCGGCCGGTGACGCTGATCGGCGACTCGATCGCGGCGCCGTTGTCGGGGATGGCGACGGCGGTGGTGCTGGAGAAGGTCGTGCCGGTGGACGAACCGCCCTTGACGGCCTGGACCGTCTTCGCGGCGTCCGCGAGGCCGGCGCCGCAGCCGCCGGAGCAGGTGCCGGGCAGCGGACGGGCGTTGGCCTTGATGGCCGACTCGATCTGGGCCGGGGTGAGGGCGGAGTTGGCCGACTTCATCAGGGCGGCGAGGCCCGCGACGTGCGGGGTGGCCATGCTGGTGCCCTGGTAGTAGGCGTAGTTCTCGCTCGACGGCGTCTTCGTGCCGGCGTTCAGCGTGGACAGGATGCCGTTGGCGGTCGAGGTCCGGGTCTCACCGCCGGGGGCGGAGATGTCCACGAGCGAGCCGTAGTTGGAGTACGAGGCCCGGCTGCCCGCGCGGTTGGTCGCGGCGACCGTGATGACGTTGTTGCAGTTCGCCGGGGACGCGTTGGAGACGTTCTGGTTCTCGTTGCCCGCCGCGACGACGACCGCGGTGCCACGGTTCACGGCGCCGTTGATGGCGCTCTGGGTGGCGCTGGAGCAGGCGCCGCCGCCGCCGAGGCTCATGTTGATGACCTTGGCGACGTTGGTGTTGGCGGGGACGCCGGAGACGGTGCCGCCGGAGGCCCAGGTGATGGCGTCGATGATGTCGGAGTCGTAGCCGCCGCACTTGCCGAGGACGCGGACCGGGGAGATCTTCGCGCCGTGGGCGATGCCGGCGACGCCCTTGCCGTTGTTGGTGGCGGCGGCGATGGTGCCGGCCACGTGCGTGCCGTGCCAGGAGGAGTTGGACGCCGGGATGCCCGCGCCGCACTCGTTCGCGTTGTACCAGTCGCCCGGGTCGGCCGGGTTGCTGTCACGGCCGTTGCCGTCGACGGAGACGGCGGTGTCGGCGATGAAGTCGTAGCCGCCGACGATGTTCGCGGCCAGGTCGGAGTGGGTGACGTAGCCGGTGTCGATGACGGCGACGGTGACGCCGGTGCCGGTGGTCGTGTCCCAGGCGGCCGGGACGTTCATGCCCGCGGTGGACTCGAACAGGTCCCACTGCTTGCCGTAGTCGGTGTCGTTCGGCGTGACGGCCGTCGGCTTGTTCAGGCGGTCCGGCACGACGTAGGCGACCTGCGGGTCGGCCTCGTACTGGGCGACGACGTCGGCGACGTCCGCCCGGGCGGGGTCCGTGCCCAGGTCGACGAGGGCGGCGCCGGTGCCGAGGCGGCGCTGGAAGTCGACGTCCTCGCCGGTCTTCTCGGCCTTGGCCGCGGCGTCGGCGGCGGCGGCCTTGTCGGACTTCGCCTCGGTCGCGCCGGACTTGTAGCCGACGATGAGCCGCTCGGCCGGGGCGCCGGGGGCGGCCTCGGTCTGTGCGGCCGGGACGGCGGCGGGCCCGGGGGCGGTCTCCTGGGCGACGGCGACCGAGGCGGGGGCGGCGGTCAGCAGGGCGGCGGAGACGGCGGCGACGGATATCAGCTTCCGTCTGAACTCTGGGGAGATACGCACGGTCGTTGCCTTTCGTGGCCGGACTCCGGGCTGGGCGGAGCGGCGGTGGATGCGCTTCGTCGCTGAAGCGGAGGGGGGTCGTTCGAAAGAGCGACGCGGTGGCCGGCCAGGCGTGTGGGGAGCGACCCGTTCGGGGTTACCTGTGGGTCAGCTGTGGTCGAACGATAGGCAAAGGGCAGGTCATCGGGATACGGGGGAAACCCTCGATCCGAACGGAAACCCACCCTCTATGGCGGGCAGTTGGGCGCGAATGGCCCGCTTTTCAAACAGGTCGTGGCGTGGTGAACGCGCCGGGCCTGTTGCCCGTATTGCACTACCGACCGCCCCATTCCGACCGCTCCGGCCCCGCCGAGGAGACGCAGACGGATGTCCCGTACGACCGCACACCGCGCCGCGCTCGCGGCCGCCCTCGTGACCCCGTTGCTGCTGCCGCTGTGGGCGGCGGGTCCGGCGCGGGCGCACGGTGCGCCGACGGATCCCGTGAGCCGGGTGGTGGCCTGCTCCCCCGAGGGCGGTGACCGGGCGGGCTCGGCGGCCTGCCGCGCGGCCGTCGCCGCGAACGGCGCGCCCTTCACCGCGTGGGACAACCTGCGGGTGGCGAACGTGGCCGGCCGGGACCGGCAGGTCGTCCCCGACGGGAAGCTGTGCAGCGGGGGCCTGCCCGGCTACCAAGGGCTCGACCTCGCCCGCGCCGACTGGCCGGCGACCCGGATGACGCCCGGCGGGACGCTGGCCATGCGGTACGTCTCGACGATCCCGCACACCGGCACGTTCCGGATGTACCTGACGAAGCCCGGCTACGACCCGGCCGGGCCGCTGTCCTGGTCCGACCTGCCCGAGAGGCCGTTCGCCGAGGTGAAGGACCCGGCCCTGACGGACGGCGCGTACCGCCTCGAGGCGACCCTGCCGTCCGACCGGACCGGGCGGCACGTGCTGTACACGGTCTGGCAGAACAGCAGTACGCCGGACACGTACTACTCGTGCTCGGACGTGGTGTTCCCGGACAAGCCCGAGAAGAAGAGGCCGGCCAAGCCCGAGAAGCAGGGCGCGGCCAAGCCCGAGAAGAAGAGCCCGACCAAGCCCGAGAAGCAGGGCCCGGACAAGCCCAAGGCACATGAGAGGGAGAGCGGCCCGGTGGCCTCCCCCTCCGAGCCCCCCTCCGGCCCGTCCACGCCCATGCTGGCGGGCGGCGCCGCGGCGGTGCTGGTGCTCACCGGCGGCGCCGCCCTGGCGGCACGGCTGCGTCGGCGCTGAACCGACGCTCCTGGGCCGTCAGTTGACGTTGACGGCGACGCCTCCCTTGGTCACCGGCGCGTACTTGGCGGTGAAGAAGGCGTTGGCGAAGCACAGCGAGGAGCCGGACGCCTTCGTGAACTGCTGGTTGGTGAAGGAGATGCTGTTGTCGGCGTTGTCCGCCTTGCCGGTCAGGCTGGGGGCCCGGTAGACGCAGTTGATGGTGCCGAGCAGGGTGCGCAGCTTGACGGTGGACTGGATGGCGGAGCCCGCGGCCGGGGTCACGGAGACGGTGCCGTCCGAGGACACGCTGGTGGAGTAGGGCAGGTTGTCGACGGTGATGCCGCTGACGCCGAGCACTCCGACGACGTTGGCGGTGCAGCCGCTGGTGTCGAAGGTGTGCGAGGTCAGGGACTCGGTGGCGGTGCCGGGGGCGGCCGGGTTGTCGGTGACGGTGGCGGCGAACGCCGACGAGGTGCACGAGATGCCGCTGGTGCCGGTCGCGCTGGAGTAGAAGGTGGCGGCGGTGCCGCTCGCCAGGGACGCGTCGAGGACGTCGCCGACTGCGACGGCCGCGCCGTCGGTGGTGGTCAGGACGGGGGTGTCGGCCGCGGAGGCGGGGGCGGTGAGCCCCAGGGCGGCGACGGCGGCGGTGAGGGTGAGGAGGGTGCGCGTACGCATGCGGGTGTACCTCTTCTCGTTGCGGGGTGGGGGTGCTGGGGACGCGGTGCGGCGTCCGCCGTTGCCGGCCCGTTACGCCTTCTCCGTACGTGACGGACCGGCAACGGCAGACCGGTGACCGGCCGGAGGCACGCACGGGGACGGGCCGCCGGCCGGGCCGGGCGGGGGGTGGCTGGTGGCACGGTGCACTGGGGAAGGGCCCGTGCCGGTGCCGTGGAGGGTCGGACTCGGGCAATGGAAAGCCCGTGCGGACGCACCGGGCGGCGAGCTGCCCGTACGGGACGAGCGGTTCCGGGGCACGCGGACGGGGCCGCGCGACGGATCCGGCGCCACGGATCCGGTGAGACGAGGAGAGTTGTAGACCTGCCGGTCAGTCAACGTCAAGGCTCAGCAAGGGAGTTGTGCGTTCGCTGCACCTTTCCGAAGGGCATCGACTCACATGCGGCGCACATTCGCCACTCTTTGTTCACACTTCCCTTGACCCTTCATGTAACCCCCGGTAACTTCCGAGTCGGCTACTGCGGCGTAACGAGAAAGCCCTTGCAACCGCCGGGGGATTGCGGGGAGACGTGCGTACGCGGTCGGTGTCCGCGCCAGGGCAACGTGCCATCGAAGTCGCACCGTGCAGCCAATGTGCCGCCGAAGTCGCAACGTGCCACGCAGACCGATCCGCACCGACACGCACCTGGAGCAGACATGACCTCCTCCGCCGAGCACACCTCCGACAGACCGGAAGACACCGCCGCCGCGGACGCCGGTGACGTCCCCGCGCGCCGCGGCCGGGTCCGGGCACGCCGGGCCGCCGTGATGGCGGTGCCGGCCGCCGCGGTCGCCGCCGGCCTCGCGGTCCTCACCGCCGAGGGGGCGCTGGGCGTGCAGTTCGCCATCTCCGGCATGCCGTTCACGGTCACCGCCACCGAGCTGAACGGCACCGGCTTCGCACAGTTCGGCGGTCTGGACGAGATGGCCGAGGGCAGCCCCAACGCGGGTGACACCGGCGGTCAGGTGCTGGTCGTCACCTCCGTGATCAAGGAGGCGACGCTCACCAAGCTGTGCCAGAGCGTCGACCTGGGCGGCACGAACCTGGTCATCAGGGCGGGTGAGGGTGCGGCGAAGGTCCGGGCCAGCGACCTGACCACCGACTCCACGGAGCTTTCGGGCGACGCGGCCTTCAAGAACATCGAGATCGGCAACGACGCCAGCACGCTGAACAAGGCCGGGCCCCAGGGCCGTGGCCCGAAGGGCGTGTTCAGCCAGCAGTCCGACACCGTGCGCATCGCCAAGCTGCGGCAGACCAACTACGCCACCACGGCCGGTGTGTTCAAGCTTCCCGGGCTGAAACTGGGCTTCAGCGGGTCGGGTTGCTGATGCCCGGCGGTCCACACGGGACGTTCCGGTCCGCCTTCCGCCGGTGGCGGGCGGACCGGCCCTTCTGGGGCGGGCTGCTGCTCGCCCTGGGCGGGGCGGAGGTCCTGCTCACCCTGAAGGCGTCGCTGGACGTCATCCTGCACGTCGGCATGCAGGGCCTGGCCGGCTATCTGCTCCCGGCCGTGATGCTGCTGTGCGGCGTGCTGATCCTCTTCAACCCCTCCCAGCGCCTGTTCTACTCGGTGATCGGGGTGCTGGTCTCCCTGGGCACCTGGCTGACCTCGAACCTGGGCGGCTTCTTCGTGGGCCTGCTCCTGGGAGTCGTCGGCAGCTGCCTCACCTTCGGCTGGCTGCCGGACCAGGAGCCGCGCGTCAGCCGGCGCCGGCGCAGGAAGGCGGCCCGGGCCGCGGAGGCGGTGGCTCAGCCCGTGGAGCGGGAGGCCGGACAGACCGCTTGAAACAGGCCACTGATTCTCCGTCCTCTGGCGCCGCCCGGCCGCGGCCACTTGGCTGGACGTGGCACGCATCGCCTGCGAGGCGTCCGCGTGCCCCGCGAACCGCCGCCAGCCCAGGGAGAGAGTCCGATGGAGTTCACACACCCGATAGTGATCGACCCGACCGGCCGCGACATCCACGGCGAGGCCGCCCGGATCCGCGAGCGCGGACCCGTCACCCCCGTCGAACTCCCCCACGGTGTCCCGGCCTGGGCGGTCAGCAGTGCCCCGCTGCTGAAGCGGCTGCTCACCGACCCGCGGGTGTCGAAGGACGCGCGCCGGCACTGGCACCGCTGGCTGGACGGCGAGGTCTCGCCGGACTGGCCGTTGTACACCTGGGTCGCGGTGCAGAACATGTTCACGGCCTACGGCACCGACCACAAACGGCTGCGCACCATCGTCTCCAAGGCGTTCACCGCCCGCCGCACCGCCGAGCTGCGGCCCCGGATCGAGGAGATCACCGCGGCGCTGCTCGACCGGGTCGCCAAGGCCGGGGCGGGCGGTGGGGCGGACGGCCACGCGGTCGATCTGCGGGAGGAGTTCTGCTATCCGCTGCCCATCCAGGTGATCGGCGAACTGCTCGGATTACCCGAGGAGTTGGGGCCCGAGCTGCGTGCCGTGGTGGACAGCGTCTTCCACACCTCGGCCGACGCGGCCGAAGTCGCCGACACCTACGCCCGGTTCTACGCCGTCCTCGGTGAGCTCGTCGCCGCGAAACGGGCGGCGCCCGGCGACGACCTGACCAGCGCGCTGATCGCGGCCCACGAGGAGGAGAGCGGTACGCGGCTCAGCGAGCAGGAGCTGCTCGACACGCTGATGCTGATGATCAGCGCCGGCCACGAGACGACGGTCAACCTGCTCGACAACGCCGTCCACGCGCTGCTCACCCACCCCGACCAGCTCGCGCACGTGCTCGCCGGTCGCGCCTCCTGGGACGACGTGATCGAGGAGACCCTGCGGGCCGAGGCGCCGGTGGCCAGCCTGCCCCTGCGGTACGCCGTGGAGGACCTGCCCCTCGGCGAACTGGGCGGCCCCGAGGGCAGTGTGATCCGCAAGGGCGAGGCGATCCTCGCCGCGTACGCCGCCGCCGGACGCGACCCGGAGCAGCACGGCCCGGACGCCGGCGCCTTCGACGTCACGCGCGCCGTGAAGGATCATCTGGCCTTCGGATACGGCGTCCACCACTGCCTGGGCGCACCGCTCGGCCGGCTGGAGGCGCGCGTGGCCCTGCCGGCCCTGTTCGCGCGGTTCCCGGGCCTCACCCTCGCCGTACCCACGGACGAGCTGCGGCCGGTGGACTCGTTCATCTCCCACGGCCATCGGTCGCTGCCGGTTCTGACGGGCTGACGGGCGGGGGGGGGGGGGGGGGGGGGGGGGGGGGGGGGGGGGGGGGGGGCGCGGGGGGCCCCCCCCCCCCCCCCCCCCCCCCCCGGGGGGGGAGAGAAGAGCAGCGCG
>NZ_JBVHEP010000045.1:0-26615 GCF_055562795.1 Streptomyces sp. NPDC016851
CGGGACTACACGGTTTACTTGGGGGGGACCCTCCCGGAGCACGCGCGGGGGCGGCCCCGGGGGTCAACACGGGGGGGGCGCCCCCCCGCGCGGGGGGGCGCACCCCGGTCGCTACTTGGACTTCGGCACCTTCAGCCGGTCCCAGGTGAGCTTGCCGGGGATGCCGTCGGCGTCCTTGCCGGAGAAGCCCTGCTTCTGCTGCCAGAGCGCGTAGGACCGGCGGTCGGCCTCGCTCCAGTCGGGGCTCGGCCCCTCCTCGTAGCGGCTGCACCCCTCGGCGACCAGGCGGCGGCCCATCGCCGTGATGATCGGTGAGCGCTGTCCGACGTGGAAGAACGCGGCGCCGGGGAACGGCTCGTAGGACGGCTTGGGCGACGGCTTGGGGTCGGGGGCCGGCTTGCTGCCGCCTCCGGCGCCCTTGAGCCGGTCGCGTATGCGCCCCCGCATGCTGTCCATGGTGAAGCCGCGCGGGTCGACCTTCCCCGGCTGCCACTCCTTGTGGCCGATGACGGAGCGCTCGGACCAGCCGTGGTGGCGGCAGATCGCCGCCGACACCTTCTCGATGGCCTCCTTCTGCGCCTCGGGCCACGGGTCCTTGCCATTGCCGAGGTTGACGCACTCGAAGCCGTAGAAGTGCCGGTTGCCGTCGGTGTCGGCCTCGTTGTCGGCCGGCAGCCTCGACTCGTTGATCACGGCGCGCAGGACGTCGCCGTCGCCGAGGCCGGCGTGGTTGGCGCGGCCGTTGCCGACCAGGTGGACGTGGCCCTTCTTGTCGATGACGCCGTGGCACAGCGGGCCGGGCAGGCTGGAGTAGCCGTCGTAGCAGATGTCGACGGAGGCGGCGGTGCCGGAGGTGACGGTGTGGTGGATCATCACGCCGTTCACCGGGCCCCAGGGGCCCTTGCTGTTGCGGTTGTGGGTGCGCCAGCTGCGGACCTCGTGCACGGTCAGGCCCTCGGCTCTGAGGATCTCCACCAGCTTCGACGCGCTCAGGGGCTTGGCCATCAGTTGTCTCCTTCCACGGCGGCTTCCGCCTCGGCTGTGGTCTGGGACCGCCCGTGGGAGGGGTCCTCGGCGGCCAGTTCCTCGCGGTGGGCCTGCTCCTCGGCCGCGAGTGCGGCATCGTCCGCGGGCGGCATGCTGCTCGCCAGCGGGCCGAACGCCAGGCGCAGGTCGACGGCGCTGCCCTCGCCCTTGATCAGGGCCAGCGGGGCGAAGTGCCGGGCGATGCCGGCCGGGCCCTGGAGGAGGGGGCGGCGGGCCGCGTCCACCGGCCACTCGACGCTGCCGGTGGCGGTGCGGGCGGGGACGATCCAGTGGTCGCCCGTGCGGTAGGCGCCGCCCTTGGCGAAGTACACCTCGACGCCGTCCTCCAGGGGCAGCCACTCCCCCTCCGTGACGGGGACCGCGCCACCGCGCAGGGCGGTGGTGCGGCCCTTGCGCTTCGGGCCGCCGCGGTGGTCCCAGCGGCGCAGGTACGGGTTCAGATGGGCGAGCCGTCCGACGCCCGGGGCGGGTTCGGCGGACAGGCGGACGCGGCGGCCCGGCAGGTCCAGTTCCTCGACCCGCAGCAGCGGCAGGGGCTCCAGGCGGGAGGCGTAGGCGGTGTCGACGAACTCCACGTGGTCGCCGACGTCCAGGTCCAGCTTGTCGTCGTGGCCGAGGGAGGCCAACTGCGCCCAGGTTCCGTCGAGTTCGTCGACGGGGAAGACGACGGAGCCGTTCTCGCGGGACCACTTGAAGGTGGCGTCCTTCGCCTCGCCGCCCTCGTGGACCTCCACCCGGTACAGCTGGTTCTCCGGGCCGCGGTAGCGGGCGTCCGGCTTGACCAGGCACGGGTCCTCGTCGGCGTGGTCGGGCCGCTCGCTGCGGGTGGCGAGCCGGGCCGAGGGGGCCGACTGGCGCTGCGCCCAGCGGGTGAACGCGGCGCGGACGACCTCCTTGGACGGGTCGGTCTCCTCGACCTCCAGCGCCGCGAGGGACAGCGGCAGTACCTGCCAGACGACCTTCAGGCGGGCGGCGGTGTCGGGCATGGCCGCGCCAAGGGCGACCTCGCGCAGCGCGGGGTCCTCGGCAGCGGTGACCGAGCGCTCCCACACGTTCAGGTAGACGACGAACGGCGTCTGGGCGGGTGAGGGCAGCCGGTCGCCGGGCTTCTCCGGGTCGCGGAAGGCGTCGGGCTGGTCCCAGTAGGTCCAGTGCGCGGGCGGCTCCGGCGCCGATTCCTCGCTGTCCTCGTCGGTGACGGGCACGCCGGCGGCCGGGCGTCCGGCGTCGCACAGGATGCCGTCGACGTAGTAACGGCCGCCGTGGATGAGGAGGGTGTCGATCTCGTGCTTGCCGCCGACGTACTCGATGCGGAAACCGGCGGCGTCGCGCGGCCCGCCGTGCGGCCCGATCAGGTCGGCGGCGAGGCTGCGGGTCTGGTGGAGCTGGATCGCGGCCTGTTCGTTGAGGTCGGCGTCGAGCTGGACGCGGCCCTGCTGGGCGACGACTGCGGAGTAGTGCCGCTCCGGGCGGAATGTGGAGCGGGAGAGGTCTGCGTGCATGAAGGGTGTCCCCCCTGGTTCAGAAGTGCGGGTTCACAAGGTCGGTGGCGGGCGGGCGCCTCACGTCACGAAGAAGATCCCGGCGTCGGTGCCCGCGGGCGTGTACTCGGCGAGCCGGGCCCTGAGGCCGTCCTCGCGCTGCGGCCGGTACAGGTCGTGGAAGGCGCCCATCTCGGCGCCGTCGTCCGCGCCCCGCCGGATCTCCTCGGGGCAGCGGTCCGCGAGCAGCCCGTACCAGGGCGTCCCGTAGCGCTGGGAGGTGAACAACGGCCTGATGCCTGGGGCCTGTTCGGGCTGGCAGCGGTGGCGGCGCGGGGTGCGGGAGCCGGTGGGGACGTAGGAGTGGCGCAGGCAGCCGATGCCGCGCCGGGCCACGTGGAGCCGGCCCGTGAAGACGCTGTTCTCGGCGATCTTCACGGCGTGCGTGTGGATCTCGCCGATGACGGTGGTGCGGTGCAGGTGCAGCACGGCGTGGGCGTGGCGGCAGTCCGGGGCGGACAGGGCCTCGCGGTCGTCGGCGGTGGCGTCGAGGACGCTGTCGCGGATGTGGATGTCGAGGGGGTCTTCGCTCACCTCGTCGCCGATGACCTCGATGGTGCCGAGGATGCTGTGCTCGATCTGGAGGCAGGCGGTGGTGCGGTCCAGGACGATGCTCGGCTCCTCGGGCGAGTGCGGCTCGCACTCGGGCTCCAGGGACCAGCCGGGCACGAGCGTGCTGTGCCGCAGGACGACGGCGCCCATCGCGCCCGCCACGTTGATGCCGCGCCCGGCGACGAGCAGCCCGTCGAGGACGACACGCGGCCGCTCGTGCGAGGCGCAGTCGTCGGACACCGCGCGGATGTTGAGGGCGTCGGGGCGGTTGCTGTACCAGTCGAGGAGGCGGACGACGGGGCGGGTGCCCTCGGCGGCGCGCAGTTCGAGCCGGTCGCCCGGGTCGAGGTCGAAGTCGAGCTGCTCCTGGTAGGCGCCGCTGTGCGTGATCTCGATGATGCCGGCGGGGCCGGTGCGGTCGGCCCGGCGGTCGTGCTGCCAGGCCCGGTAGGCGTCCATGATCTGCCGATACGGCTGTCCGGGCCCGACCCGGTACACCTCGGCATCCGGGCGCGGTTCGCGGCCGCGCTCGTACTCGCCGCCGCCCATGTCGGCGCCGAACGCGTAGTGGTAGTCCACCCACACGCCCTGCCGGGGCGCGGAGCGCGACCCGAAGGCGATCCGGCCCAGCTCGGGGTCGACGGCCACCTGGCCGCGCTTCGGCCGGTAGCGCCAGTCGGACAGGTCGGCGACCACGATGTCCGAGGGCGGTACGGGGTTGTCCTCGCCGTCGAGGCGGATCACGAAGCTCTTGCCGGGGCCGTAGTAGTCGAGCAGCCGGTCGTGCAGGAGGCGGCGGGTGACGAACGCGGGCACGTTGTCGGCGGTGGCGATGTGCGCCGGCGAGGGCTCCGGGAACGGCTTGGTGACCAGCGGGGTGTCGTTGCCGAGGATCGAGAAGGTGTAGAGGTTGCGGGCCCGGTCGATGCAGTAGGCCGGGCTCCGGGTCAGCGGGTACGCCTTCAGCCGCCACACGAAGAGCGCGACACCGGCCGGGCTCCAGCCGCCCTGCCGGTGCCGTGACTCGGCGCGGCGCACGTCGACCGTACGGGCCGCGTTGGCGAACGGGCCGCTGTCCAGGGCGAGTTCGGCGCCGTCCCGCAGGTCGACGAGGCGTCCGCGCGTACCACGCTCCCCGGCGCCGTACAGCTTCACCGGCTGGGTGTGGGC
Source organism: Streptomyces sp. NPDC016851 (assembly GCF_055562795.1). Lineage (NCBI taxonomy): Bacteria > Bacillati > Actinomycetota > Actinomycetes > Kitasatosporales > Streptomycetaceae > Streptomyces > Streptomyces sp. NPDC016851. The sequence continues at coordinate 4,311 of NZ_JBVHEP010000045.1, forward strand.
GACCTGCCGGGACAGCTCGACGGCCCGCGCGGGCCAGCCCGCCACCCGCTCGGACAGCTCTTCCAGAAGGTGCAGGGTGCCCTTGCGGCGGCGGCCCGCGACCGTGGCGGCCACGTCCCCGCGTGGGGCGACCGCCTCGGCCAGGGCCGCCCGGCCGCCCTCGTGCAGGCCGGTGGTGAGGACGCGCTCGTAGCCGGGCAGGGTGCGGTAGCCGACCAGGTCACCGAGGTACGGCAGCACCCAGGGGGCCGCCGTCTCCACGAACAGGTCCTCGTAGCCCTGCTGGACGCCGTCGCGGACACGGTCCAGCTGCTCGGCGATCACCGCCAGCAGGGCGCGCAGCGGCTCGCCCTCCTCGGCGTCGCGCAGCAGGTGCCAGCGGGGCAGCAGTTCGGCGAGCCCGTCCGGTTCCCTGGGCACCACCGGGTCCGGCGTCTCCAAATGGGTGTCCGGGGACATCACTTGACCTCCGTCAGAATCAGGGTGTCCGCGGCCCGGGGCGACAGCAGCGCGAGCTGGGCCGGGCGGATGCCGCGGAAGACGTACACCGACCGGCCCTTGGGCAGGCGCCGGGTGTCGGTGATGTCGGGGTTGAGGCGCAGGAGTTCGGCCAGCGGCAGGCCGTACCGGGCGCAGATCTCCGAGAGCGTCTCACCGTCGTCGGCGCGGACGGTGTGGGTCTTCTCGTCGTACGTCGCCGGGTGCGCCGGGACGGTCGCCCTGGGCGGGCCGGGCCGGGTCAGCAGCTCGGTGAGCTCGCCCGGGGTGGCGGAGGCGGGCACGCCGGTGAAGGCGTCGACGTCCATGTAGTCGACGCCGGGCACGGTGTGGGCGGTGGCCAGGACCTCGGAGAGGCGGGCGGGGCGGCCCAGCTCCCGGCCCTCGAAACCGAGCCGGTTCAGCAGGGCCTGCCGCAGGCGCGGCTCGACGATCTGCCAGGAGTGGTCGGGGGCCACCTTCACCTTGGCGGCGATCAGCAGCAGGACCAGTTCCCGGCCGTCCACGCGGACCGGGAGGTTCGCGTCGCCGTACTCGGTCAGGGCGCCGCGCAGCGCGCGCAGGGTGTCGGAGTCCGGCGCGATGGGCACATCGTCGGTGCCCGCGACCGTCACGTGCAGCACGCGCCGCCGTCCGTCGAAGAGTTCGCGCGCCGAGGCCCGGCCGATACCGGCCCGGGAGCGGGCGAAGTCCTCGTAGTCGGACTCGGAGACCAGCCGGTCCAGGGCCGAGACGGCCAGCGGGACGGTACGGCGGGTCAGGCCCGGGCCGTCGGCGTCCGCGCCGCCGGTGGCCGGGCGCGGGTTGGTGACCGCGGTGACGCCGAGGGGCCGGGTGAGCGGCTGGGTGACGCGGTCCGCCGGGACGTTCGCGCCCTTGCCGGTGCCGAAGCGGTAGCGGGCGCGGACGTTCTCGTGGCCGGAGGGCAGCCGGGCGCCGTGCACACCGTCGCCGAAGGTCACCGTGGTACGTCCGTCGGCCGTGGAGCCGGTGATGTAGACCCGCTCGGTCGGGCCGCGTCCAGCGAGGCTGTCGACCTCGTGCCACAGCACACCGTCGACCCGGACCTCCAGCACCGGCGTGGCGCCGAGGGGGTTGTCGTCGGCGAGCCAGGTCAGCGGCGACTGCCAGAGCGCGAAGGTCTGGTTGACGCGGTCCGAGTCGCCGCTGCCGATGGCCTCCTCACGGCTCTCGCCGTGGGTGGCCTCGACGACGTTGCCGAGGACGCGGACCGTCTCGCGGCGGTAGCGGTGGGCGAGGTCGGCGGTGAGAGTGAGCCGGGTGTGGATGTGATCGCCGGGGATCCGGCGGTCCGCTGCGGGGTCGGCGGCGGCGATGGTGACGACCTCGGTGGCCCGGACGCCCGCCGTGCCGGGGATGTCGCTGCGTTCGCCCTCGACGATGAGCGTGCGGCCCGGCCTGAGGCCCTCGTACAGCTCGGCGAGTTCGATCTCGTTGCCGTGCACGTCCTCACCGAGCGGTTCGTCGGCGAGGCGCAGCGGCTCGCCCGCCGCGTGCACGGTGGTGTCGCGGATGTGCGACAGGAGCACGTCGAACTCGTCCAGCCAGGCGTCGGCGAGGGTGAGTTCGGTGCCGCGGCCGGTGATGCCGTAGTTGGTGTACGCGGCCGTACGCACGGCCTTCACCTGGGTGGTGACGAACGCCAGCTTCGGATCGCCGGGGACGCCCTTGTCCGCGCCCTTGGCGGGCCGTTGGATCGCCACCCAGCTGCCGACGGTGATGCCCTCGTGCACGGTGTCCAGCTGGAGCGTGCTGCGGTTGACCTGCTCCGGCTTAGTGGCGATGACGATCTCGACGTTGGGTTCGGCGCTGCCCACCGTGTACTTGAGGCTGACCTCGTGCTCGCCGTGCGTGAACTGTTCGGCCGCGCCCGGCCGCAGGGCGATCTGCTCGGACGTGCCGTTGTGGACGCCGACGTGAACCAGGCCCTCGTCGTCGGGCCGCGACACGAACAGGGTGCGTTCGGGCAGGCCCGAGTGGAGGCGGGCGGTGACGCCGGGTTCCTGGGAGTCGGCGGGCCGCCGGTTGAGCCAGTTCAGGTCGCGGTCCTGGCCGGAGCGCACGGACAGCTCGACCTGGCCGGGACCGAGCGTGAAGGTGACCGGCTGGGTGACGGGCAGGTTCTCCGCGCGCTGGTCGGAGCTGCTGCCCTCGACGTACTGGAACTCGGCCCGGACCGGGCTCTTGCCCGCCGTGTCGTACACGACGCGCATGGTCGCCAGCACCGCACCTGTCAGCGGCCAGTCGGCAGTGCGGATGACCCGGCCGCGGTCGTCCTGGACCGGCTTGAGCGGGGCCGTGGCACCGAAGGGGGCCGCGGTGACGCGCAGGGCGAGCAGTTCGCGCAGGAGCTGCGGTGCGCCGGGGGCGGCGGCCGTGCGCCAGGCGGGGTAGAGGCTGCCGAGGCCGGGGTTGAGGGCGGAGAGGAGGCGGGCGGTGTCGGTGCCGGGGAGTTGTCGGCCGAAGGTGCCCGCTGGGGTGGGCGTGGTGGCGCGAAGGGCGGGGAGTATGGCGCCCAGGGCATCCCAAGCGGCAGTGCGCGAGTCGCCCCTCAGGGGCGCGGGCCGTGTCGATATGCGGCTCCGCCGCGTGGGCGCGACCGGCCCAGACGGCGCCGCAGACGGCCGACCCCCCATCGACGCACCCTCCCCATCCGTCTGAGCAGGCGCCAACTCCAGCGCTCGCTCGGCGAGTTCGGCGAGCACCGCTTCCAACCGCTCGAACCACTCCGCCACGTCCTCATACGGCTCGGCCAGCACCTGAGCCTCACCGAGCCGGGCGAGAGGTTCCGCGAGGCGGGCCGCGAGCCGCTCGGGCGTCTTCACGCCGTCCAGGTCCTCGCTCAGGGGCTCCAGGACCTGGTCCTCGAAGTCCTCGATGAGCCGACTGACCGGACGCGGGTTGGGCACCTCCGGGGTCGGTGGCTCCTCCCCCGGCTCGCCCGGCTGCACAGGCGGAGCCGTCCAGCGCCGCACTTCGTCGACAAGTTCCTTCAGGCTCGGCGGCGGAGCCTTCGGCAGGGAGATCGCCGTGACGTCGTCGTCCCGGTCGACGCGCGTGTCCGCCACCGACACCAGCTTGCGCTCGCCGCCGGCGCCTTCCCCGAAGACGAACAGCAACTGGTCCCCGGTCCGCAGGGAGTGCGCGGTGCCCTCGACGAACAGCTCGGAGCGCTTCTCGAGGTCCCGCGGGGTGACGAGCGAGGGACGGCGGCGGCGAACCTTCAGCTCGTTGAAGTCCCAGCGGGCCGACAGGTCGCGGCTGGTCTCGAACGTCAGCGACTCCTCGCCGGCGGACGCCGGCACGCTGTGGCTGCGCGCACCGCGCGGGATCAGCACGTTCTGGGCCTCGGCGCGCGGGTCGCGTTCGAGGGTGTACGCCAGGTGCGTGGCGGCGGCGACGCCGGGGCGGGGCCGGTGTCCGACGAGCCGGCCGAGCAGCACCAGGGAGCGGTGCTCGTTGGCGGTGCGGACGTAGGCCTCGTCGGCGATGCGCTCGGAGTGGAAGGTGAGCAGGTCGCCGAGGACGGCGGTGGCGTCGAGCAGGCCGATCGCCGGGTCGTCCGGGGTGCGGACGGTGAGCCGGTTCAGGGCGGGGTAGGCGGGTGAGGCGAGCCGGTCGAGCAGGGCGGCCAGGAAGGAGCCGTACTCGCCGACGCGGTAGTCCAGCGCGGTGCGGCCGGGCGGGTTGTGCAGCGGGGCCGGCGCGAGGCGCTCGTCGTGGCCGCCGCGGCAGGCGCCGCCGCAGCCGCACTCGTCGGTCGCGGTGACCGGGTGCGTGTCCGTCATCGGGCACCTCCCAGGGATATCGCCAGCAGGCCGTTCTCCGGCCGGTCCGGGTCGTTGTCGCAGGTGGCGATCTCCAGCGGGCCGAGCCGCAGCACGCCGTCCTCCCTCTCTCCTCGGTCCTGTCCGTGCAGCCGCCGCAGCCGGGTGACCTCGACGCTCGCCACTCCGGGCACGGCCGCGGCGACGGCGACCAGGCGGCTGAGCCGGACCGGTTCGCCGAAGGTGAGCGCGTCGGGGTGGAAGAAGCCGAGCCGTCCGCCCGGCAGCCGTCCGCTGCCGAGCACGCGGTACAGCTCGGCCAGGATCTGCCCGTGCTGGTGGCCCGGCTCGGCGCACACCGTGAGCGCGATGTCGAGCGGTACCAGGCGGGCGGGGCCCACGACGAGGTCGTGGCCGATGCGCCGGTACGTCTCCAGCGCCTGGGCGACCGAGTCGAGCAGCTCCGGCGACGGGGCGGCGGTGCCGTACGCGTCGATCGCGATGTGCGCCTCCTGGACGCTGCCGGTCCAGCGGAGTGCGGCCGCCGCCCGCTGCACGCCCGGCAGTTCACCCGCGAGGGCCGCGTAGTCCTCGGCGGTCACGGCGCGCAGCCGGGTGCGGCGCAGGTCGAGCGGGGCCAACTGGCGTACCTGCTCGACGGGTTCGGGCTGGGTGCCGCCCACCGCCGGCAAGGGGTTGCGTACGGTGACGGCCGGGGCTTCGCAATCACCCTGGACGACAAGGTGGTTGATGGCCTCGGCGCCGACGTTGCCGGCGGTGCCGCCGCCGAGTCGGTAGCGCAGGGCCAGACGGGAACCGGGCGTGGGCTTGGCGCCGTGCCGTCCGTCGCCGAATCGCAGGGCCAGACGGCCGTCGTCCTCCAGTTCGCCCACGAAGTGCCGCTCGCGCGGACCGCTGTCGAGCAGGTCACGGCGCGGCTCCCAGGTCTCGTCGTCGCCGTGGACGCGTACGGCGGGCAGCGCCCGGCGCGGGTCCTGGGCGAGGGCGGCGGTCGCCGATCCGCGCAGCACCGTCTCCTCGGGGTGGAGGCCGGCCGCGTAGGCCGGGCCCCAGCTGTGGGCGATCTCCCAGGCGATGTGCCCGTCGAGGACCGTGCCCGCGCGGGCCCGGGCGGCGAGGACCTCGACGCGGCGCAGCTTGGTGTCGAGCAACTGGTCGCTGCGGTACAGCAGTTCGCGCAGGGCGCGGACCGGGTGGCGGCGCAGTTCGAAGCGCTCCAGTACGTTCAGGCCGTAGACCACGGCGAGTTCGGCTACCTCCCGCTCACCGAGCCCGTCGCGGTCGCGGGCGCTGCGCCACAGTTCGACCAGCCGCTGCCGGATGCGGCCCGGGATGGCGGCGATCCGCTCGGCCTGCCCGGCGGCGACGGTGCCGGGGTCGGGGAAGGGCACCGCCTGGGTGACGGGCGTGCGGCCGAGGACCGGGCGGAAGCGGGGCGCGATGCCCGGGTAGACGGACTGGGCGAGCAGGGTGCGCAGCGCGGCGGTCTGGGCGTACGCCGTGCCGGGCACGACCTGTTCGTGCCGCTGCCCGGCGCTCTCCAGGCCGAGGCCGGCGCGTGCGGTGGCTCGCTCGCCGACGACCTCGAAGAGTTCGCGGACGTCGTCGGGGACGAGCGCCCGGCCCGACCGGGTCTTGTCCGTGAGGGCGTTGATGAGCCGCGCGGGCGCGTTGCCCTCCTCGGTGTCCCGGCAGCCGAACGCGGGTGGATCGCAGGGGGCGGTCACGGCGGGCACGGGCGGCACGGTGACCGTCTCGGGCAGCCCGGTCAGGGTCCGGCCGTGGTCGACGAGGACGACGTTGCCGCGGGCGAGCGTGACGTCCTCGACGGGGAGGCAGTCGCGTCCGCCGCGGGTGGTGAGGCAGAGCGGGAAGCGCAGCGCGTCCTCGGCTGCCCAGGTGACCTCAAGGACCGGCTGGTCCTCGATCCGGTCCAGGCCGGGCGTGACGGACGTGAGGCGGACGGCCTGGCGGTGGCTCGGGTCGGCGTCGCCGGGGGTGCCGGTGCGCGGGCCCTTCACCTCCTCGAGGACGATGACGTCGCCGGGCTTGAGGTCGAGACGGCGTTCGCGGCAGGTCTCCGGGTCCACCCAGGCGTCCCGCAGGGTGGCGGCGGTGGCGCCCTTCGGCAGGGTGCACACCTCGCCGCCCCACGTCCACAGCCGGATCGCGTTGTGCGCGACCCGCAGCTCCAGCGGGTCGGTGGCGACGACCGGTTCGAACACCTCGACCGAGCCGCGCTCGTCGAGGTCGCCGAGCTCGCTCTCGTCGATGACGGTGCCCGGCTCGGGGCGGTCGTGCGGGTCGAGGCTGCGCACGTCGACGGAGGCGAAGCGGAAGGTGCCCGGGGCGAGCGTGAGGTCGTCCGCGGTGCGGACGGTGACGTAGGCGCGGGCGTTGCAGCCGTCGTGCATCGCGTAGTCGATGAGCCGCACGTGGCGGCGTACGGAGACGCGGCGGCGGGCGGTGTCGAGGTAGGCCTCGGTGGCGACGGCGTCCTGCTGGTAGCTGATCTGGTCGCCGGTGTACGCGAGGAGTTCGACGAGGGTCGTGCCCAGATCGGCGGGGTTGCGCTCCACCCAGTCGGGGGTGGTGAGCGCGAGCCGGTCCAGGAGCAGTTTGCGGATGGTGTCGTAGTCGCGCGCCGTGTAGTCGATGACGGGCGCGGCGGGGAAGTCCGGCTCCGGCCGGTCGTCGTCCTTGCAGTCGAAGGGGGTGGGGCAGTCGGGCCGGAAGGAGAACGTGGCGCTGTGGTAGCGCTGGTCGAAGCCGCGGTACGGCTCGGTGCCGGGCCGTCCGTACGGGTCGGCCTCGACGAGGGAGAGCCGGTAGCGGGAGGTGTCGCCGGCCTTGTCGAGGGTGACGTAGAGCCGGTCGTCGAGCTCGGGGTCCTCCTCGCGTTCGACGCTGACGTCGACGGCGGTGATGCCGGTGACGCGCCGGCCGCCGTCGATGCGGACGTTCTCGGGGCCGAGGCCGTGCGGGGCCTTGCCGAGGAAGGTGACGGTGAGCAGCAGGCCGTCGTCGCCGGCCTCGACGGTGTCGACTCCGTTGAGTTGGGCGGCCCGCACGCGGGATCGGCGGGACGTGGTGGTGGTCATGCCGCCCTCCCTTCGAAGACGTCCTCGTGCCGGGTGCCGGTGGCGCGCAGGGCGTACGACAGGTACACGCGCACGACGTGGTCCTCGCTGACGACGTCGAGGGCTTCGACGTCGATGAGGTCGCCGAGCCAGCTCTGGAGCGAGGCCTGGACGGAGAGTTCGAGCGTGCTGATCAGTTCGGGGCTGTTGGGGGTGAACACCAGGTCGAGGAGCCCGCAGCCGAAGTCGGGGCGCATCACGCGCTCGCCGGGGCTGGTGAACAGCAGTTGCTCGATCAGGTCGTGGACGTGCTCGCCGGGGGTGGCGTGCGCGGTGCGTCCGCGGCGGTCCGCGCGGAACGGGAAGGCGATGTCGCTGCGGGGGCGTGTCCCGCGGCTCGTGGGACTCATCGGACGGTGACCTTTCGCTGCGTGCCCTGGACGACGGGCGGTCCCTGCGGGACGAAGGCCGCGGTGAAGCACTGGGCGGCTGAGATGTCGAGCAGCACGGGCGCGCCGTCGACGGTGATGCCGCTGCCGCCCGCGGTCCAGCGGACCGTGACGCACGGCATGGGCACCCGGTCGACGGTGTGCGGGCAGCCGGTGACCACGTAGCTGTGCGCGGTGGTGGCGACGGCGGCGCCCGCGACGCGTACGCCGCCGGCCGGTGGAGTGGCCGCCGTGACGCGCCCGCCGTGCGGGCAGCCGATCACGGCGGCGGTGTCGAGCAGACTCCCGGATGTCCCGGACACGTTGTTCCTTCCCCCGTTTCTATCGCTTGGACGCGACGGTCAACTGGCCCTCGTTCACGTCCACCTGGTCGCCGCGCAGGGTGATTTCCGCGCCCAGGCCGTTGGAGATCACGATGGCTTCCTTGGTGATGCGGATGTACGCCCCGCCCTGGGCCTGGAGCAGGATCCCCTGGTCGGTGCCGGGCGGATCGCTCATCACGATCTTGTGTGCCTCGGGTGTCTGGACCACGACGGGCTTGGCCTGGGACGCCGGCTGGACGAGCCGGCGGGCGTCGGGCGGCAGTTCGGCCTGTTCCCCGTACCAGCAGCCCGTCCACACCGGGAAGCTGGGGTCGCCCTGCTCGAACTCGACCCACACACCGGCCCCGGGCGACGGCACCACGAACTGCCCGGCCTGCGGCCCCGTGAACGGCAGACAGGGCAGCGCCCAGGTCGACGGCTCGTCGCCCAGGACGTCCGGGACCTCGACGGTGATGCGGCCGATGTGCAGTGGATCGTTGTTGTCCACGACCCGTCCGCGGAACTTGCCGAGGTAGCGATTGGGTGCCGCCATGTGTACTGCTCCTGGTCGTGATGATCGGTCGGGTGGATCCGGGTCCTGGTGCGGGCGCTGATCAGGGCTTGGTGCAGGCGCTGATCAGGGCCTCACGTAGGCGCTGCGTGCTTCGAGTCCCTCTCGGGAGAGCGTGAAGTTCTGCCGGAAGGAGCCCGGGCGCAGGGTGTGCGTGACGGACTTGACGTAGTAGTCGCCGTCGTACGTACGGCCCGAGCCGCGCACGCCGACCAGCTGGCGCGGCTGGAGGATGTAGCCGTGCCGGTTGACGTCGAGCGAGCCGGAACCGGAGATGACGTCGGCGGACACGGCGGCCCGGGCGAGCAGTTCGGCCTCGGCCTGTTCCCGCTGCTGCTTGGCGGTGCCGGAGAGCGTCCTGCGTTTCAGGGCGGGGGTGGGCCGCTTGCCGAGGGGTGGCCGCAGCGGGCTGATCGGCGGTTGCGGCAGCAGGGTCGACAGCCGGGTCCCCGGGTCCTGCCAGCGGGCCTGTGGTTCCTCCCGTGCCGTCCCGTCGTAGGCGAAGGTCAGCTGGTCGACGGTGGAGTGGGCGTCCATGTTGACGTTGAGGGCGTGCTGGCGGATGCCCAGGCGGACCTCGGGCCCCCAGCGGGCGCTGGACTGCCCGGGGGCCGGGCCGGGCTCCAGGTAGAAGGTGTAGCCGTTGGCCCGGGCCAGGTCGTTGATGTACTGGAGGTCGGTGCCCGTCTGGTAGTGGACGCGGAGGTCCTGGTGCGGGGGCTGGGTGACCTTCTCGGTGTACACGTCGGGCCGGATGCCGTAGCCGGAGTAGCGGCGCAGGATGGTCAGGACCCGCTGCGACGGCGGCATGTTGGGGTACCGGTCCGTGCGCTCCTCCAGGTCCATGACGAGGGCCAGGTCCTCGCCGGTGACGGTGAGCGTGGAGTGCCCCGGCTGGTTGCTGGCCCCGACCTCCTGGCGCACGATCAGCCCGTCGAACAGCACCTCGGGCGTGCCGCGGACGGTGACGGTCACGACGAGGCGCGTCTTCGGGTCGAAGAAGCCCTCGGGCAGGAGGGTGCGGTTGATGAGTCCGTTCTTGGTGAGGTCGAAGGCCAGCTGGAAACCGCTGCGCTCCCCTGCCGTGGCCGTGATCTGCGCCGACAGCAGGGCCTCGGTCACCTCGGCGGGAACGGGCCGCACCAGCTGCGGTCCCATGTGCAGGGTGATGTGAACGGGGCCGCGGCCCACCGGCAGTTCAGACACGCCGGTCCCCCCGCGGGAAGTTCCCGGCGAGCGGGATGTCGACCTCGCTGCCCGGCTCGGCGGTCAGCTCACGCGGGTCCAGTACGGGGTTGGCGTCGGCGATCCGCCACCACTGGCCGGGGTCGCCGAAGTAGCGCTGGGCGAGCAGGTCGGGACGCTCCCCGGTCCGCACGGTGTGGACCTGCGTGTCCTCGCTCTCCTCGAGGGGCGGGAGCAACCGGCGCTTGGTGTAGCGCACTTCGGTCCCGTCGGGCTGCCGGTGCACCCCGATCTCGGCGTCGTGGTAGCGGCTGGTCCGCGGGTACGGGTGTGCCCCGGGTATCGCGTCGAGCGCGCTCTCGTACGGTTCGATGCCGGCCATGTCCGGTGCTCAGCCCCTTCCCACCGTGATGTCACCGGGCCTGAGCCCCAGCGATCCGAGCCCCGCGGTGCGTGCCGCGCCGGCGAGGCGTTCCTTCTGCGCGAGGTGCGCGTAGTACAGCTCGGCACCGGGGTGACCGAGCGGCAGGTCGCTGACGGTCAGCACCTTGAGGCCGATGCTCAGGGAGGCCCGGATGGGGTTGAGGTTGACGTCGAAGGCGGACTCGTTGATGGACAGCTCCGTCAGCCGCACGGGCATGACGCGCTTGCTGCCCCAGGTGAACAGGGTCAGCGGCATCTCGATCGGACTGATCTCGATGGTCCCCTTCTTCGACAGCCGGCTCGCTTCCCTGAGCTGCGCGGAGGTCGGCTGCACGAGCATTTCGAGCACGGCGAGCTGGGGGTGGATACCGTCGGGCGCGGCGATCTCGAACTGGTCGGTGGCGTCGATCTCGGCGGTGAACTTCCAGGTCTCCTGGGCCGGCCCTTTGAGCCGGAGGGCCTCGTTTCTGTCCCCGCTCCCACTGCCCCCTCCGCCGGAATCCCCACTGCCTCCTGCCGACTGGGGCGAGAGGCTGCGTTCGAGGGTGTCGGGGTTGAACTGGAGGACGATGATGCGTTGGGGGGTGCCGCGCTCGGGGTCCAGGAGGACTATTCCGGAGCGGATGGGTTTGGGGATGTCTGCGTAGCGGGTCACTGCCGTTCCTCCCAACGTGCCTGCAACTCGGAGTAGTCATGTCGGGGAAAGAGATCGGGGAAAACCCGCAACATGTCATGGACATTTTCTACGATGTCCTCGATGGGACTGTCCCGGAAGGGGATGTCCGCGAACAGGTATTGCCAGCCCCGGGCTCCCTTCGTCACGACCAAGGTCTCGATGTACTTGCGGTATGTGAGGTCGAGCTTTACAAATCCGTACGGGTAGGGATCGCCGCCGACCATAGTCAAATCGTGATGCCAGATCTCGAGAGGAGACATGTTCGGTGACATTCGCATCCACGTCGTGGACCCCGAGCCAGATTGCCAGGCGTGGTCGATGTACCTGAGCTGTCGCATAAACTCACGCTCGCTTCGCTGCATTCCGTGAACATCTTGGGATCCTTGCGTGAGGATCTCATAGGGGCTGGGAATTCGATATTCGCCGAAGAAGTGCGGAAGCGGATCCCTCGTTTCCCAGCAAACTCCTATCTCGTCCAGCCTCAATGAATCGTCGAGGGCATCGGCGTCCAGAGCTACGTCTTCCCAGTCCCGCTCGAAATCAGTGAGTGGCAGTAGCTCGGAGAACGACTGATTCACCTCACCGCGCAGCTCGTCGATGATCACAATCGAGGGCTGCTGGGACAACTCTCCCAGTGAGGCCAGGTGAGCCTTCTCGATCTGGTTGAACACGCCGACTTCCGTTCCTCGTCACAAGGTGAACAGGCCCTTGTCGTAGTTGTCCTTGATTTCTGGCCAGATTCTTGCGATTCCTGCGACCGCAGATCCGGTCGGTGGTGCTTTGAGCTTTGCTTCCATGTCGCCTATACCGCTAAACGGGCGGAGGCTGCTCACCGCCTTCACGACATCCTTGTTACGCCCGAGTAGAACCTGAATCCGAGCTGCTCTCTGCCCCTTTCCGCTCAGGTCGACTGTGTTCATGTCGATTGGGGGTGGACTTCCAGGGAGCGGGGGCGGATCGAAGGTGAGAGCCCCTGACCGTATCCATGATCCGAGCGTCCAGTCTGTTTTACTGTCCCCCGATCGACCAGGCTTACGTTCGTGCGAACGGTACATGGCATACATCTTTTTCGGGAACCACTTCGGATACTTCCCTGCGGGGTATCCGCTTGCGGGACCCTTGAACAACTCCAACTCCACGTGATAGTCGCCAGGATTTTTGGTGTCGAATGCGCCACCCTTGGTGTGGCCGAATTTGTTGGCGGCCTTACTTTCGAACGAACGGTAGAATCCTGCGTTGATCGCATTGGGGGCCGGCACGAAGTTGGTGGATTGCGCGGGACCGCCAACCTCTCGCGGCAGCAAATGCATCAGGTCAAACTGGGCAGGCTTTCCTCGTGCGCTTTTCCAATTGTTGTACCGGGCGATGTACTGAAACCCGGCCGAATTTTCGACTTTCCACATGGGGCCACTTGGCTTTTCTCCGTGAGCATCCGCCCATCGCTGATTTATAAATCGCTGGGTGAACGACTTGGGTTCGAGCTGCGCGCCGTTCGCGAACGGGGGTGCATGTGGTTCAGGGTCCGGGTACCCCAAGGGTGTGGTGCTCACTTTCTTTTGTATCGTGTGAACACCAGTCGTCGGTCCTGGTTGCTGTGGGCTGCCCTTCCCCCAGAGTCTGAATGACTCTCCGCCTTGCTCCCAGAGCCTGGTCAGCCGGTAGAGTCGGCGATAACTGTCCAGCACCATCGGCCAGCTGGACTCCGGAATGCTGCGATCCAATTTCGGCTTGAGCTGGCGGTGGATTTTCTGCAGTTTGATCGCGAGGCTGTCTTCCTTGCTCTCCTTCTCCTCCTTCTTTCTCTCGTCCTTCGCGGTCTCAGTCTTCGGCCTTCCGGGTTCGTTCTTGCCCTTGCCGTCGCTGTCCGGGTCCTTGCGGTTCTTGTCCTCCGTGTCCTTCTTGCTGCTTCCGTCGCTGTCCTTCTTGTTGCCGCCGTCCGAGTCGGACGTGTCCTTCTTGCTGTCGGCGTCAGTCTTGTTCTTATTGCTTTCGGGCCTCTGGTCCTTGTCCGTGTCGTCCCTGGTGGTGTCCTTCTTCGGCCCACCAGGCCCCTCGGTCCTGTCGGGCCGGGGCTTGGGAGTGCTCGGCTTCGGGGCTGGAGTCGGCTTCGTGTCCTGCTTGTCCCTGTCCGACTGCTGGTCCTCGTTCTTCGGCTTGCCGTTCTTGTCCTTGGACGTCGGCGGTGTCGGGTTCGTCGACTTGTCGCTCGGGGTGTTGTTCTTGTCGTCGGACTTGGCGTCGGTCCTGTCGTTCTTGTTCGTGGGGCCCTTGGGCTTCGTCGGCTTGGGTGAGGGGGTCTGAGTTTCCTTGGGCTTGACCGGACCGTCCATGTCCTTGGGCTTGACCGGACCGTCCTTGTCCTTCGGCTTGCCTGGAGGGGTCCGGTCCTTCGGCTTGTCAGGACCGTCCTGCTCCTTGGGTTTGCCCGGACTGTCCTGACCCTTCGGCTTGGCCGGTGCGTCCTGGGACTTTCTGCCGGGTGGCGTCGTGGACGTCTGTGCCTTGGGTGGTGTCGAGGAGGGCGTGCCCTCGTCCCCGCCCTGCCCGTCCTTGCCCTTGTCCTTCGCGCCGCCCTTGTCCTTGCCCAGGTTCGCGGCGACGCCCTTCAAGCGGGTGCCAACCTTCGACACGTACTTGCCGATCCCGCTGAGGATCAGCTCGTAGGCCATTTCCAGCAGGACCACGATGCCCGCCGCTATCGCCTTCGCGAAGAGGACGCCCGCGCCGCCCTGGCGTACGGACTTCAGCCAGGTGATGACGGCGCCGATGGCCTTGAGGATCTCGCCCAGTGAGCCGATCGCGGCCTGGATGGCCTCCAGGATGGCCGCGCCCCAGCCGGCGCCGGGGATCAGCTTCGCCAGCACCTTCGTGATGACGATCTCACCGATGATGAACGGGAGCTGGGGGACGATCGCGTCCCACACCTCCTTGGCGATCTTCTCAACGGTGAAGCCGCCCTTCATGAGCTTGTTCCAGACGGCTTCGGTCAGGCCGGTGATCTCCTTGACCTTGTCGTTGAACCACTGCTTCACGGCGCTCTTGACCTCGTTGAAGAGGTGGTTCTTCGCGCCGTCGTACGCGGAGTTCTTCGCGCCGCTCAGCCAGCCGCCCGGGTCCGAGAGGATGTCGACCAGGATCATCATGAACTCGCCGAAGGCGGCGATGAACTTCGTCGCGAAGTCGAGGATCGACTTGAGCGCGTCCTTGCACGCCTTGAGAACGTCGAGAAGCATCTTCTTCAGGACGTTCAGGATGTCGCTGAGAAGCTTCGCGATGGACTCCAGCAGATCCTTCATGATCTGCTTCAGCGCGTTGGCGAGCTGGGTGACGAACGCGAGCGCCGCGTTGATCAGGTCCGTGATGAACTTGCGGATGCGGCGGGCGATTTCGACGACCGCTTCCACCAAGGACGTGACGAACTCGATCAGGTCCTCGATGAACTGCTTGATCATCTCGACGATGCCCTCGCGGGCCGCGTTGATCCAGCCCTCGACCGTCTCCTTGAAGCTCTTCAGCGCCTCGATGATCGCGTTCCGGGCGTCCTTGATGATCTGGACGACCTTGTCCCGCAACTCGATGAACTTCTCTTTGATCCAGTCGAGCGTCTTCGACAGCCAGCCCTTGGAGTCGTCGACCTTCTCGTCCTTCTTCTTCTCCGCTTCCTCCTCGGCCTTGTCGCCCTTGTCCTTGATGTCCTTGTCGCTGGTCTCCTTCTCCGTCTCGACGTCCTTGTCGGTGTCCTCCTCTTCCTTCTTGACGTCGTCGCGGATCTTCTTCTCGCGGTCGGACTTCTTCGTGCCGAGCTTCTTCAGCTCCTCGTCCTGCTCCTTGGTCCAGTCGGAGCGCTGCTTGTCCACGTCCGTCAGGACGCCCTCGCGCTTGCCCGTCTGTTCCTTGGTGTTGGACTGGACTTCCTTGTCGACCTGCCGCTTGTGCTCGTCCTGGGACCTGCGGGTGTCCTGAGTCTTCTTCTCACGGCCCTTGCCCATGTCCTGGCGGCCGTCGCTGAGAGCCTTCTTGAACTGCGGCTTGCGTTCGTGCTCGGCCACTTCCGAGGCCGCTTCGGGCGGTACGGCACCGGTGCTCACACCGCCGCCGCCCACCTGCGACGTGCCGCCCTGCTGGGCCGGCACCTTCCCCTCGAGCCGTTCCTTCGGCGCGTCCGGGTAGACCTGGTCCTCGCCCATCTTGCGACCGGCGTCGTCGGCGCCGGTCTCGGCGGCCTCCTGGCTCTTGTCGTCGGTGTTGCCGCCCTGCTCCGTGGCCTTGTCGTCGGCCTGGCCCTGCATGTCGACGCCCGGAGCGGTGCCGTTCTGCGCCTCCTTCATGGCCTCGTCCTTGGTGGGCATCCCGGCGAACTGGGCGGCCAGGTCCTCCGCCGTCACGTCGAAACCGAGCCAGTCGCCGATCCCACCGATGGCGTAGCCGGCCATCATCCCCAGCTGGTCGAAGAAGTCCGGCTCCTCCATCTCCTCGGCTTCGATCTTGCCTTCCGGCTTCTTCTCGCCCTTGACCTCGGCCTTCTCGTCCTTGGCGTCCGCGGCGCGCTGTGCCTTGTCCTGGTTGTACTGCGCTGCCTCCTCGGCATCCGGTTTGCCGTGCAGCGTCCTCGGGGCGCCGGAGGGGCGGTCCATGGCGGGCGGCTTGGACGCCAGTTGCCTGTGTTCCTTGCCGACGTCCTTGTCCACGGCGCCGCCGACACTGTCCATCGCCTCGACGGCCTGGTGCGGCTTGAGGTTCGACGCGGCGGAAAGGCCCTCCTCGGGGGAGACACCGGAGAGGTCCGGAGCAGCCTGCGACGCCTTCTTCCCCTTGGCCGCGGAACTCTTGGAGCCACCCTTCGAGCCGCCACCGCCGCCCCCACCGCGTGCTGCCGCCGGAGCGGGCCGGGAGCCGGATTCGCCACCGCCGCCGGAGTCGGCCCTGCTCTGCGGCTGCGGAGCCTGCTCCTTCGGGGCCTCGGTACGCGGTTCCTGTGCCCTCGGGCTCGGCTTCTCCGTACGGGAGGAGGAGCGGGACGCCGTTCGTGAGCCGGAACCCGCCGTGTCCGGGCCGGAGTTGTCGCTGTCCGAAGAGGGACTGGGAGTCGAGCCGGACGACGGTGTCGTACCGGTGTCGGCCGAGTCGTCGGAGCCGGTCGTCCCGCCTCCGGACGCGGAGCCTCCCGAAGTTCCGTTCCCGCCCTGGTCCTTGGGTCCCTTCGACTCCTGCGGGCCGGGGGACTCCTCGGGCTTCGCCGCTCCCGAAGCGCCCTCGTCGGCAGCCGTCTTCTCCCCTTCGGCTCCCTTCTTGGCCGTGTCCGACGGGGACTCGGTCGCCGAGGTGTCGGAGCGGGCCTGCGCGGAGCCCTTGTCGCCGCCCGACGCCTTGTCGCCCGGTCCGCCCGCGGTCGGCGTGCCCTTCTCCTCCTTGGCGGCCTGCTCGGCCGTCCCGCCGCCCGTCTCCTTCGAACGGTCCCTGGCCTCCTGCGCGTTGGTCTCGGCGGCGACCGGACCCGCCTTGGGATCGTCGCCCTGTGTGGGGTCCTTGGAAGCCACGCCCGGCGCCGGCTTCGGCTCGGGCCTCTCCTCGGGACCGAGCTCGCTCTCCGTACGGCGGCTCTGCTCCGCCGCCGCCTCATCGGCGCCCGGCACGGGCGGGGAGTCGTCGGTGCCCGGGTCGTCCTTCTCCGCCGCGGCCTCGCGCTCGGCGTCCTCCTCGTCCTCCTGCTCACGCCGTGCCTGCACCTTTTCGGCCCTGGTCGGCGGCGGGGCTGAGAAGGAGGGGGTGGGCGGGGCGGAGTTCCCGGCGGACTCGTCGATCTGGTCGGAGGTCGGCACGTTCGACACGTCGAGGTTTTGCTCGGGAAGGAAGTCCTCCGGCCTGAGTTTGATGTCCCAGGCACTCTCCTCCCCGCCGCCGACCTCCACCTCGGAGTCGCCGCCCTGGACGGCGGACTCCCGCTCCTCCTCGCCCTCCTGGTCCTGGGCGCGGGCCCCGTCCAGCGTGCTGGCGCGGCCGGGGAACCCCTCGTCCTTGCCCGCGACCTGGGGACTGCCCTCGTCGCGACCGAGGTCGTCCATCTTGGCCGCCTCGGCCGCGGCGGCGCTCTCGCGGGCCTGGGCGGCGGCCTCGTCCTCGGCGTCGGTGCGCGGGCCCGCCGCCTCGTCCTGGCCGGCTTCCTTCTTGGCCTGCTCCTCGGCCTGCTTCGCCCCGGCCCGGTCGCCGTCCTTCCCGCCGCCCTGCTTCCCCTTGTCCCCCTTGTCCTGCTGCTGCCCCTGCTGTCCGCTCTTCTCCGCGCCGGACTTCGCGTCCTGCTTCCCGGCCGCCTGCGCTCCGGCGGTCCCGCCGGCCGCGGCATCCCGGGACCCCTGCTGCTGCCCCGACTTCTGCCCCGACTGCGCGGCCGGCGAAGTGGGCTGCTCCCCGTCCCCCTTGGGGCTCGACGCGTCCCCACCCGTCAGCGGGTCGGAGTCCTTCTCGTCCTCGGCCTTCCCGGCGTCCGCACCCGGAGTGCCGCCCTGCGGGATCGTGCCGCCCGCGTTCTCCGGCGTACTGCCCGCGGCGAGAGCGGTGTTCCCCGCCCCGCCCCCGCCCCCGTCCCCGTCCCCGTCCACGGACTGCTTCTCCGGGCCGGGAGCGGGCCCCGTTCGCTCGGTGCGCTGCTGCTCCTCCTGGGCCGCCTCCTGATCCCTCTCCCGCTCCGCCCGCACGTCCTCGGCGGCGTCCTCCTCGACCTCCGGAGCGAGGAGGCCGCGGTGCCGGGCGGTGGCCTCGCTCTCCGCCCGGCCTTCCTCGTCGATCTCCGTGACCAGGTCCACCACGAAGTCGTGCTCCGAGGTGAGCAGCCGGTGCTCCAGGCGATCCAGTACGCGCTCCTGAAGCTCCTCCGAGAGCGGTGCCAGGGAGGCGCGGACGCGCTGCGCGCTGTCCGTCGGGTCGGTGCGGAGCGACCGAATGACCGTGTTGGCGAGACGGTCGACCAGCGTGGCGGGGTCGAGGTGCTCGAGCCGATTGCGGTCGGCGTGGACGGTGGCGTAGCGCATCCACGCCGGAGTGTTGGCCTCCGGGGCGACCTCGGGTACCTGCTCGCCGCGCGCCACGGCCTGGGCGGCATCCTCGGCGGCGCGCTCGGCCGCCTCGTGCGGCGCGCTGACCTGGCCCAGGTCACGGCCCGCCGCCAGCATGCCGGCGGCGTACGGGTGTTGGATCGTGTGCAGCAGCTCGTGCGCGAGCAGGGCGCGGCCCTGCTCCGTGCCCGGCTGGTACCGGCCCTCGCCGAAGAAGATGTCCTGGCCCACCGCCACCGCGTCGGCCCCCAGCATGCCGGTGAGAGCACTCGCGTCGCGGTCGGTGTGCAGGCGTACGGAGCCCAGGTCGTGGCCGAGCTGCTCCTCCAGCTCCCGGCGCACGCCGGCGTCCAGCGGCTGTCCGGCGCCGCTGACGATGTTCTTCGGCTCGGGCGCGCGGTTCTTCGCCGCGCGCTCCTTGCGTTTGCGGCGGCGCTCGGCGGCGGCCTGCTGGGCCGCCTGGGAGTCCTGAGCTGCGGACGCGGTCATCGCGTCACCTCCCCACGGCCCGAGAGCCCCGCGTGCACCGCGCGGGCCAGTTCCTGGCCGAGGCGGCGCGCGGACAACCCGGCGGGCATCGGGGGCAGACCCGACACCCCGTCCACCGACACGGCGCCGTCCGCCGCCAGCGGCAGCCCGCGTTCGCGTACGAGACGGGTCAGCTCCCGCTCGAACGACGCCGACACGCGCCGCGGGTCCACGGACGGGCCGAAGCCGTCCAGGACCAGCTCGCCGATGTCGACGCGGATCTCGCGCGGCTCGGGACGGTCAGCCGCGCTGTCCCGATGCGGTCTGTTCACACCCATCCGCGCACCTCCGTAGGCGTCAGGGAGCGCTCCAGCTTCAGGTATTCGGTCCGGGCCGCCGCGGCCATGTGCCGCATCTGCAGGGCCTCGCCCTCCTCGGCGGCCAGGAACGCCCCGGACAGGGCGATGTTGCGGATCGAGCCGCCCGCCACGGTGAGCTGGGCGAGCAGCCGCGGGTCGAGGTCCTTGACCGGTGCCTGCGGTGGCAGCACGCGGCGCCAGATCTCGGCGCGTTCGTGCTCGGCCGGGAAGGGGAAGTCGACGACGAAGCGGATGCGCCGCAGGAAGGCGTTGTCCAGGGCCTTCTTCATGTTGGTGGTGAGGACGGCGAGCCCGCGGTAGGCCTCCATCCGCATGAGCAGATAGCTGACTTCGAGGTTGGCGTACCGGTCGTGGCTGTCCTTGACCTCGCTGCGCTTGCCGAACAGGGCGTCGGCCTCGTCGAACAGCAGCAGCGCACCGCCCGCCTCGGCGGCGTCGAAGACCCGGCGGAGGTTCTTCTCGGTCTCGCCGATGTACTTGCTGACGACCTGGGAGAGGTCGATGACGAACAGGTCGAGGCCGAGTTCCTTCGCCATCACCTCGGCGGCGAGCGTCTTGCCCGTGCCGGAGCCGCCCGCGAACAGCGCGGTGACGCCGAGGCCGCGGCGCAGGGTCTGCGCGAAGCCCCACTCCTGGTGGACGGTGGCGCGCTGCCGCACGTGCGCGACGATCTCCCGCAGCACGTTCGTCTGCCGCTCGTGCAGCACCAGGTCGTCCCAGCCTGCCCGTGGTTCGATACGGCGGCCCAGCTCGTCCATGCCCATCCGGGCCTCGTCCAGACCGGCCCGCCAGGCCAGCTGTACGGCGTCCAGCTCGTCCTCGTGGGGCAGTTCGCGCCGTACGGTGGCGGCGGCGGAGCGCACGACGTGCGGGGGCAGCTGGAACTGGGCGACCAGCGACCGCAGTTCGCCGTCGTCGAGGTCGGCCACGTCCCGGAAGGCGTCCGCCCACAGGTCGAACTGTTCGTCGTCGTCGAGGGGCGGCACGGACACGCGGGTGCCGTGCGGTCGGTCGCTGCGGCGCGGGTCGGCGCTCGACACGACGACGGGGACGGCGGCCCCGGCCAGGAACGCCTCGGTCGCCGCCTGCTGGTCCCGGTCCAGTTCGCCGGCCTCGACCAGCAGCGCGGCGGGCAGCAGGATCGCCTCGCGCTGCCACAGCCGGGCGAACCGGTCGCGCTCGGCGGGGTCGGTGGGGACGTCCTCGGCGCTCATCGTGTACAGGCCGAGTCCGGCGCGTGCGGCGCCCGCGGCGGCGATGTCGGCGCGGCTGCGCAGGTCGCCGCCGACCAGCTCGACGAGCAGCGGCGCGTCCGGCCGGGCGCCGTCCGCCCAGCCCGCCGCGACCCGGCTCGCGGCCAGGTCGTACGACGGCGGCAGCCGGTCCGGTACGGGGGTGCGGCGGGCCTGGCCGTGCAGCCGGGTGTCCAGGTAGGGCGAGCCGAGCAGGAAGTGCAGGATGCGCTCGTCGAGCCGGAGCCGGGAGGTCGTCAGCCGGGTGTCGTCGTCCAGTTCGACGATCCGCCAGCGACGCAGCGGCGACACGGGGGTGAGGGCGCTCCAGTGGGGTTCCGCCAGGGTGGCCAGGGCGAGCGAGAAGGTCGGGTGGGCCCGCTCGGGGTCGGCACTCGCGGCGGCGCAGCGGGCGGCGGTCGTCGGGTCGAGTTCCTGGGCGGCGGTGAGCAGGACGAGGTCGCGCTCGAAGGGGGTGAGACCGAAGCAGGCGACGAGGGCGTCGAGGGCGGCGGTTCCGGGACCGGCGGCCGTTCCGGGACCGGCGGCGGTGACCGGGGTGGCTCCGGCCGCAGCGCGCTCCTCGCCGTCGGCCGGCGCCGAAGCTGCCCCGGGTGCGTCACGGTCACCACTCCTGGCCCGCTCCGCATGCGCGTCGACGCGGGCCAGGACGCGCCGGATCTCGGCGGTCAGCGTCGGTCCGCCGCCCTGTGCGGCCGCCGCACGCGGCTCCGGCACCTCGTGCGGACCGTGCGCTCCCATGTCGTCTCCTGCCCCCGTCGCTGCCATGTGCCGCCTCAGCTCTCCGCGTCCTCGCCGCCGGACTTCGTGTTCCTCGTCTCCTCGGCAGGGGACTTGGCGGTCTTCTTCGCGGTCCTGCGGGCACGCGCCGGAGCCTTGGCGGCGGCCTTCACCGGGGCCTTCGCGGACGCCTTGGCAGGAACGGACTTCGCGGGAGCGGACTGCGCGGGAGCGGGCTTCGCAGGGGGTGTACTCGCCTCCCGCACGGCCTCGGGCTCCCCGGCCCCGGACTGCACGGCCGGCTGGTCTCCCCCCTCGGGAAGCTTCGGCGGCTCCGGCGCGCCGGGCGCCCCGAACGGCAGCACCCGTACCTCGGGCCGCTCCACCGGCTTGCCCGGCACCGGGACCTCGCGGCCGTCGATGAACACCAGGGCTGCCTGGTAGACGACGGACAGCGTGTACGGCGTCTGGTGGAGCATCCCCCACAGCTTCGACGTCTCGTCGATGTCCATCACGGTGGGCGTGAACCGCACCCGCTGGACCGCCTCGGCCAGGTTGCTCCCGGACAAGTGGGCGCGTTCGCCCGCCAGTTCGATGATGTCCTTCGGCAGGACGGGGATCTCGTGCAGCGTGCGCACGACCGACCCGATGAGCCGCTGGCCGACCAGCTCCGCCTCCTCGCCGTAGGCGCTGATGAGGTAGTGAAGGTCGAGCGGCGCGGCCGCACGCCGGACCAGCGTGCCGTCGGCTGCGCGGGTGGGCAGGTCGGTGTTGCGCTGCGAGGTGTTGGGCGTGACCTGGTACAGGAACACGGTGATGGTGGGCTCGGCCGGCGGGTCGGCCGGAGGCTTGCGCGGCTCGACCTTGACCGCGATGTCGATGTCCGGCGGCAGGTTGGTCTCGATGAGCAGGGCGAGGGCCTGGGTGACATGGGCTATGGCAAGTGCGTTACTCATGACGTCCGTTCCCGGCCCCTCTGGTCCTGTCCTCGGTCCCTGTCATCCCGCCCGTCCCGCGGGCCGGTCTCGTGGTCCTGCTCGTTTCACCGGCCGGCCACGTCGTCCCGCTCATCCCGCCAGCCGACCTCGCCGTCCTGCTCAACCCACCGACCGGTCCCGCCGTCCCACTCATCCCGCCCGTCGACCTCGTCGTCCTCACTCGCGCCCCCTGGCCAGGTAGTCCGCCAGGCTGACCGCGGCCCGCGGGCGCTCCGCGTCCCGTGGCCGGGGCCTGCCGCCCCCGCCCTGGGGCGCGCCGCCGGCGGTGACCTCCAGCCGTCCGATCTGCACCTGCACCACCTGCTCGGCCTGGCGCCCGGGCCGCCGGGCCGCCGCCTGCCGGACGGCGTCCCGTGCGGCCGCCGGGGGCCCCGCCGCGGGGGGGCCCGCGCCGGGGACAGGGGGGGGGGGGGGGGGGGGCCGCCCCCCGGGGGGGGGGGCCGG
>NZ_JBVHEP010000045.1:26624-39993 GCF_055562795.1 Streptomyces sp. NPDC016851
CACGACGGCCGCTGGAGCGTACGCACGGCCCGGCGGGCATGACGAGGGGCCCGGGGCCCTCCGCAGGCCGGCCCCCCGCCCCCCCCCCCGGCGGCGGGGGGAGCGGCGTCCGCACCAGGGGGGGTTGGCACGGACGCCGCGTTCGTGAGGGCCGCCCGCTCGGTACGGCCCCGGCCCGCCCCGCGGCGCGCGGTGTCGGGGACCGGCCGCGGCGCGGGGCCCGTCGGTGTGACGGGACGCAGCAGCGGTCCCTCGGGCTCGGCCGGCCGGGCGGGACGCATGCCGGTCTCGGCCGGTGCGGGAGCCTGCTCGGTCCGTACGACCGTCCGCTCCCGCTCGGTGCGGACGACCTCGCGGGCCGCCGGGCGTGCCAGGTCCGGCCGGGCGGCGGCCGGGGCGGCGACGGGCCACAGCGGCTCGGTCCCGTCCGGGTCGGGCGCACCGTTCCGTACCGCCTCGACCCGTTCGAACGGTCCGGCCAGCCGCGGCCGTACGCGCACCACGCCGGGGCGCCGCTCGGCGGGTGCCGCGTGCCGGGCGAGCAGCCGGTCGAGGAAGTCGGGCTCCGGGCGATCGCCCCCGGTGGACTCAGACATCCGCACACAGCTCCAGGTAGTAACGGCGCCGCAGCGGGCTGAGCGCCAGGATCTCCGGCTCGCTCCAGCCGTAGGCGGTGGCGAGCAGATGGACGTCGAGCAGGAGGTCCCGGGCCCAGGCGTCCAGTTCGGTCCACAGGTAGGAGGCGATGTCCAGCTCGGCCCGGGTGGCCTCGCCGCACTCGGGGCAGGCGATGTTGAGCGTGACGTCGCCGCCCGGGTCCGCGGCCCGGGCCTCCTCGGCGATCCGGCGCTGTACGGCGACGGGCAGGGCGTCCGCGGACACGGGCTGCCCGTCGCGTACGGCGGTGACCACGCACCGGGACAGCAGGGCCCGGCGCGGGTCGGTGTCCCGGGCCGCCGCCGTCAGGTCGGCGACGGCGGGCACCCGGAACTCGACCTCCCAGCCGTCCTCGGCGACCCGCACGAGCGGATCACCCCGGTCGGCCAGGGTGCGGGCGAACTCCCCGGCGTCCAGCTCGAACTCCATGTCCGCGCCGCACGCCGCGCACTCCAGGCGCACCTGCATGCGCTCGCCGAACAGGGCCCGGCGCAGGGCGAACAGGTCCGCCTCGCGCTGCCCCACCGGCAGCGACAGCAGGGCCTCCCGGTCGCCGCCCAGGTCCGGCCGGGCGGCCCCGTGCAGCAGCAGGGTCCGCCCGGCCGGGGCCCGGTCAAGACCGGCCTCCCAGGTGGCCAGGAACTCGGCCGCCTGTGTGATCGCCATGCCTCCCCCAGTGCCTGTGTCTCAGCAGCTTCAGTACGTGCCCGAAGGGGCGCGGGGAACTGCGCGACAAGCCACGACGCACCCGCAGACGAACAACAACCCCACCGGCGGCGCTCCCCAGTGGAGCGCTACGCCGGGTTCAGGAAGGAGGGCTCCTCCGGCTCGGGCACCTCGTAGTCCCGCTCCCAGCCCTCGCACTCGAGCTTCAGCGACTGGATGGCCACCGCGTTGGCGTTGGCGTCCAGTTCGCCGAGGACCTGGTACTCGCTGGGCCAGGTCCGGTACAGCTTGTGCGAGACGGCGACCTGGCCGGCCTCGTTGAGGACCTGGATCACGATGTCCTTGCGGAAGTCCGCCAGGGACACCTCGGAGCCCAGGCCCGCGCCGACCTGCCAGACCTTGTTGGCCCAGCGGTCGAACTCGGGGTCGTGCGTGACGCCGCGCTCCAGGGTGATGCCCTCGAACTCGGAGCGGCCCGGCGACTTGCGCGGGGAGGACGGGTCACCGCCGTGACGGTGCTTGACGACCTCCGTCGTCCGCTTCAGGGGACTGATCTTGCTGATGCCCGCGACCGTCCGACCGTCCCACAGGACCAGGAACTTGAAGTTCTTGTACGGGTCGAAACGATGGGCGTTGACCGTGAACTCTGCCATCGAAAATGTCCTCAGGGGTTCCTAGGAGCGTTCCTCAGAGCGCGAACTGCCCGGACGTCTGCTGGATCTTGACGACCACGAACTCGGCCGGGCGGACCGGCGCGATGCCGACGAGGACGTTGACGATGCCGTTCTCGATGTCCTCGGTGGTCGTGGTGTCGCTGTCGCACTTGACGAAGTAGGCGTCACGGGGCGTGCCGCCCTTGAAGGCGCCCTGGCGGAAGAGGGTGTGCAGGTACGAGGAGGCGGCGAGCCGGATCTGCTGCCACAGGTTCTCGTCGTTGGGCTCGAACACCACCCACTGGAGGCCCCGCTGGAGGCTCTCCTCGACGTGCAGGGCGAGCCGACGCACCGGCACGTACTTCCACTCGCTGTCGAGGGCGTCGGAGCCCTCCAGCGTGCGCGCTCCCCAGACCACCGGGCCGGTCACCGGGAAGGTGCGCAGGCAGTTGACGCCGAGCGGGTTGAGCAGGCCGGTCTCGCGGTCGGTGAGGTTGACCGTGAGCGAGTGCACGCCGGCGAGGCGGGCCTCGGTGCCGGCCGGGGCCTTCCACACGCCGCGCTCGGAGTCCGTACGGGCGATGACGCCCGCGACGGCGCCGGACGGCGGGAAGGAGCGCAGCCGGCCCGTGAGGGGGTCGGTGAGCTGGAGGTGCGGGAAGTACAGGCCGGCGTGGTTGCCGCGTACGGCGTCGAAGGCGGCGAGCCCGGCCCGGGCCGTGTCCACGCTGACCCAGGTGCCCGGCGCGTCGACCAGCAGGAAGATCCGCCTCTCCTGGCACAGCCGCTGGGCGGCCGAGACGACGGTGACGGCGTCCTCCGTCTTCTCGTACGCCGCGAGTTCGGGCAGCACGAGGAGGTTGACGTCGGCGACGCCGCGCAGTGCCTGGATGCCGGACTTGTCGGCCTCGGAGCCGATGAGGTCGCGCGGTCCGGGCGCCTCGCCGTCCTCGCCGCCCTCCAGCGGGAAGACGGGCGGGTTGACCGAGGCCTCCAGGCCCAGGTCGTTGGCGCACTCGCCGAGGAAGCGGACGACGTCCTCGGGGTCGGTGGAGCCCGCGACGACCTGGACGCGCCGGCCGAAGGCGGTGACCTCGGCGCCCGCGAAGGCGTGCTTGCCGGGCGCGTCGGGCAGGGCGCGCAGCTTGCGTTCCAGCAGCAGCGCCAGCTCGGCGACGGAGCGCGGGGCCTCGCCGTCGCAGTCGGGGTCGTAGAGCGTGAACTCCCGCTCGACGTCACCGATCTTGACGGTGAGGTCCACGGCGAGGTCGGGCAGTTCGTGCCCGAACGGCTTGGAGACGGTGCCGGACGGGTCGGGCCGGCCCTCGCCGACGACCTCGACGCGGATCAGCCGGGAGCCGGCGTTGACGACGGTCTGCACGTACCGGCCGTGGGACGGGTCGGTGGACAGGCCGGTGTAGCTCTCGCGGGCCTCTCCCTTGGCGTCGTGGACGCGCAGATTGAAGGTCTCGTCGGGGCGGGGCGTGTCGTAGTCGACGGCGACGCGCAGGCCGTTGCCCCACACGCCGGGTTCCTTGGCGTGCACCTTGAGGACGTCGCACTCGCTGTGGCCCTCGGTGGACTCCAGCGTGACGCAGGCGGCCTTGCCGCTGCCGGCCTTGGCGACGCGGACGATCACGGCGACGGTGCCGCCGTTGCCGAAGAACTGGTGAACGGCGTAGCCGACGGCGCTCTGGGCGCTCAGTCCCCCGAAGCGGCGCTCGAACTCGGTGAAGCTGGTGACGCGGACCGGCTCGTTCAGCGGACCGCGACGGGTGTGGCCCACGAAGGCGGTCACCGAAGTGGTCAGGGTCGAGATGGTGCGGGTGCTGCTGGGAAGCTCTTCGACGTAGACGCCGGGATACGTCGGCTTGGCGGCGCTCACTGCACTCATCGGCATTCCCCCTCCTAATCCCTGTCTCGGGCACCGGATGAAGGCACCAAGAGAGGTGAGGGAGAGACGTGCCGGCCATGCGCGAGGACTCGGTCCCCGCCCGTCGGCGGTGGACACGCGCGCACCTCATCAGTTCCCCCGTCAGTACCCGTGCGGTTCGGTCGCACGGGTCAAGCAGCTCGCTTGTGACTCCTGATGCTCAAGTGCTCAACCCACCTTGATGCGTTCGGAGTTGACCGAACAAGGCGCGTTCTGGCCAGCACAGTGGGAGGTTCTGTGAAGGCAAAATTCCGCGATCCGCACATCACGCCCGCGCGCCCTCGTGGACTGGTCCACACCTCCCGCACAGCGGTGGTGATCGCCGGGCGGAGAGCATGCCTGGGAGACCCCGCATTTCCGGCACCGGCGTCTCATCCGCCCGGCGCGCTCCCCGGCTCCTCCCCCAGTCGTCCATCTCTCGATGGCCGGTTTCAGCGGGGCGGCATGGACGCGCACGGAGTTGATCGATGCCTTACGGGATCCACCTGCGAGTGCCCCCTTTCGACCGGGACATGCCCGACCGAAACGCCAGACCGCGCCACCCCTTCCAGCGCGTAGAAATATCTACGAGCATGGCCCGTGCCGGACCGGCACGCGGAGCCCGAGGCTCCGCGGGTCACCGGCCCGTGTCCAGCGTGCGCCCGTCGGGGGCGTCGGCCGACTGTTCCTGGGGTGGCCATGCAGAGCGTGATGTGGAAGCAAGCCGTCGAGTGGCTCGCCGCGGCCGCCAGGGACCCCCAGGAGTGCAAGCGGGAGTGGGACTACGGCACGGGGACCGTGCTCGTGGAGGCCGGCCGGTACTGGGACGTGCTCAGCGTCCCCGACCGGCTCGGCCTGCTCGCCCTGGACTATCTGTGGCGCGACCCCTTGAAGGTGCCCGGCCCCACCCTGGTGGACAGCGCGGCCCGCAGAGTGGGCTTCTTCCTGCCGCCCGACCCCGTCAGCGAGTGGGTCGGCTCCGGTGTCCGGCACGTCGGCCGGGGCTCCTGGGTCGCCGTGCCGCCGCCGTACCGGCCCGCCGGGCGCCTGGAATGGCTCGTCCCGCCGGACGGCACGGGCAGCCTGCACGCCCCCGGCAGGCTGGAGTCGGCCCTGCGGGAGGCCACCGAGACCCTCGCGGTGCTGGCACCGGTCAGCGCGGAGCACGCGGTGGCCGACTGCTGGTGAGGCGCGTGCCGTCGGGGGCGGCCGTCCCCGGGTGCCGGCCGGCGGCCCATGTGGTGACGGCGGCCCAGGTCTCGCTCGCGGACGGTGCCGCGAAGGAGACCCACTGGCCGTCCCGGTGCTCCGGGACGGCGTGGCCCCTGGCCTGCCATTCGGCGACGAGCGCCGCGTAGATGGGCGGATGACCCCCGTACCCGCTGGTGAGTTCGGCGAACGACCGGGGAGCGGCGTCGTTCCCGACAGGGCGCCGCGCCGTCTCAGTACTGTCCATGCCCGGGCAACGCGACGCGGCGCACCGGTGGTACGCGGGCCGGGCCCCGTCCGTCGGGTCGAGTGAACCCGTCACCCGTACGGCGGCACGCGAGCACCGGACAAACATCCAGTCAGGCGGTCGCCCGTTCAGGGCGGGGGCGTTCCCGGGCCCTGCGCCCTCTGGCGGCTCCACGCATTCCGGCACTCTCCTCGACCCCGCCCCTCCGCATCCGGTAACACTGACCTCAGACCGCGGACCGGGCCGGCACCGCGCCCGGAACCGGGTCCTCCCGGTACGACGTACGACGGCAGGGAGAGGCCATGTCACAGCGCCCTGACCTCCGGCAGCGCAGGGCCGTGCTGGAGCACGAGTGGTCCCGCTGGGTGCCGCGGCTGAGCGTCGCGGGCGCACGGCCGGGCGGCAGCGCGGCGTTGCGCCACGAGGTGACCGAGTCCTGGGCGCGTTCCCTGAGCAGCGTGGACCCCGGGCGGGACAGCGCCCCGGTCACCGACGGCGGCCCCGTCCACCAGCGCTGGACGTCCTCTCCGCTGTACCGGCCGGTCTCAGGCCTCGCCGGGGAACTGCGCAGCATCGCCGAGGACGCCGGGTTCGTCACGGCGGTCACCGACGAGTCGGGCACCATCCTGTGGACCTGCGGCGGCCCGGCCATGCGCCGCCGGGCCGAGCGCGTCAACTTCGCGCCGGGCGGCCGGTGGGACGAGCAGGCCATGGGCACCAACGCCCTGTCCCTCGCCCTGCGCACCGGCCGTCCCAGCTCCGTCTTCTCGGCCGAGCACCTGGTGTCGGCCCTGCACGGCTGGGTCTGCTACTGCGCCCCGGTCCACGGCCCGGACGGGCGCGTCCTCGGCGTACTGGACCTGTCGACCACCTGGGACCGCTCGCACCCCCTGGCCATGTCCACCGTACGCACGCTGGTGTCGACCATCGAGGCCCGCCTCACCACGGAACAGCCTGGTCCGGGACAGCTGCGGCTCACCTGCCTCGGCACGGACCAGGCCGTGCCGGCCGCACGGGAGGGGCGCCCGCTCCCCCTGCGCCCGCGCCAGGTGGAGATTCTCACCCTGCTCGCGCTCGAACCCGACGGCTTCTCCCCGGAGCGGCTGCGCGCCGCCCTGTACGGCGACCGGCCGGTCACCGCGTCCACCTTCAAGGCGGAGATCTCCCACCTGCGGCGCGCCCTCGGCGGCGGCGTCTCGCCCCGCCGCTACGCCCTGACGATCCCGGTCACCTGCGACGCCGCCGACGTCCTGCGAGCCCTGGAGCAGGGCGACACCGACACCGCGCTGCGTCTCTACGGCGGCCCCCTGCTCCCCCGCTCCGAGGCCCCCGGCATCGAGGAGTGGCGCACCCGCATCGAAGTGGCCGTACGCGAGGCCGTCCTGGCGAGCACCCGCCCGGAAGACGCCCTGCGCTACGGCGAACGGGCCCCGTACGACGCGGAGATCAACGAACACGCGCTGCGCCTGCTCGGCCCGGACGACACCCGCCGGGCGATCGCGCGGGGCCGCCTGACCACGGCCCGGCGCGACTGACGGCACGGCGCGGCTTGCGGCACGTCACGGCGCCAACCTTGCGCCAACCTCCCGGGAGCACAGTGAGGCCGTCACGACGGCGTGAACCGTAACCCGCCCGTCATCTCACCGAGGAGAGCCGCCATGGTGTACGCGCAGCCCGGAACGGACGGCAGCATCGTCACCTTCGCCCGCCGCTACGACAACTTCATCGGCGGCGACTGGGTCGCCCCCGTCGAGGGCCGCTACTTCGAGAACCCGACCCCCGTGACCGGCAAGGTCTTCTGCGAGGTCGCCCGCTCCTCCGCGGCCGACGTCGACCTTGCCCTGGACGCCGCGCACCGGGCGGCCGACCAGTGGGGCCGTACGTCCACCGCGGAACGGGCGCGCGTGCTCAACAGGATCGCCGACCGCATCGAGGAGAACCTGGAGAAGATCGCGGTCGCCGAGACCTGGGAGAACGGCAAGCCGGTCCGCGAGACGCTGGCCGCCGACATCCCGCTGGCCGTGGACCACTTCCGGTACTTCGCCGGCGTCGTCCGCGCGCAGGAGGGCAGCATCGCGGAGATCGACGCCGACACCGTCGCGTACCACTTCCACGAACCGCTGGGCGTGGTCGGCCAGATCATCCCGTGGAACTTCCCGATCCTCATGGCCACCTGGAAGCTGGCCCCCGCCCTGGCCGCCGGCAACTGCGTCGTCATCAAACCGGCCGAGCAGACCCCGGTCAGCCTCCTCTACGTCATGGAGCTGATCGCCGACCTGCTCCCGCCGGGCGTGGTCAACGTGGTCAACGGCTTCGGCGTGGAGGCGGGCAAGCCCCTGGCCTCCAGCCCGCGCGTGGCGAAGGTGGCGTTCACCGGCGAGACGACGACCGGCCGCCTGATCATGCAGTACGCGAGCGAGAACATCATCCCCGTCACGCTCGAACTGGGCGGCAAGAGCCCGAACATCTTCCTGCCCGACGTGATGGCCGCCGACGACGACTTCCTGGACAAGGCGGTCGAGGGCTTCGTGATGTTCGCCCTGAACCAGGGCGAGGTCTGCACGTGCCCGTCCCGCGCGCTGATCCCCTCATCGGTCTACGACGACTTCATGGCCCGCTGCGTCGAACGCACCCGGGCCATTCGCGGCGGCGACCCGCTGGACCCGGACACCATGATCGGCGCGCAGGCGAGCAACGACCAGTACGAGAAGATCCTCTCCTACCTCGACATCGGCAGGAAGGAAGGCGCCGAACTGGTCACGGGCGGCAACCCCCGTGCGGTCCCGGGCCTGGAGGGCGGCTACTACATCGAGCCGACGATCTTCCGCGGCACCAACGACATGCGGATCTTCCAGGAGGAGATCTTCGGCCCGGTGGTCTCGGTGACGACGTACGACTCGGTCGACGAGGCCCTGAAGATCGCCAACGACACCCTGTACGGCCTCGGCGCGGGCGTCTGGACCCGCGACGGCAGCACCGCCTACCGCCTGGGCCGCGAGATCAAGGCGGGCCGGGTGTGGACCAACTGCTACCACGCGTACCCGGCCCACGCGGCGTTCGGCGGCTACAAGAAGTCGGGCATCGGGCGCGAGACGCACAAGATGATGCTCGACCACTACCAGCAGACGAAGAACCTGCTGGTGTCGTACGCGCCGAAGAAGCTGGGCTTCTTCTAGAGCGTGAAGCCGGGAAGTGGAGCCAGGATCGTCCTGGCTCCACTCCGTGGTGCGGGCCTGCCACTAGAACTGTGCGAAGAACCTCCAGATCTCTGCCTTGGTCCAGGTGGTGACGCCGCTTTCGCCGGAGGAGCCGTCGACCGGACCGGGTATGTGGCCTCCGTCGAACGCGGCCCATTGGACCGGGTATCCGGCACGGCAGCCCGAGTAGGTGGTGGTGATGTGCGTTCGGCTGCCCGGGCCGGGCTCGCGCGGGCTCTGGGCGGCGCAGCCGTTGTTGCGGACGAATGTGTCGCGCAGGGACCGTCCTTGCCCGATGTTGAGGACGTTGTCGCTGATGCCGTGGATCCCGAAGTAGGCGATGGGCTGGGTGCCGCCGCTGCATCCGCTGATCTGGGCGCCGGAGATGACCGCGACGGCCCTGAAGACGTTCGCCCGGCTGCACGCGAGGGCGTAGCTCATACCGCCGCCCCAGCTGAATCCCGTGGCGAAGCGCTGTGCCGGGTTGACACAGAGGCCGCTCTCGATACGCCGGATCATGTCGTCGACGAAGGTGACGTCTTCACCGCCCGCATTGGCCCAGCCGTTTCCGAGGCCCTGGGGGGCGACGAGGATGGCGCTGTTGTTCGACTGTTGCTGTTGGCCGTAGTAGGACCAGGCGTTCCCGCTCGTGCCGCCCGAGGCGACGTCGCCGGCGGTTCCGCCCCGCCAGTGGAACGCGAAGATCAGCCGGTAGCGGTGGCTGTTGTCGTAGTTGGCGGGAACCCTGAGGATGAAGCTGCGGCTCTTGCCGCCGCTCTGGATCGTGTGCGTACCGCTCGTCAGAGTCGGGGCGCTGCCGCATCCGCCGCCGCCACCGGACGACAGCTTGACCATCTGCCATTGCTGGTTGGCGCCGCCCCAGTCGGAGTACTGGACGACGTTGCCGCCGTCGGCGGTGGAGGCGCCCTGCACCTCCACGGCCTTGCCGCTGGTGCGGTTGACCAGCCGGACGTGGCCCGCGTCGGAGTCGGCCAGGCGGAACTGCTGGTTGGCCCCGTTGTGGTCGGCCCACTGCTGGATCGCGGCGCCGTCCGCGGTCGAGGCGCCGGCCACGTCGAGGACCTTGCCCGAATGCCGGGCCTTGAGGCGGTAGAAGCCGCCGCCGGAGTCCACGAACTGCCACTGCTGGTGGGGTCCGTCGTTGCGCGTCCACTGGCTGACCCGCGCACCGTCGGCGCTGGACGCGCCGGAGACGTCCAGCGCCTTGCCGCTGTTGCGATTGACGAGGACGTACCAGGCGTTGGGGTCCACCGTCGCCGCCTCGGCGGGCGCCGGATTCACCACGGAGAGCATGCCCATCGCGAGGGTCGCGGCCACCACGGCGGCGACCCGGGACCACCAGCGCTGTCCGCGTGGAGCGGCGGGGGAAGCCGCACCGTAGGTCTTCATCGACTCAGCCTTTCGTCCGTGACAGGCCCCATCAGGTGCGGGTCCAGCGCTGGTTGCTGCCGTTCGAGCAGGAGTAGAGCTGGATCAGGGTGCCGTTGGCGGTGCCGGCTCCGACGGCGTCGAGGCAGAGGCCGGACTGGACGCCGACGATGGATCCGTCGGAGTTGAGGCGCCATTTCTGGTTGTCGCCGCCCCAGCAGCTGTAGATCTGGACCTTGGTGCCGTTGGCGGTGCCGGCGGCGTCCAGGCACTTGTTGCCGTAGACCCTGAGCTCACCGGCGGCGGTGTGCGTCCACCGCTGGTTGGTGCCGTTGTTGCAGTCCCACAGCTGGAGCTGGGTGCCGTCGGTGGTGCTGGTGCCGGGCACGTCCAGGCAGCGGCCCGAACCAACGCCCTTGATCGGTCCGCCGTCCGGAGGGGGCGTGGTGGAGCCGCCGTTGAGTGCGTTGAGGACGGCGGTGTAGGCGGGCTTCTTGCTGCCGTTGTCGTTGAACAGCAGCGGCGTGTGCTCCCGTCGCCAGGAGTCGCTGTCGCGCACGCCCCAGACGGTGATGCCGAGGCAGCGCGGGACGGCCAGGCAGTCGTTGGTCACGTTGGCGTAGGTCGTGGGCGAGGCGCCCTGGATGTCGAGCTCGGTGATGGCCACGTCGACGCCGAGGGCGGCGAAGCTCTGCAGGGTGGTGCGGAAGTTGCTGTTGTACGGGCTGTCGTTGTTGAAGTGGGACTGGAAGCCGACGCAGTCGATCGGCACGCCGCGCTGCTTGAAGTCCCGGACCATGCGGTACATGGCCTGGGTCTTGGCCCAGGTCCAGTTCTCGACGTTGTAGTCGTTGTAGCAGAGCTTGGCGGCCGGGTCGGCGGCGCGCGCGGTGCGGAAGGCGACCTCGATCCAGTCGTTGCCGGTGCGTTGCAGGTTGGAGTCGCGCCGGGCTCCCGAGTTGCCGTCTTCGAAGGCCTCGTTCACGACGTCCCACTGGACGATCTTGCCCTTGTAGTGGGCCATCACGCCCCTGATGTGGTTGATCATCGCCTGGCGCAGCGCGCTGCCGCTGAGGTTCCGCATCCAGCCGGGCTGCTGGGAGTGCCAGGCCAGGGTGTGGCCGCGCACCTGCTTGCCGTTCTGCACCGCCCAGTTGTAGACACGGTCAGCGGCGGTGAAGTTGAACTGGCCCGGCTGCGGTTCGGTGGCGTCGATCTTCATCTCGTTCTCAGCCGTCACCGAGTTGAACTCACGGCTCGCGATCGACGTGTACGCCGAGTCGCCCAGCCTGCCCGAGGCGATGGCGGTGCCGAAGTAGCGGCCGCTCTGCGCCGCCGCGGCGCCGAGCGTGCTCTCGGCGGCGTGTGCGGGCGGCGGCGCGACCAGTGCGGTGACCACACCGAGGACGCCGACGACCAGCGCCAGCAGCAGGCCGCGGATCTTCCGGCGGACAGCGAGTCTGGGAAGGGCATACGAGCCCATGACTGTGCCTCCAAGCTAGAAATCAAGGAAGGACTGAAGCGCAGGGGAAGTGGCGCCTGTCGTGCAGCACAGATTGCTCAGGACCGACGTTGTTCGACATCTCGAACTACGGCCGGTTTCTCAGACCGGATGATTGAGGGATTGACGATGCATCGTCAATACTCCTCACAGAAGAAGTTTCGATTCCCTGCCCGAAACATTCGAGGATCAGGTGAGGCGCTGTTTGTGGACAGATCCGCGCCAGGCCTTGACCAAAGGGCCCCTCATTCCTAGCTTGTGGCGTCAAAGCTTCCGGGAATTCTTCGAAACCTTTCGAGACGGTTCCTCGGGGTCCCCTCACCCCCCGCCCCCAAAGGAGTGCCCCTGATGCGTCTGAGACGCTTACTCGCCGTCCTCGCGCCCTTGCTGCTCGTGGCCACCTTCCTCGGTGCCC
Source organism: Streptomyces sp. NPDC016851 (assembly GCF_055562795.1). NCBI lineage: Bacteria > Bacillati > Actinomycetota > Actinomycetes > Kitasatosporales > Streptomycetaceae > Streptomyces > Streptomyces sp. NPDC016851. The sequence goes on from NZ_JBVHEP010000045.1 coordinate 38,471, forward strand.
AGCCCGCCGCCGCGGCGACCGTAGACCCCAACGCCTCGTATGTGCTGGTCAACCGCAACAGCGGCAAGGCCTTGGACGTCTACAACATGGCGACCGGCGACGGCGCCCGCATCACCCAGTGGACCAGGAACGATCAGAACCAGCAGCAGTGGCAGTTCGTCGACTCCGGGGGCGGCTACTACCGCATCAAGTCCCGCCACTCGGGCAAGGTGCTGGACATCCACAACTGGTCCACCGCGAACGGCGGCTCGATCGTCCAGTGGGCCGACCTGAACGCCACCAACCAGCAGTGGCGGCTGGCCGACAGCTCGGACGGCTACGTGCGGCTCATCTCGCGCCACAGCAACAAGGCCCTCGAAGTGCAGGGCGGCTCCACCGCCGACAACGCCAACATCGTCCAGTACGACGACTGGGGCGGCACCAACCAGCAGTGGCAGCTCGTCAAGGTCGGCGGCGACAACCCCGGCACGTGCAATCTCCCGTCGACCTACCGCTGGACATCGACGGGCGCGCTGGCGCAGCCCAGGGCCGGGTGGGCCTCGCTCAAGGACTTCACCGTCGCCCCCTACAACGGCAAGCATCTCGTCTATGCGACGACGCACGGCACCGCGGGCACGGGAGAGGGCTGGGGTTCGATGAACTTCGGCCTGTTCACCAACTGGCCGGAGATGGCCTCGGCCGGCCAGAACAAGATGTCGGCTTCCACCGTCGCGCCCACGCTCTTCTACTTCGCGCCGAAGAACATCTGGGTGCTCGCCTACCAGTGGGGCGGTGGGAGCGCCTTCTCCTACCGGACGTCGAGCGACCCCACCAACCCCAATGGCTGGTCGGCACAGAAGGTGCTCTTCTCCGGAAGCATCACCGGCTCCGGCACCGGCCCCATCGACCAGACGCTCATCGCTGACGGCCAGAACATGTACCTGTTCTTCGCCGGTGACAACGGCAAGATCTACCGGGCCAGCATGCCGATCGGGAACTTCCCGGGCAGTTTCGGCTCGAACTACACAACGATCATGAGCGATACGGCGGACAACCTGTTCGAAGCCCCGCAGGTCTACAAGCTCCAGGGCCAGAACCGGTACCTCATGATCGTCGAGGCGAGGGGCCAGCAGGGCCGCTACTTCCGCTCGTTCACGGCCACCAGTCTGAACGGCTCATGGACACCCCAGGCCGCGACCGAGAGCAATCCCTTCGCCGGCAAGGCCAACAGCGGCGCCACTTGGACCAACGACATCAGCCACGGCGAACTGATCCGCACCAGCGCCGATCAGACCTTCACCGTCGATCCCTGCAACCTGCAGTTCCTCTACCAGGGACGCAACCCCAACATCGGCGGCGACTACAGCCAGTGGCCCTACCGTCCGGGTCTGCTGACACTGCGGCGCTGACGGCGTGACACGAGTCCGGTTCCGGTAGGGAGCCGGCGTGGGGGGGGGGGGGGGCGCGGCCCCCCCCCCGGGGCTGGCGCCACCGCCGGCGGGGGAGCCCCCCCCCCCGACCCCGGGCCCGCCGGGGGCCCCCCC
>NZ_JBVHEP010000046.1:0-37363 GCF_055562795.1 Streptomyces sp. NPDC016851
GGCGGCCCCCCCGGGCCGCGGGGGTGCCATTGGTGGCCGCCGGCCCCGCCCCCTACCCCCCGCTCAGCTGCCCCGCCCCCGGCGGGGGGCGGGCGCGGGGGCCCCGGGCCCGCCCCGCGGTGGGGTGTCCCCCGTCTCCCGGATCGTGAAAGGCCCTGTCGCCCATGCGTGAGAAGCTCCCCGCCACCGCCCTGTGCGCCATCGCCCTCGTGGGCGTGCTCGCGCCCTGTGCCACCGCTGCCCCCGCGCTGCCGCTGCCCCTGCCTGCCGCGGGCGCCGAGCCCCTGGTCTCCGAGGCGATCGGCATCGAGGGACCGCTGATCCAGAACGTCAGTCTGCCCACGCTGAAGTAGCGCGGCGCGTCCGGTAGCTGTCGCCGTCCAGCCGGACGATGTCGGCGTGATGGGCGAGGCGGTCCACCATCGCCGCGGTGGAGGCGCCGCCGAAGACCTCGTCCCAGCGGCCGAGCGGGCGGTCGCCGGTCACGATCAGCGAGGCACGCTCGTAGCGGTGGGCGACCAGGCGGAAGAACAGTCCGGCGGTCGCCGCGTCGAAGGGTGTGTAGCCGACCTCGTCGACGATCAGCAGGGGGTGATCGTCGAGGGCGGCCAACTCCGCGTCGAGCCGGCCGGCGGCCCGGGCGTCGGAGAGCCGGGAGGCCCACTCGGCGGCGGTCGCGAACAGCACCCGGTGCCCGGCCTGGCAGGCGCGCACGCCGAGGCCGATGGCGAGGTGGGTCTTGCCGGTGCCGGGCGGGCCGACGAGCACCACGTTGCGCCGGGCGGCGACGAACTCGGCCTTGCCGAGCCGGGCCAGTGCCTCCCGGTCGAAGCCCCGGGGGTGCTCCGGGTCGAAGTCCTCCAGCAGCTTGCGGACGGGGAACCCGGCCGCACGGATCCGGGCCTCGGCGTCCGCGTCGGGGCCGGGCTGCCGGGGCAGGGCGGGGGTGGCGGCCGGGGCCTCGGGCTGCGATGCCGAGGGCTGTGGTGCCTCGGAATGCCCGGCGGGGGCCCGGCCGGCCGAGGAACGGTCCCCGTGCCCGCGGTCCACGTGCCCGCCGTCCCCGTGCCCACGGTCCCCGTGCCCGCCGTCTCCGTGTCCACGGTCCCCGTGCCCGCGGTCCGACTGGGCCGCCATCGGGCCCGACATGTAGGCGAGGATCGCCGCCGAGAAGATGAACGCCATGTGGATCACCGTCCCCCACAGCAGGGCGTGGCGGGAGGTGTGGTGGACGTCCACGAACATCTGCAGCAGATGGACGGAGGAGATGCCCACGATCGCCGTGGCGAGCTTGACCTTCAGTACGTTGGAGTTGACGTGCGAGAGCCATTCGGGCTGGTCACGGTGGCCCTGGAGGCCGATGCGCGAGACGAAGGTCTCGTAGCCGCCGACGATCACCATGATCAGCAGGTTGGCGATCATGACGACGTCGACCAGCTTGAGCACCGCGAGCATCACGTACGTCTCGGTGGCGTGACCGCTCACGCACATCAGGATTAAGGTCCACAGCTCCTTGAAGAACTTGTAGACGTAGACGCCCTGGGCGGCCACCAGCCCGAAGTACAGCGGGGCCTGGAGCCAGCGGGTGGCGAACAGGGCGTATCCGAGCGTGGTGGTCGTTGGGTTCCGCACGGTTCGCCATTCTTCGGGGGCGCCGTGGAAAAACTGAATTCACACCACACGTTGGGATGAAAAGGCATTCTGTAGGACCGGAGCCGGTCCGGTCCCGCGCAGATCACACCCTCGGGACGGCGACGATCAGGCACACTGGACGTTTGGCCGAGTCGTTCGAGCCGTCCGAGCCGTCCGGCCGTGGGAAAGGGTGCCACGCGTGAATGGTCCGCTGATCGTCCAGTCCGACAAGACCCTGCTCCTGGAAGTCGACCACGAGCAGGCCGGTGAATGCCGTCGGGCCATCGCCCCGTTCGCGGAGCTGGAGCGGGCGCCGGAACACATCCACACCTACCGCGTGACCCCGCTGGGTCTGTGGAACGCCCGGGCGGCGGGCCATGACGCCGAGCAGGTCGTGGACGCGCTGGTGCAGTACAGCCGCTACCCGGTGCCGCACGCGCTGCTGGTCGACATCGCCGAGACGATGGATCGCTACGGGCGGCTCACGCTGTCCAAGCACCCGGCGCACGGGCTGGTCCTGACGACCACCGACCGTCCGGTGCTGGAGGAGGTCCTGAAGTCGAAGCGGATCGCGCCGCTGGTCGGCAACCGCATCGACCCGGACACGGTCGCCGTGCACCCCTCCGAGCGGGGGCAGATCAAGCAGACGCTGCTGAAGCTGGGCTGGCCGGCCGAGGACCTCGCCGGGTACGTGGACGGCGAGGCGCACCCGATCGAGCTGGCCGAGGACGGCTGGGCGCTCAGGCCGTACCAGAAGCAGGCCGTGGAGAACTTCTGGCACGGCGGGTCGGGCGTGGTCGTCCTGCCCTGCGGTGCGGGCAAGACGCTGGTCGGCGCCGGGTCGATGGCGCAGGCGAAGTCCACGACCCTGATCCTCGTCACGAACACGGTCTCCGCCCGGCAGTGGAAGCACGAGCTGGTGCGGCGGACGTCGCTCACCGAGGACGAGATCGGCGAGTACAGCGGGACGAAGAAGGAGATCCGGCCCGTCACGATCGCCACCTACCAGGTGCTGACGACCAGGCGGAAGGGCGTCTATCCGCACCTGGAGCTGTTCGACTCCCGGGACTGGGGCCTGATCGTCTACGACGAGGTGCACCTGCTGCCGGCGCCGGTGTTCAAGTTCACGGCGGATCTCCAGGCGCGGCGGCGGCTGGGCCTCACGGCCACGCTGGTGCGTGAGGACGGGCGCGAGTCGGACGTGTTCTCCCTGATCGGGCCCAAGCGGTTCGACGCGCCGTGGAAGGAGATCGAGGCGCAGGGCTACATCGCGCCCGCCGACTGCGTGGAGGTCCGGGTCAATCTGACGGACGCGGAGCGGCTCGCGTACGCCACGGCCGAGGCGGAGGAGAAGTACCGCTTCTGTGCGACGACCGACACCAAGCGGAAGGTCACGGAGGCGATCGTCCGCCGCTTCGCCGGGCAGCAGATCCTCGTCATCGGCCAGTACATCGACCAGCTCGACGAGCTGGGTGAGCACCTCGGGGCGCCCGTGATCAAGGGCGAGACGTCGAACGCGCAGCGGGAGAAGCTGTTCGAAGCGTTCCGGCAGGGCGAGATCAGTGTGCTGGTCGTGTCCAAGGTCGCGAACTTCTCGATCGACCTGCCGGAGGCGACGGTCGCGATCCAGGTGTCCGGCACGTTCGGGTCGCGCCAGGAGGAGGCCCAGCGGCTGGGCCGGGTGCTCCGCCCGAAGTCCGACGGCCACCAGGCCCACTTCTACTCCGTGGTCGCCCGGGACACCCTCGACCAGGACTTCGCCGCGCACCGCCAGCGCTTCCTGGCGGAGCAGGGATACGCGTACCGGATCATGGACGCGGACGAGCTGCTCGCGGAGAACTGAGGCGGGCCGGTCGGTCGTGTGCGGCGGGGTCGCTCACCGGCGCTACTCGTGTGCGGCGAGGCCGCTCACTTGCGGCGGACCAGGCCTACTTCCTCGCCGTACTGGCCGAGGATGACCACGTCGAAGGCGGCGCCCGCGAACACCTTGACGGCGCGCAGGGCATCGCCGAGGAGATGACGGTGGTGGCTGCCTGCCACGGCGGTGGCGCCGGGCGGGCGGCCCGGTGCCGGGGCGGGGGAGAAGGTTGCTGCGCTCATGTCTCCATGGTGCGTTTCCGTACGTAAAGTCCGCGTCGGCCTGAGGGCCGAACCCGCGTGCTCCTCTCGTACGCCTGCGGACCGACCCGTGCCCCTGAGGGAGGAGGCCCTCATCCCCTAGGGGACGGGAAAACCGTTGGCGGTCGGCTCCCCCGCTGCTCTAAGATCTCCGCTCTTGCCCGCCTCCCTCCCGGAGCGCCGCCGACCGGACGGAAACCGGCCGGCATCTCACCGCCATCTCTCAGCAGGTCCTCCGGAGGCACCCCCTTGTCCACGCCCGTCGACGACCCGCTCTCCCGTGAGCGCTCCCACCTCGCCGCGTCCCGCTCCGCCCTGCGTGCCATGCGCGCTGACGTCGAGGCCCTCGACATCAGCGACGTCACCGCGAACTGGGTCAACGCGGAGGTGCTGGCCCACCAGATCGAGGAGCGCATCAAGGCCCTGGCCGACCTCAGCGACACCCCGCTGTTCTTCGGCCGGCTCGACTATCTGCACGCGCCGGGGAGCGAACAGGCCGAGGGGGCAGAGGGGGAGCGCTTCTATATCGGGCGGCGCCATGTGCACGACCAGGACGGCGACCCGATGGTCATCGACTGGCGCGCCCCGGTCTCCCAGCCGTTCTACCGGGCCTCGAAGAAGGACCCGATGGACATCGCGCTGCGCCGCCGCTTCGGTTACACGGGCGGTGACCTCACGGCGTACGAGGACGAGCACCTGTCGGACCCGGCCGAGGCGGCGCGCACCAGCAAGCTGCTCCAGCAGGAGATCGAGCGGCCCCGCGTCGGCCCGATGCGGGACATCGTCGCGACGATCCAGCCCGAGCAGGACGAGATCGTCCGGTCGGGGCTCTCCGGCACGGTGTGCGTGCAGGGCGGCCCGGGCACCGGGAAGACCGCCGTCGGCCTGCACCGGGTCGCCTACCTCCTCTACGCGCACCGCGAGCGCCTCGCCCGCACCGGCACGCTCGTCATCGGACCGAACCGGTCCTTCCTGCACTACATCGAGCAAGTGCTGCCCGCACTCGGCGAGTTGACGGTGCAGCAGGCCACCGTCGAGGACCTGGTGGCGCACGTGGAGATCAGAGGGACGGACGACGCGACGGCCGCGGTCGTCAAGGGCGACGCCCGCATGGCGCGGGTGCTGCGCAGGGCCCTCTACGCGCACGTCACGATGCCCACCGAGCCGGTCGTGGTCGTGCGCGGCTCCCGCCGCTGGCGCGTGGCGGCGTACGAACTGGAGGAGATCGTCCGGGAGTTGCTCGACCGCGACATCCGCTACGGCGCCGCCCGCGAGGCCCTGCCGCAGCGCATCGCGCACGCCGTGCTGGTGCAGATGGAGCGGTCGGGGGAGGCGCCGGACGACCGGGTGCAGGACGCGGTGGCCCGCAACAGCGCGGTCAAGGCGGCCGTCAAGGCGGTCTGGCCGGCCGTCGACCCGGCGAAGCTGGTGCTGCGCCTGCTGTCGGACGCGGACTTCCTCGCCGAGCACGCGGAGGGGATCCTCGACGAGGAGGAGCGGAAGGCGATCCTCTGGGCGAAACCGGCGCGCAGCGTCAAGTCCGCCAAGTGGTCGGCCGCCGACGCCGTCCTCATCGACGAGGCCACCGACCTGATCCAGCGCACGCACTCCCTCGGCCATGTCGTCCTCGACGAGGCGCAGGACCTCTCCCCCATGCAGTACCGGGCGGTCGGCCGCCGCTGCACGACCGGCAGTGCGACCGTCCTCGGCGACCTGGCGCAGGGCACGACGCCGTGGGCGACCCGGAGCTGGCAGGAGGCGCTGGCCCACCTGGGCAAGACGGACGCGACGGTGGAGGAGCTGACGGCCGGTTTCCGCGTGCCGACGGACGTCATCACCTACGCCTCCCGGCTCCTCCCGCACATCGCCCCGGGGCTCACCCCGGTGGTCTCGATCCGCGACAACCCGGGCCACTTCGAGGTCCGCCAGGTCACCGGCACCGCCGACGTGGTCGACGCCTGCCGCGCGTCGCTGCGCCACGAGGGCTCGACGGGCCTGATCGCGGCGGACGCCCGCGTACCCGAGCTGGCCAAGGCCCTGACAGACGCCGGAATCCCGTATCTCGGCCCCGGCGAGGAGACCACCCAGGACACCCGCCTGACCCTGGTCCCGGCGTCGCTGGCGAAGGGCCTGGAGTACGACTACGTGGTCCTGGACGAGCCCGGCGCCGTGGTCGACGGCGAGCCGGACGAACGGACGGGCCTGCGCCGCCTGTACGTGGCGCTGACGCGAGCGGTGTCGGGCCTGACGGTCACCCACTCGGCCCCGCTGCCACCGCAACTGGCCTAGCTGCGGGCAACCGTGCCGACGTAGCTGCGGGCAGTCGTGCCGACGTAGCTGCGGGCAACCGTGCCGACGTAGCTGCGGGCAGTCGTGCCGACGTAGCTGCGGGCATTCGTGCCGCTGGGGCGGCACGGGTGGGCGCAGCGGCACCCCGCTGCGCCGGGTTGCGCACCCACCCGGCCCCAGCCACAACACCCTGCGCCTGTCAAGAAGCGTCCACCGCAGCCCGCCACTCGGCCACCGCCCCCACCGACACCGGCTCCCCCCAGCCCCCCGGCCGCACCGCCCCACCGATGTGGAACGCGTCCACCCCCGCACCCCGCAACACCGGCACATGCTCCAGCCGCAACCCACCCCCCACCAGCAACTGCTGCTCATACCCCGGCTCCCCGGCACGCCCCGCCTCCGCGAGCAGCACCGGCAACCCGTCGTCGACCCCACCCGCGGCACCGGCCGTCAGGTACGTGTCCAACCCCGGCACCCCGTCCAGCTGCTTGCGCAGGGCGTCCCGGTCGGCGGCCCGGTCGATGGCCCGGTGGAAGGTCCAGGGGCAGCCGTCCAACGCCCCCACAACCCGCTCCACAGCCGCCAGATCCACCCCACCCCCCGCGTCGAGGAACCCCAGCACGAACTCCTCGGCCCCGGCCTCCCGCAAGTCGGCGGCCACGCCGGCCAGCCGGTCGACGTCCCCGGCGGCGAAGCCGTCGGCGAGCCGCAGCATCACCCGCAGCGAGAGGTCGACGGCCCGCCGGATCCCGGCGACGGTGGCGGCCGACGGGGTGAGCCCGTCGGCCGCCATGTCGGTGACCAGCTCCAGCCGGTCCGCGCCTCCGGCCTGGGCGGCAATCGCGTCCTCGACTCCGAGGGCGATCACCTCCAGGACTGCACGCTTGCTCATGGGGCCCCTTCGTCGGCATGGCGTCGGCGTACGACAGCGGATCTGGACCAGACAGGTCTAGCCATACAGGTCTAGTCCAATCAAGACTACGCTGCCCGCTTCCGCCACGTTCCACGCCCCGGGCCCCGGGCCCCGGGCCCCGGCTCAGCCGAAGATGTTCAGGTCCTTCGCCTCCACCCCGACCAGCTCGAACGCGGGCGCCCCGTCGACCGGCCGTCCCGTGTAGAGCCGCACCAGCGTCGGCCCGTCCCCGATGAAGCGCCCCGGGGGCCGCTCCCCGCCGCTCTCGCCCAGCCGCAGCGGTTCGTCCAGGTCGTCCAGGTCGGCGTGCAGCGGCACGTGCCCCCGCTCGCGGGTGATCCGGGCGAGCAGCGCCAGCGCGTCCGGCAGCCCGGCCCCGCCGTACGCCCCGGGCTCGCCGAGGGCGTCGCGCACGTCCCCGGCGTGCACCCACTCCCCCAGCGCGAGGCCGTCCAGCTTCCCGCCCGCCCCGGCGATCACCGGCCCGGCCTCGGTCATCCCGCGTTCGAGCTCGTCGACCACCCGGGCGTTGCTCCAGCCGTCCCGCTCGGCGATGTCCCGGTCGTTCGACTCGGGCGAGAACACGCCCTCCTCGAACCGGTTCTCCACCACCCGGGTGAGCGCGGCCGAGCAGTGCGCCAGCACCGACCGCACCGACCAGCCCGGGCACGCCCCCACGGGCAGCGCGAAGTCCTCCTCGGCCCTGGCCCGCAACAGCGGGATCAGCGCGTCACGCTCGATCGCGAGCAGCCGCCCGGGTTGCTCGGGGTCCCGTACGTCGTGCACATCAGCAGGAGTCGTCATGGACCCCACGCTAGGTGCCACGACCCGCTCAGCGGGAGAATGCCCCCATGGCCGATATCGACGCCCTTCGCGCCCGCTTCGTCCGCACGCTGGAAGCGGCCCGGGGCCCGGCCGCCGGCCCGGACCCGGTCCCGTACGCCGACGACCTGCTCGGGCGCTGGCAGGAGCCGCAGCGCCGCTACCACACGGTGGCGCACCTCACGGCGGTCCTGGACCACGTCGACGTGCTGGAGAAGTACGCGCACGACCCGGACGTGGTCCGGCTGGCCGCCTGGTTCCACGACGCCGTCTACCTGCCCGAGCGCTCCGAGAACGAAGAACGCTCCGCCCGTCTCGCCGAACGCGCCCTGCCCGAGGCCGGCGTGTCCGCCGCCAGGACCGCCGAGGTGGCCCGCCTGGTCCGCCTCACCGTCGGGCACGACCCCGCCGACGACGACCCCGACGGCCAGGTCCTGTGCGACGCCGACCTGGCGGTCCTCGCCTCGCCCCCGTCGGCGTACGCCGCCTACACCGCGGCCGTCCGCGAGGAGTACCACTTCGTCCCGAACGAGGCCTTCCGCACGGGCCGCGCGGCGATCCTGCGCCAACTCCTCGACCTGCCGAGGCTGTTCAGGACGCCGTACGGAGCCTCGGAGTGGGAGGCCACGGCCCGCTACAACCTCACCGCCGAGCTGGAAATGCTGTCGCTTCCGCCCGGCGGCACCTCGTAGCCTGCCCGGCATGTGGACAACGGGCGCGGAGCAGGTGGAGCAGGCCGTCGACGAGTGCGTGGGCCTGCTGGGGGCGGTCACCGACCGGGACTGGGAGGAGGTGCGCGCCGGGCGGCTGGAGTGGAGCTGCCGGGAGACGGCGGTGCACATCGCCGAGAATCTCATCGCGTACGCGGGGCAGCTGGCGGGGCGCGAGCAGGAGGCGTGGACGCCGTTCGAGATCTCGCTGGATGAGGGCACGGACAACGCGGGTGCTCTGCGGGTGATCCGCACGACGGGCGCCCTGTTGGCCGCCACGATCCGCACCACCCCGCGCGAGGTCCGGGCCTTCCATCCGTATCCGTTCCGCAGCGCGAACCGTGAGGGGTTCGCCGCGATGGGCGTGGCCGAGGTGCTGCTGCACACCCACGACGTGGCCGAGGTCCTGGGCGTGGCGTACGAACCGGCCCCCGAGCTGTGCGACTTCGTCCTCACCCGGATCTTCCCGCACGTCCAGCCCGGCCCCACCCCGTGGCAGACCCTGCTGTGGGCCACCGGCCGGGGCGATCTGCCCGGCCGTGTGCCGGTCACCGAGTGGCGGTGGAGCAACAACCTGGTGATCCCCACCGACCGCCTCACCCTCCAGGGCGTCACCCCGGCGGCGGCGAGCGATCTCGCCACGGTCGGCGACGGCGGCTTCGAGTGGCTCGGAGGCGAACCGGCCGAGGGCACCCGGGTCGGCTCCGGGCTGGTGTTCAAGCAGTACGAGGACGGCGTCCACCGGCCCGAGTGGGGCATGTACGTCCTGGTCCGGCGGGAGGACGGCCGCGCCCTCGGCGCCATGGGCTTCCACAGCGTGCCGGACGAGTCGGGGCGGGTGGAGGTCGGCTACGACCTGGTCGAGGCGGCCCGTGGTCATGGTTACGCCACCGAGGCGCTGCGCGCGCTGTCCGCGTGGGCGCTGTCCCGGGACGAGGTGCACACGGTCGTCGCGAACGTCGAACGGGACAACGCGCCCTCGCACAACGTCCTCGCCCGGGCCGGATTCAAGGCCGTCGCGGAGGACACCGATCAGGTCACCTACGAACTGCGCGAACCGCGCGGCTGAGTACGCCGCTTCGGCCGGCGCAACCCCGCCCCGTGCAGCAGCCGCACCACCTCGCGGCTGCTGACCTCCACGGCCCCGGCCGCCACGACGTCCGCGTACCGCTGGACGGGGATGTCGTAGTGGTCGCGCTCGAAGGCCCGCCGGGGCACGCCGAGGCGTTCGGCGAAAGCGTGCAGTTCCTCGTACGAGACGTCGCTGATCAGGTGGGACCACATGCGGCCGTGGCCGGGCCAGGTCGGCGGGTCGATGTAGACGGTCACGAGGGCGTCGCCCCGCCGAGCGCCTCGCCCAGTGATCCCAGCGCCGCGACCTTCACGCCCGCCTCGCCGCACACCCAGTGCGGGTCGGCCCCCAACTCCGGCTCCACCTGCAGCGCGTGCGGCTCGCCGGCGCCGCACACCGGGCACAGCGGCCAGCGGCCGTAGCGCTCCAGCAGGGCGTCCTGCACGTCCTGCGCGACCAGGCCGGCGACGTACTGCGCACCCTCCGGCCACTGCTCGACCCACCAGCGCCGCTGCACGACGGACTCCTCGACCAGGGAGACGACGTCCGCCTCGGCGACGCGTCCCGCGACGAGGTCGGCGAGCACCAGGGCGCGCGCGGCGTGCAGTGCCTGCTCCAGGGGGCTGATGGGGTCCATGCCCCCATTGTGCGCACTCTTGACCGTGACGCCGAGCCGAAAATATCTTTCAGAGGTGACCTCAAGAGTGAAGGAAAGTTTCGGCACCCCGCCGGCGCCCGCCGCCCTCGCGGCCAAGGTCCGCACGCTGGGCCCGTCGATGACGCGTTCCATGCAGCGCGTCGCCGAGGCCGTCGCGGGCGATCCGGCCGGCTGCGCGGCCCTCACGGTCACCGGTCTCGCCGAGCTCACGGGCACCAGCGAGGCGACCGTCGTACGCACCGCCCGGCTGCTGGGCTATCCGGGTTACCGGGACCTGCGCCTGGCCCTGGCCGGCCTCGCCGCGCAGCAGCAGTCCGGCCGGGCCCCGGCCATAACGACGGACATCGCGGTCGACGACCCGATCGCCGACGTGGTCGCGAAGCTCGCCTACGACGAGCAGCAGACCCTCGCCGACACCGCCGCCGGACTCGACACCGTCCAACTGGGCGCGGCCGTCACCGCGCTGACCGGTGCCCGCCGCACGGACGTGTACGGCGTCGGGGCGTCCGGCCTGGTCGCCCAGGACCTCACGCAGAAGCTGCTGCGCATAGGGCTGGTCGCGCACGCGCACAGCGACCCTCACCTGGCCGTCACCAACGCCGTGCAACTGCGCGCGGGCGACGTCGCGATCGCCATCACGCACTCCGGGTCGACGGGGGACGTCATCGAGCCGCTGCGGGTCGCCTTCGAGCGCGGGGCGACGACGGTGGCGATCACCGGCCGCCCCGACGGACCGGTCTCCCAGTACGCCGACCACGTCCTCACCACGTCCACGGCCCGGGAGAGCGAGCTGCGGCCCGCGGCGATGTCGTCCCGGACCGGACAGCTTCTTGTGGTGGACTGCCTGTTCGTGGGGGTGGCGCAGCGGACGTACGAGACGGCGGCGCCGGCGCTCTCGGCGTCGTACGAGGCGTTGGCCCACCGGCATCGTTCCTGAGGCAGCCGCCCCGCCCAGCACCGGAAAGACACGGAAAGAGCCGTCCATGACCTCCACCTCCCACCCCCGTGGTCTCAGAGCCGAGCTGGACTCCCTGACCACCGAGGCGTTCCGGCCGGAGCTGGCCGGCATCGACCGGCTGCCCACCCTCGACATCGCGCGGCTGATGAACGGCGAGGACGCGACGGTCGCCGGGGCGGTCGCGGCCCGGCTGCCTGAGATCGCCGCCGCGATCGACGCCCTGGCCGAGCGGATGGCCCGGGGCGGCCGCCTGGTCTACGCGGGTGCGGGCACGGCGGGCCGACTCGGGGTCCTGGACGCCTCCGAGTGCCCACCCACCTTCAACACCGACCCCTCCCGGGTCGTCGGGCTGATCGCGGGCGGCCCGCAGGCCGTGGTCACCTCGGTGGAGGGCGCGGAGGACTCCCGGGAACTGGCCCGTGCCGACCTGGAGCCCCTCGGCCTGACCCCGGACGACACGGTGGTCGGCATCTCGGCCTCCGGCCGCACCCCGTACGCCATCGGCGCCGTCGAGTACGCCCGCGCCCGCGGCTCCCTCACCATCGGCCTGGCCTGCAACCCCGGCAGCCCGCTGGCGGCCGCCGCCGACCACGGCATCGAGATCGTCGTCGGCCCAGAACTCCTCACCGGCTCCACCCGCCTGAAGGCCGGCACGGCACAGAAGCTCGTCCTGAACATGCTCTCGACGATCACGATGATCCGCCTGGGCAAGACCTACGGGAACCTGATGGTCGACGTCCGCGCCTCCAACGACAAACTGCGCGCCCGCTCCCACCGCATCGTCGCCCTCGCCACCGGCGCCGGCGACGAGGAGATCGAGCGGGCCCTGGCCGCGACCGACGGCGAGGTGAAGAACGCGATCCTGACCATCCTGGCCGACGTGGACGGCCCGACGGCGGCCCGCCTGCTGGAGGAGTCCGACGGGCATCTGCGGGCGGCCCTGGCGGCGGCCGGCTGACTCATCGGCTCCGGCGGCGCTGACCGCCGTAGAAGGTGCCGCCCGCCAGGAGCAGGATCAGTCCGGCGGTGACGGCGAGGGTGATCTGCGTGGTGTTCCGCTGCTCGGGACTGTCGGGCAGCCTGGGATCGAGCAGCCCGAGCGGGTCCTTGCGGATCTCGACGCGGTCGCCGGGCTCTGCCTGGCCGAAGCAGTTCTCCTGCTGGGACACCTCGTACGTCCTTCGGTCCCCGCCGAGCTCCCGGACCGTGCAGAACATGTCCGGCCCGCGCCGTTGGTCCCGGTCGGCCACCTGGGTCACCACGGCGTCGACGGGCTCTCCCACGGTGGCCATGTACCCCTCGTACACGGCGGGCCCGGCGAACAGCATCAGCGCGAATCCGCCGAAGGAGACGAGCGTCGCCGCCCCGGCCCGGTGCCAGAAACCGCCGATGACACTGGCGGCGACCGCGATGGTCGCCATGCAGACGACGACCCCGAGCCAGGTCACCCACTGTCCGACCGCGGAACCGACCAGCAGCAGGGCCGGCACGAGCACGGCCCACAGCGCGGAACCGACGGCCTTGCGCACACGGGTCGGGGCCGGCCCTGAACTGCCCGTCCCGCTGCCGCCGCCGACCTCCACAGCCGTCCCGGACGCGCTCATGTCCCCCGAACTCCTGTCACCGGCACGTTCCTTCGCGCCCGCCACGATATACAGCGGCGCGACGCCCCCACCAGCGCCGCTACCGCGCTTCACCGTGACTTCGGCTCACGGCTGACCTGCCTCACCCGCGCCCGCAGCGTCTCCCCCGCCGGCAGCGAGCGCAGTACGTCCGTCAGATGCTCGGCCGTCCGTACGTTGCACCGCCTGAGCTTCGGGATCCGGGCTTCGAGCCCTCTTTCCAAGGAACGGATGAAGGGCCTCAACCCGCCCTCCCACCCCGCGTGTTGACTTGACGCGTTCGGCTTGCCACGGACAGTGACACGCCTCTAACGTTCGTGCACAAGCAACAGCCCCCGCCAGGTGCTACCAACACCTGCGGGGGCTTACCAACGAGATCGAAGCGACCGATCCCATGGCTGAAGCCAACTTTAGTGCTACCTCCCCGTCCGCGCACCCATCCGCGCATCCGATGGCGAACCCGGGCTACGGCAAGCGCTCCGCCCCTGACCAACTCACCCGCACCAATCACGACTTCGCCCACCTCCCACCCCGCGAAGCAGCCATCGCCGCCTACCTGGACCGGCTCCCCGACGGCGCAGACATCTCCGTAAAGACGCTGGCCAAGCATCTCCCGTACGGACAGTGCGCCCTCGGCACGGCCCTCAACCGCATCCAGCAGGCGGGCCATCTGCGCCGAGGCCGGGAGTGCGTGACGGCGAACGACGGCAGCTCCCGCTGGATCACCCGATCGTGGTGGTCTCGCACGGCCCGGGACGATGACTGGTGGGCGGCCTTCACCCGCGGCGACGTACCGAAGCAGGCAGCGCGCCCCACCCGCTCCCGCGCCCACATCCTCCTGGCCGCCCTCGGCCGCACGGCGCCCGTCCTGTCCCTCTCCCAGGCCGACTGCGCGACGCTCGCCCCGCTGGTGACGGAGTGGTTCGAGCGGGGCGCCTCGGAGGAGGACGTACTGCGTGCGCTCACGGCCGGCCTGCCGACGCCCGTCCACCACCCCGCCGCCCTCGTCCGCAACCGCCTGACCAGCAAACTCCCGCCCCCACCCGCCCCGCGTCCGCCCTTGCGGGTGCTGGAGTGCGCGAACTGCGGTGCTCCGGGGCGTCCGGAGTCCCTGCCAGGGGGCCGTTGCAGCGCCTGCCGGGGCGAACGCGCCCCCGCGCAACCCCCTGCACCCCTGCCCGCCCCCACGGTTCACGACCGCGCGGCCCAGATCCGCGCCGCAATGTCCCAACGACGCCGAGAGAAGGCACGCGCATGACGGCTCCTACGGTCCGACGTCACTCCCCCAGGGCACGATGGAAGGGAGGAGGCACCACCATGACCCCTGGTACCGCTGACCGCCCGCTGATGCCCATCGAGGACTTCGAGGATCTGGTCGATGTGGCGCCGGACCACGTCCGGCTCGAGTACGTAGACGGGCGGGTCCGTACGAAGGACCCACTCACCGTCGAGGACTTCGAAGAACTGGAACGCCGCGCCCCGGAGACCGTGCGGCTTGAGTACATCAACGGAAAACTAGAGGTCAAGGCCATGCCGGACGGCAACCACAGCGAGATCCACATGTGGCTGCTTGAGCAGTGCCTGCAGCATCGGCCGGACCTGCGCCTCCATCACGAGCGAGGCGTCCGGACCGAGGCCTACCGCAAGGGCCGTGCCCGGGCCGACGGGGCTCTCGTACGACGGGGGCACTTCAAAGGGCACGGTGAGTGGTCCGCTGCCAACGGCGTCCTCATGGTCGTCGAGATCACCTCCCACGACCGTGACACCAACCAGCGGGACCGCATCGACAAGCCCGTCGGATACGCGGCAGTCGACATCCCCGTCTACCTGCTCATCGACCGCGACAACAACACGGTCGTCGTCTACAGCGAGCCCAAGGACGGCCGATACCAGCAGGCCGCTGCCCACCCGTGGGGCACGCCGGTGGAGCTCCCTGCCCCCGTCGGCTTCACTCTGGACACGGAAGAACTCAAGGACTACGCCGACTGAGGACAATGGGCACATGAACCACGCCCAGCTGACCGCACTCGGCCGTGCCCTCCGCCTCCTCGGCGAGCACGGGGAAGTCCTCACCTCCGACACCCCGGACGCCAAGCTGCACGAGGTCAAGGCGGATCTGAAGCGGGCCCTGGACCTGCTGGAGGAGAGCGTCTCGAACGCCGCGCCCAGCACACGCTGCCCCGAGCATCCGAACGGCCCGGTCGACGAGGCCGCACCCGACCTGTGCCTGCTCTGCGAGACCCGGCGCCGGGCCGCCCGCCGCGCGGAGTTCAACGGCCCCGCCCCGCAGCACCGGCCCACCGAGCCGGTCCAGTCACGCTACGGCGTCAGCGGTGACCGCCCCCAGCCCCAGCAGCGCTGGCTGCCGGAGCTGTGGAACGGCCAGACCTGGCAGCTGTGCGGCACCCCGCGCCGGGACCGCCGCGAGGCCGAGCTGTACATCGCCGCCCAGCGCAAGGCTCCCCGGGCCGCCATGGCGTACCGGCTCGTGCACGAGTTCACCGACTACGAGGTGCTGCGCGTGTGGGGGACGCCGGTCAGGGTCGACATCGAGCCCATGGGCAACCTCTAGCTCACAGGAGGGGCAGGGCCGAGAAGTCGTAGCCCTCCCACAGGCGCCGCGAGGCCTCCTCCGGGTACCCCCGCACCGTCGGCTCCGCGTCCAGCACCTGCACCAGCCGCTCCGTCTCCTCGTACGCCGGCCAGCCCGGGTCCCCCGTCCTCGCGAACGCCGTCCAGGACGACCGGAAGCGGGACGACAGCGCCTCGGCCTCGGCGGACGGCTCCGTGCCCCCGAACAGCAGCAGCCCGAGGTCCGCCCCGAACGTGCCGAAGAGCAGGGGGATGTCCAGGCCGTGACAGGCGCCCAGCGCGCCGCCGCTGCCCGGGGCCGGCCAGGTCAGTTCGTAGACGTGCGCGCGTCCGCCGCCCGCGCGCTGCGCCTCGGCCAGGTGCAGGGAGGGCATGTTGAACAGCCAGTCCGTCTGGACGCGTTCGTAGAGCTCGCTGGGACCGGCGTCGGGGAAGGCCGTGCGGTAGGCCTGCTCGCCGTCGGGGCCGGGGGCGAAGAGGCGGAGGGCCGCGGTCGCACGCTCCTCGGATATCTGGCCCAGCCGGCCCGCCATGGCGACGAATAGGCGGTACTCGTCGCGGTTGTGGCCGACGAGCAGGTCGACGTCCTTCGCCGCGCCGGCCGCCAGCGCCTGCCAGGGCATGGTCGGCAGGACCTCGCCGTCGACGACCGGCGAGAAGGGTGTGACTGTCGGCGCCGCCTGACCCCAGCGGTCGATGTACTGGGGCATCTTGCCGCTCAACGACTCACCCGCGGCGGTCAGTTCGCGCGGGGCGATGGCAGCCAGGTCGGCGACCGTGGGCCGCAGCCCCACCTCGGCGGCGAGAGCGGCGCCGATGTCACGGGCCAGCGCGTCCGAGAAGAACGTCCCCGGCACGCTCTGCGCGATCGCCCGGCGGAACAGGCCCGCCGCCCCCGGCATGACCAGCAGCGAGGCGACCGAGCCGGCGCCCGCCGACTCGCCGAAGATCGTGACCTGCCCGGGGTCGCCGCCGAACGCCTCGATGTTGTCCCGCACCCACTCCAGCGCGGCCACCTGGTCGAGCAGACCGCGGTTGGCGGGAGCGCCCTCGATGAACGCGAAACCCTCCATGCCCACGCGGTAGTTGAGCGACACGACCACCACGTCGCCGTCGGCCGCGATGCGCCGGGCGTCGTATCCGGGGCTGCCGGCGTGGCCGAGCTTGTAGGCGCCGCCGTACAGCCACACCATCACCGGGCGGCGGGCGCCCGGGTCGGGTTCGGGGGTCCAGACGTTGACCGTGAGCCACTCGTCGCCCTCGGGCACGTCGAGCAGGCCCGGGCCGCCGAGGTTGCCGAGGTCCTGCGGGGGCGGCGGGCCGAAGGCGTACGCGTCCCGTACGCCGTCCCAGGCGTGGGCGGGGCGCGGTGCCAGGAACCGGGCCTCGCCCACAGGGGGTGCGGCGAAGGGGATGCCGCGGTAGACGGCGAGGCCCTCCTCCGTGCGGCCGCGTACCGCACCGGCGGTGGTGCGCACCACCGGTGCGGGCTGCCCGGCCGAGGCGCCGGTCGGGGGGTGGGACTCGGTCGTCGTCATCTCTGGATCTCCTCACGGGGTGCCGGTGAACAGGCGCTCCGCCAGTGTCCTTGACTGACGCAAGCGAATCCAGGGCACCCCGTGTGCGGACCCAGTGGGATCAGCTGAGCGTCTTCAGCGCCGCCGGGTCGTACGGCGCCAGCTCGTCGAAGCGGCCGGACAGGACCTTCTGCGCCCACTGCGGGTCCTGGAGCAGGGCGCGGCCGACGGCGACCATGTCGAACTCGTCGCGCTCGAAGCGGTCCAGGAGGTTGTCGAGGTCGCCGACCTCGGCGCCCTCGCCCTGGAAGGACTTGAGGAAGTCGACGCCGCTCAGGCCGACCGAGCCGACGGTGATGGCGGGCTTGCCGGTGAGCTTCTTGGTCCAGCCGGCCAGGTTGAGGTCGGAGTCATCGAACTCGGGCAGCCAGTAGCGGCGGGTGGAGGCGTGGAAGGCGTCCACCCCGGCCGCGGCGAGCGGGGTCAGGATGGCCTCCAGCTCCTCGGGCGTCTCGGCGAGGCGGGCGTCGTAGGCTTCCTGCTTCCACTGCGAGTAGCGGAAGATGACGGGGAAGTCGGCCGAGACGGTCTCGCGGACGGCCGCGACGATCTCCGCCGAGAACCTGGCACGGGCGACCGGGTCGCCGCCGTAGGCGTCGGTGCGGCGGTTGGTGCCCTCCCACAGGAACTGGTCGAGCAGGTAGCCGTGGGCGCCGTGGAGCTCCACGCCGTCGAAGCCGATGCGCTCGGCGGCGGCCGCGGCTTCGGCGAACGCGCCGATGACGGCGTCGACGTCGGCCTGGGTCATGGCCTTGCCGGTGGGCTCGTCGGCGCCGATGCGAAGGCCGGAGGGGCCGACGGCCGGGGCGTCCGCGGCCGGCGGCTCGCCCTGGCTGCGGACCATGCCGATGTGCCACAGCTGCGGCACGATGGTGCCGCCCGCGGCGTGCACCGCCTCGGCGACCTTCGCCCAGCCCGCGAGCTGCTCCTCGCCGTGAAACCGCGGCACACGGTCGCTCTGCCCGGCCGACTCGTGGCCGACGTAGGTGCCCTCGGTGACGATCAGACCGACTCCGGCGGCGGCACGGCGGGAGTAGTACGAGACGACGTCGTCGCCGGGGACACCGCCCGGGGAGAACATACGGGTCATCGGCGCCATCGCGATCCGGTTCGGGACGGTCAGACCGCCCAGCGATACGGGCCGGGACAGGATTTCGGCGGCGCGGGAGACGGCGGAGGCATCGACGGTCACGTGGGGGCTCACTTTCGGATACCGGACAGTATGTGCATACGCATAAGACGTACGGTCCAACCATCCGGACCCGCCCCCTCCATCCCGTCCGCACTGTGATCCGGGACACGCCCGAGGGCGGCACCCCCTGTCGGAACAGGAAGTGCCGCCCTCGGCAAGGACGTTGATCGACCAGGTCGATCAGAAGTCCATGTCACCGCCCGGCATGCCGCCGCCGGCGGGCGCGGCGTTCTTCTCCGGCTTGTCGGCGATGACGGCCTCGGTGGTGAGGAACAGCGCGGCGATGGAGGCGGCGTTCTGCAGCGCGGAACGGGTCACCTTCGCCGGGTCGATGATGCCCTCGGCGATCATGTCGACGTACTCACCGGTCGCGGCGTTCAGGCCGTGGCCGACCTGGAGGTTGCGGACCTTCTCCACGACGACGCCGCCCTCGAGACCACCGTTGACGGCGATCTGCTTCAGCGGGGCCTCCAGGGCGAGCTTCACGGCGTTGGCGCCGGTCGCCTCGTCACCCTCGAGCTCCAGCTTCTCGAAGACCTGGGAGGCCTGCAGCAGGGCCACGCCACCACCGGCGACGATGCCCTCCTCGACGGCCGCCTTGGCGTTGCGCACGGCGTCCTCGATGCGGTGCTTGCGCTCCTTGAGCTCCACCTCGGTGGCGGCACCGGCCTTGATGACCGCGACACCGCCGGCGAGCTTCGCCAGGCGCTCCTGCAGCTTCTCGCGGTCGTAGTCCGAGTCGCTGTTCTCGATCTCGGCGCGGATCTGGTTGACCCGGCCCTGGACCTGCTCGGCGGAGCCGGCACCGTCGACGATGGTGGTCTCGTCCTTGGTGATGACGACCTTGCGGGCCTTGCCCAGGAGGTCGATCGTGGCGTTCTCCAGCTTGAGGCCGACCTCCTCGGAGATCACCTCGCCGCCGGTGAGGATGCCGATGTCCTGCAGCATCGCCTTGCGGCGGTCGCCGAAGCCCGGGGCCTTGACGGCGACGGACTTGAAGGTGCCGCGGATCTTGTTGACGACCAGGGTCGACAGGGCCTCGCCCTCGACGTCCTCGGCGATGATCAGCAGCGGCTTGCCGGACTGCATGACCTTCTCGAGGAGCGGCAGCAGGTCCTTGACGTTGCTGATCTTCGAGTTGGCGATCAGGATGTACGGGTCGTCGAGGACGGCCTCCATACGCTCCATGTCGGTGGCGAAGTACGCCGAGATGTAGCCCTTGTCGAAGCGCATACCCTCGGTGAGCTCCAGCTCCAGACCGAAGGTCTGGGACTCCTCGACGGTGATGACGCCTTCCTTGCCGACCTTGTCCATGGCCTCGGCGATGAGCTCGCCGATCTGGGTGTCGGCGGCGGAGATGGAGGCCGTGGAGGCGATCTGCTCCTTGGTCTCGACGTCCTTCGCCTGCTCCAGCAGGGCGGCGGAGACGGCCTCGACGGCGCGCTCGATGCCACGCTTGAGGGCCATCGGGTTGGCACCGGCGGCTACGTTGCGCAGGCCTTCCTTGACCAGGGCCTGGGCGAGAACGGTCGCGGTGGTCGTACCGTCACCGGCGACGTCGTCCGTCTTCTTGGCGACTTCCTTGACCAGCTCGGCGCCGATCTTCTCGTACGGGTCCTCGAGTTCGATCTCCTTGGCGATGGACACACCATCGTTGGTGATCGTGGGGGCGCCCCACTTCTTCTCGAGGACGACGTTGCGGCCCTTGGGGCCGAGCGTCACCTTGACGGCGTCCGCGAGCTGGTTCATGCCGCGCTCGAGGCCGCGCCGCGCCTCCTCGTCGAACGCGATGATCTTGGCCATGTGAAGTGGTCCCTCCAGGACTGGGGGTGATTACTTCGGACCGCGCCCGCGCCCGCGACGGACGGCTCGCCGACCTCGTGGTTCCTTCCCACCCGGCCTGCGGGCCTCACCGACCCGGTCCTTACGTTGTCACTCTCACCTTCAGAGTGCTAACGCAATGATTAGCACTCGGGCATGGCGAGTGCAAGCGACTCCCACGGTTCGGGCGGGGCGCTCAGCCCCCGGCGAACAGGGCGCGCACGGCCTCCGAGCAGGCCGAAGGGCCCACACCCCGGGGGGTGCGGGCCCTTCAGAGAAGACCGGTCGCTTGCGCTTGGTCGTGGTGCGCGTTCAGGCAGAGACGCGAACCATGTCGGCCTGCGGTCCCTTCTGGCCCTGCGAGATCTCGAACTCGACCCGCTGGCCCTCCTCCAGGGTGCGGTAGCCGTCCATCTGGATCGCGCTGTAGTGGACGAAAACATCCGCACCACCGTCGACCGCGATGAAGCCGTACCCCTTCTCCGCGTTGAACCACTTGACGGTGCCCTGAGCCATGCCTAACTCCCCTATTACTGGCCCTTGCACAGATCCACACTTCGCGGACCCGGGTCAGACCTCACCCCCCACGGTTGGGGGCGTGCGCCGGAACGCGTCGACCGCGGCTGAATGTATCTGTCCAACTGCCGTCTGCAACAGGTCAATCGGACGAGAATTCTGGACGCGCAGGATCCGGAATGTGGGGAGAATTCGCCAGACTTCAGGGCAAGTCGGGCCACACAAAAGGAACAAAAGCCGCGAAAGACGCACACACTTTGGCTACATCTTGTCGGGCGCGCGGCAGGAATTAAGGGCTCCCGATCAGGAGATCGGCGCTGCGTTCCCCAACTGTACCGCGCTCAATCACACAGAATTGCCCCCTCCGCTTCTCTCACGGAGGGGGCAATTCGATGAACTCTCAGTGACTGCCGTTACCGAAGGTAATAATCAAGCCGGTCGACCGGTTCAGCCACCCGCGACGGCGGGAATGATCGACACCCCTGCACCGTCCGGCGTCGCCGTCTCCAGCCCCTGCTCGAACCGCACGTCGTCGTCGTTGACGTACACGTTGACGAACCGGCGCAGCTTGCCCTGGTCGTCCAGCACCCGGGCGGCGATCCCGGTGTGGTTCTTCTCCAGATCGGCGATGACCTCGCCGAGGGTCGCCCCCTCGGCGGCGACCTCGGCCTGCCCGCCGGTGTAGGTACGCAGGATGGTGGGGATGCGAACGGTGACGCTCATCGGGATGTGACCTCCGGTTTTGTTTTGCAGCTACGGCTGGGGCGCACCCTCAGGGGCGCGGGGCTGTGTCGACGTGCGGCTCCGCCGCGTGGGCGCGACCAGCCCCCACCGGCCCGCAGCGAACGACGGTCAGACGAGACCGGCTTCCCGGAACGAATCCAGGCTGGGACGAATGGTCGCAGTAAGCCCGGTCCCGGCCACCGCATCCAGCGTCTTCAGACCATCCCCCGTGTTCAGCACCACGGTCGTCTTCGACGGGTCGAGCACCCCGTTCTCGACCAGCTTCTTCGCCACACCCACGGTCACACCACCGGCGGTCTCCGCGAAGATGCCCTCGGTCCGGGCGAGGATCTTGATCGCCTCGACGACCTGCTCGTCGTTGACGTCCTCCACCGCACCGCCCGTACGCCGCGCGATGTCCAGCACGTACGGCCCGTCCGCCGGGTTGCCGATCGCCAGCGACTTGGCGATCGTGTCCGGCTTCTGGGGGCGTACGACGTCGTGGCCGGCCTTGTACGCCGTCGACACCGGGGAGCAGCCCTCGGCCTGCGCGCCGAAGATCTTGTACGGCTTGTCCTCGACCAGCCCGAGCTTGATCAGCTCCTGCAGGCCCTTGTCGATCTTCGTGAGCTGCGAGCCGGAGGCGATCGGCACCACGATCTGGTCCGGCAGCTGCCAGCCGAGCTGCTCGCAGATCTCGTACGCCAGGGTCTTGGAGCCCTCCGCGTAGTACGGCCGCAGGTTGACGTTGACGAAGCCCCAGCCCTCGCCGGCCGGGTCGCCGATCAGCTCGGAGCAGAAGCGGTTCACGTCGTCGTAGTTGCCCTGGATGCCGACGAGCTCGCCGCCGTAGACCGCGGCCATGACGACCTTGCCCTGCTCCAGGTCGTGCGGGATGAACACGCAGGAGCGGAAGCCGGCGCGGGCCGCCGCGGCGCCCACGGCGCCGGCGAGGTTGCCGGTGGAGGAGCAGGACAGCGTGGTGAAGCCGAAGGCGCGGGCGGCCTCCAGGGCCTGGGCGACGACCCGGTCCTTGAAGGAGTGCGTCGGGTTGCCGGAGTCGTCCTTGATGAAGAGCTTGCCCGCCTCGACGCCCAGCTCGCGCGCGAGGTTGTCGGCCTTGACGAGCTGGGTCCAGCCCGGGTTGATGTTCGGCTTGGTCGCCACGTCGGCCGGGACCGGCAGCAGCGGGGCGTAGCGCCAGATGTTCGCGGGTCCCGCTTCGATCCGCTTGCGGAGCTCTTCGGTGTCGTAGGCCGAGAAGTCGTAGGCGATCTCCAGCGGACCGAAACACTCCTCGCACGCGAAGACCGGGCCGAGGGGTACGCGGTGACCGCACTCGCGGCAGCTCAGGGCGGCGGCGGGGCCGAGGTCTACGGTGGAGTCGGTGGTGCTTGCAACAGTCTGCACAGCCATGTGAGGCGAGGCCCTTCCTCATCTTCCTCACGACGCATCTCGCCGTGAGACGGATTTGGCACCTTCCCGAGCCGGGAGCCTCGCGGAGCGGTCGACAGTGACCTACGAGTATCGGCTGGAGGGTTGCCGGGGCTTCATCGGGCCGTATCCCTCTGCCCCTCTGGATGAGCTGTATTCGGTTGTAAACAACGGTTGACCCCGGACATGCGATGGTCATCCGCGTTGTTCAAGACTGTAACCGACGACCAGGACAGTTGAGATAGTCGTCCGAACCGCGAGATGACTGTACCCATCAGCCGCTACCGCGGCGGGCAGTCCGTCCCGCCGAGAGTACGCAGAGGAGCCGCCACGGTGCTGGAAGAAGTCGAGCGCTGGCTGAGCACCCGTTCCTGGTCAGCGACCGATCGTCCGCTCCACCAGATTCTGGCCGCCAAGCAGCGCACGGGCCAGACGGTGAGTGTGGTGCTGCCCGCGCTCAACGAGGAGGAGACGGTCGGTGACATCGCCGCGATCATCCGTCACGACCTGATGCGGCAGGTCCCGCTCGTCGACGAGCTGGTCGTCGTCGACTCGGGGTCGACCGACCGCACGTCGGAGGTGGCCGCCGCCGCGGGCGCGACGGTGGTGCACCGCGACGAGATCATCCCGCGGATCCCCGCCGTGCCGGGCAAGGGCGAGGTGCTGTGGCGCTCCCTGCTCGTCACGCGCGGGGACATCGTCTGCTTCATCGACGCGGACCTGAAGGACTTCTCGTCCGACTTCGTCTCCGGGATCGTGGGCCCGCTGCTCACCGACCCGGACATCGACCTGGTGAAGGGCATGTACGACCGTCCCCTCGGAGGCACCGCCGGGCAGGGCGGCCGGGTCACGGAGCTGATGGCCCGCCCGCTGCTGAACATGCACTGGCCACAGCTGGCCGGGTTCGTGCAGCCGCTCGGCGGCGAGTACGCGGCCCGCCGCTCGCTGCTGGAGCAGCTGCCGTTCCCCGTCGGGTACGGCGTCGAGCTGGGCATGCTGGTCGACGCGCTGCACCTGGTGGGCCTGGACGCCCTCGCCCAGGTGGACGTCGGGGTGCGCAAGCACCGGCACCAGGACGGGCAGGCGCTGGGCCGGATGGCCGCCGCGATCTACCGCACGGCCCAGCTGCGGCTGGCCCGCGGGCATCTGATCCGGCCGTCCCTGACACAGTTCGAGCGGGGCGGCGACGGCTTCGAGCCGCGCACGTACTCCGTGGACACCGAGGAGCGTCCGCCGATGGTGGAGATCGCCGAGTACCAGGCGCGGAGAGCGGCCTGACCGGGGTCGTTTTCGGCCGGGTGGGGCGGGGCCGCACGTTTGAGCGTTTCCGGGCCGGGCTAGGTTGAGGCGTATGGCTTCGACGTACGGTGCTGCACAGGTGCTGGTGGCGTCCAACCGCGGTCCGGTCTCGTACGCGGTGGGCGATGACGGTTCGCTGAACGCCAAGCGGGGTGGCGGCGGGCTGGTCTCGGGGCTGTCCGCGATCGGCTCGGACGCGGACGCGCTGTGGGTGTGCTCGGCGCTGTCCGACGGCGACCGGGAGGCGGTCCGGCGGGGCGTCGGCGAGGACGGCGTGCGGATGCTGGACATCCCGGCCGACGTGCACGCGGACGCGTACAACGGCATCGCCAACTCGGTGCTGTGGTTCGTGCACCACATGATCTACCAGACGCCGCTGGAGCCGGTCTTCGACGCGGAGTTCCGGCGCCAGTGGGCGTCCTACGAGACGTACAACCGGGCGTTCGCCGAGGCGCTGGCCGAGGAGGCGGGGCAGGGCGCGGCGGTCGTGGTGCAGGACTACCACCTCACGCTGGTGCCGGGCATGCTCCGCGAGCTGCGCCCGGACCTGAGGATCGGCCACTTCTCGCACACGCCGTGGGCGCCGCCCGAGTACTTCCGGATGCTGCCGGACGACGTGGCCGGGCAGGTGCTGCGCGGCATGCTGGGCGCGGACCGGCTGGGCTTCCTCACGCAGCGCTGGGCGGACGCGTTCACCGCGTGCGCCGAGCAGTTCGCCGGCGGGCTCGGGGGCACGCGGATCGGCGTGCATGGGCTCGGGGCCGACGCGGACTTCCTGCGGAAGCGGTCGCACGAGCAGGACGTGGAGGAGCGGATGGCCGCGCTCCGGGAGGAGATCGGCGAGGGCCGCCGCACCATCGTCCGGGTCGACCGCACGGAGCTGTCGAAGAACATCGTGCGCGGCCTGCTGGCCTACCGCCGGCTGCTTCAGACCCACGCCGAGTGGCGCGAGCGCGTGGTGCACGTGGCCTTCGCCTATCCCTCGCGCCAGGACCTCGCGGTGTACCGGGAGTACACGGCCGAGGTGCGGCGGGTCTCGGAGGAGATCAACGCCGAGTTCGGGACGCCGGGGTGGACCCCGGTCGTCCTCAACCTCAAGGACGACTTCGCCCGCTCCCTGGCCGCGTACCGGCTGGCCGACGTGGCCCTCGTCAACCCCATCCGGGACGGCATGAACCTCGTCGCCAAGGAGGTCCCGGTCGTCTCCGACGAGGGCTGCGCCCTGGTGCTGTCGCGGGAGGCCGGGGCGTTCGAGGAGCTGGGCGAGGACGCGATCGTGGTGAACCCGTACGACGTGACGGGGACGGCGGCGGCCCTGCACGAGGCGCTGTCGATGCGCCCGGAGGAACGGGCCGAGCGCAGCAAGCGGCTGGCAGCGGCGGCGACCGCGCTGCCGCCGACGCAGTGGTTCCTGGACCAGCTCGACGCGTTGAGGGGCTGAGCGGCGGATGAGCAGCACCACGCCGGCGTCGCAGCCGCTGCCCCC
The DNA here is from genome assembly GCF_055562795.1 of Streptomyces sp. NPDC016851. Taxonomy (NCBI): domain Bacteria; kingdom Bacillati; phylum Actinomycetota; class Actinomycetes; order Kitasatosporales; family Streptomycetaceae; genus Streptomyces; species Streptomyces sp. NPDC016851. Next base: position 25,435 of record NZ_JBVHEP010000046.1, read on the forward strand.
TCCCACGACGAAGGCGGGCCAGGAGGGTCTGGACGCCCTCCTCGACCGCCCCGGCCGGGCGCTGATCGGCCTCGACTTCGACGGGACGCTCGCGCCGATCGTGGCCGACCCCGAGCAGGCCCGGGCCCACCCGGAGGCCGTCCCCGCGCTGGCCGCGCTCGCGCCGAAGGTGGCCGCCGTGGCGGTGATCACCGGGCGGCCCGCCGAGGTCGCGGTGCGCAACGGCGGCTTCGCGGACGTCCCTGGCCTGGAACACCTCGTCGTCCTCGGCCACTACGGCGCCGAACGCTGGGACGCCCGCACCGGCGAGCTCCGCGCCCCCGAGCCGTATCCGGGCGTCGCCGCCGTGCGCACCGAGCTGCCCGAGCTCCTCGACCGGTTCGGCGCGTCGCAGGGGACCTGGATCGAGGACAAGGGCCGGTCCGTGGCGGTGCACACCCGCCGGGCCGCCGACCCGCAGACCACGCTGGACTCCCTGCGCGATCCGCTCGCCGGCCTGGCCGGCCGCCACGGCCTGATCGTGGAGCCCGGCCGCATGGTCCTCGAACTCCGGCCGCCCGGCATGGACAAGGGCGCCGCCCTCACCGGGTTCGCCCGGGAGATCGGCGCCGGGTCCGTCCTCTTCGCCGGCGACGACCTGGGCGACCTGCCCGCCTACTCGGCCGTCGACACGCTCCGCTCGGACGGCACCCCGGGCCTGCTGGTGTGCAGCGGCAGCGACGAGGTGACCGAGCTGAGGGAACGGGCGGACGTGGTGGTGGACGGCCCGGAGGGTGTCGTACGCCTGCTGCGCGAACTGGCGGACCGGCTCGGCTGACGCGGCCTCATCGGGCGCTCGTGCTGAAAGGACCCCTAACGCTCGGCCCGGCGCGTCTCCCGGATCCGCCGCAGCCGGTTGACCGTCACCGGGTCGTGGGCCAGGGCCCGGGGGTCGTCCAGCAGGGCGTTGAGGAGCTGGTAGTAGCGCACCGGCGCGAGGCCCAGCTCCTCCCGTACGGCCCGTTCCTTCGCGCCGGGCCCGGAGAAACCACGGCGTTCGAGCGCCAGGATGTCCCGCTCCCTGCGCCCGAGCCGCTCGTCACCCGTGTCCTCGTCCATGCCAGGCACCGTAACGCCCGCCACCGACAGCGGGTCTACTCCGCGCTCTCCGCCCGGGTCGCCGCCGCCTGGAGGTGGCCCAGGACGCCCGAGGGGCTCCCGGTGGGCGCGACGGCCTTGCCGATCTGCTTCTTCACCTCGGCGCTGACGTCGGCCCAGGAGGTCTTGCCGACCGGGTAGAGCTCGGAGGCCACCAGTTCCTCCAGGAACGGCTTGAGGTGCCGGTCCCGGCCGGAGTCGGCCATGGCCTGGGACGCGGAGCTGGTGACCGGCAGCAGGTCGTACTCGCGGGAGAAGGCCAGCACGTTCTTCTCGCTGTAGACGAAGTCGAGGAAGTCGCCGACCTGGTCCTGGTGGCCGTTCTTCCGGAAGGCCGTCATCCAGTCGGCGACACCGAGGGTGGACTTGCTCGGCCCCTCCTTGCCGGGGGTCGGCACCATGCCGTACTCGACGCCGTGCTTTGCGGCGATCTTCATCAGGGACGGGTGGCCATTGAGCATGCCGACCTCGCCCTTGGCGAAGGCGGCGAACGCGGCGGCCCGGTTCAGCTCGCCGGGCGCGACCGGCCCGGTCAGCTCCTTGGCGACCAGTTCGTTCTTCAGCCAGGAGAAGGTGTCGATGTTCTCCGGGGAGTCGATGCCGTAGCTGTCGACGCTGTCGGTGTAGCCGCCCCCGCCGCTGAGCATCCACTGCAGGGTCTCGGCCTGCGCCTCCTCCGGGCCGAGGGGCAGCGCGTAGGGGTACTTCACGCCCTCGTCCTTGAGCGCCTCGGCGTCGTCGGCCAGGTCGTCCCAGGTCTTGGGCGGGGTGATGCCGGCCTTGGCGAAGAGGGTCTTGTTGTAGAAGAGCACGCGGGTGGAGGAGGCGAACGGCATGCCGTACTGCACGCCCTTGACCTGTCCCGCGGAGGCCAGTTGCCCGACGAAGTCGGCCTGCACGGGTATGGAGAGCAGGTCGTCGGCCTTGTAGAGCTGGTTCTGCGCGGCGTAGTCGGCGTACGCGCCGATCTGCGCCATGTCGGGCGGGTCACCGGCGGCGACCATCTCCCTGACCTTGCGGTCGACGTCGTTCCACGAGTAGACACTGACGTCGATCTTGACGCCGGGGTGGTCGGCCTCGTACTCCTCGACGAGCTTGTCCCAGTACTTCTTGGAGCTGTTGGCCGCACTGTCTCCGTAGTCGGCGGCGACCAGCTTCAGGGTCACGTCGGCCGAGCCGCCCGTCACGCCACAGCCGCCCAGGACCGCCGTCATGCCCAGTGCGGACACCACCGCGATCGTTCCTGCCATCCACCGCCGCTGCACCGCTGTTCTTCCCCAACCCTGGCGTGACCGCCGACGAAAGCTTTCGATAATCGGAACAAGGTCTACACCACGTGAGTGGACTAGACCTCTTGCGGGTCCCCGGGTCACACTGTCCACGTGAGACATGTCATCGCCCTCGACGTGGGCGGCACCGGGATGAAGGCCGCTCTGGCCGGTCCGCAGGGCGAGCTGCTGCACCGGGCCCGCCGCCCCACCGGCCGCGAGCACGGACCGGACGCCGTGGTCGCGGGCATCCTCGACTTCGCCGCCGAGCTGCGCGCGTACGGCGCCGAGCAGTTCGGCACGCCCGCGTCGGCCGCCGGCGTGGCCGTGCCCGGCATCGTCGACGAGGCGCGGGGCGTCGCCGCCTACGCCGCGAACCTGGGCTGGCGCGACGTCCCCCTGCGCGATCTGCTGGCGGAGCGGCTGGGCATCCCCGTCGCCCTAGGCCATGACGTGCGCACCGGCGGCCTCGCCGAGGGCCGCATCGGTGCGGGCCGGGGCGCGGACCGGTTCCTGTTCGTCGCGCTGGGCACCGGCATCGCGGGCGCCATCGGCGTCGATGGCCGGGTCGAGGCGGGCGCGCACGGCTTCGCGGGCGAGATCGGCCACATCGTCGTACGCCCCGGCGGGGCCCTGTGCCCCTGCGGCCAGCGCGGCTGCCTGGAGCGTTTCTCCTCGGCGGCGGCGGTGAGCGAGGCCTGGGCGACGGCCTCCGGCGCCCCGGACGCGGACGCGGCGGACTGCGCGAAGGCCGTCGAGTCGGGCGATGCGAGGGCCCGGGCGGTCTGGCGGGACGCCGTGGACGCTTTGGCCGACGGCCTGGTCACGGCCCTCACCTTGCTGGACCCACGGGTCCTGATCATCGGCGGTGGCCTCGCCGAGGCGGGAGAAACCCTGTTCACACCGCTACGGGAAGCCATCCGTCGCCGCATCACCTTCCAGAAACTGCCGACGCTCGTCCCCGCGGCTCTGGGTGACACGGCCGGATGCCTGGGCGCCGGGCTCCTGGCATGGGATCTCCTCGACCGAACCGACCGTATGGAGGTAACTCCCTGATGACCGATGCCCCAGGGGCGCGGGGAACTGCGCGACCAGCCCCCACATACCGGCACCCCACAACGGCCGGACAGCCCACGGTCCTCACCGGCGCGACCGTCGTCCTCCCCACTGGAACCATCGAAAACGGCCGGGTGACCATCGACGGCACCCGCATCGCCACCACAGCACCGGAGAACGCCCAGGTCATCGACGTAACGGGACACTACGTAGTCCCCGGCTTCATCGACATCCACAACCACGGCGGCGGCGGAGCCTCCTTCACCTCCGGGTCGGTCGAGGACATCCTCAAGGGCATCCACACCCACCGCCTGCACGGCACGACCACCCTGGTCGCCTCGACCGTCACCGGCGACATGGACTTCCTCACCCAGCGCGCCGGCCTGCTGAGCGAACTGGCCGAGCAGGGCGAGATCGCCGGCATCCACTTCGAGGGCCCGTTCATCTCTCCCTGCCGCAAGGGCGCGCACTCCGAGGCACTGCTGCGCGACCCGGACCCGGCGGAGGTCCGCAAGCTGATCGACGCGGCCCGGGGCAGGGCGACGATGGTCACGCTGGCCACCGAGCTGCCCGGCGGCACCGACTCCGTACGCCTCCTGGCCGAACACGGCGTGATCGCGGCGATCGGCCACACCGACGCGACGTACGAGCAGACGGTCGAGGCCATCGACGCGGGCGCGACGGTCGCCACCCACCTGTTCAACGCGATGCCGCCGCTCGGCCACCGCTCCCCCGGCCCGATCGCCGCGCTCCTGGAGGACGACCGGATCACCATCGAGCTGATCGACGACGGCACGCATCTGCACCCGGCCGCACTCCAGCTGGCGTTCCACCGCGCGGGCGCGGACCGGGTGGCGTTCATCACGGACGCGATGGACGCGGCCGGTTTCGGCGACGGGCGGTACTGGCTGGGCCCGCTGGAAGTGGAGGTCGCGGACGGCGTGGCCCGCCTGCTGACGGACGGCACGATCGCCGGCTCGACCCTCACCCTGGACCGCGCCTTCAAGCGGGCGGTCACCGTCGACGGCCTGTCCGTCGAGGACGCGGTGACGGCCCTCTCGGCCACCCCGGCCCGCCTCCTCGGCATGGACGACCGGATCGGCTCCCTGGAGCCCGGCAAGGACGCGGATCTGGTGCTCCTGGACGCGGACTACGAGCTCAGGGGCGTGATGCGCCGCGGCGAATGGGTGGTCGGTCCCCAACTGCGCTGATCCGTCCCGCGGTAGGGAGACGGTGGCCGACTCCAGGACTGGGCCGACCGCCGTCTCTTTGGCATGATCGGACTACCTGAACGTTCACGGCGGCAAGCGCATTCTCGGGGGAGGTCGGCCCAGGTGATCCTCACGGTCACGCTGAACACCGCTCTCGACATCACCTACCGCGTCCGGTCCCTCCGGCCGCACGCCTCCCACCGCGTCTCCGAGGTGACGGAACGCCCCGGCGGCAAGGGCGTCAACGTGGCCCGGGTGCTCGCCGCGCTCGGGCACGAGGTGACGGTGACCGGCTTCACGGGCGGGGCGACGGGACGGGTCGTGCAGGAGCTGCTCGCGGCGGTGCCGGGCGTGGTGGACGCGCTGGTCCCGGTCTCGGGCGCGACCCGCCGCACGATCGCCGTGGTCGACGAGCAGACCGGCGACACGACGCAGCTCAACGAACCGGGCCCGATGGTGACGCCCGCCGAATGGTCGGCCTTCCAGGAGGCCTACGAGGACCTGCTGCCGTCCGCCTCGGCGGTGGCCCTGTGCGGCAGCCTGCCCCCGGGCGTGCCGGTCGGTGCGTATGCCGGCCTGGTCCGTACGGCCCGTGCCGCCGGTGTCCCGGTCCTCCTGGACACGAGCGGCGAAGCCCTGCGCCGGGGCGTCGCGGCCCGCCCGGACATCATCAAACCGAACGCCGACGAACTGGCGGAACTCACCGGCTCCCACGAGCCCCTGCGCGCCACGCAGGACGCCCGCCGCCGGGGCGCGGCCGCGGTCGTGGCGTCCCTGGGCCCGGAAGGCCTCCTCGCCGCCACCCGGGACGGCCGCTGGCGAGCCACCCCACCGGCCTCCGTCCGAGGCAACCCGACAGGCGCGGGCGACTCGGCGGTCGCGGGCCTGCTGTCGGGCCTGGTCGAACACCTGTCCTGGCCGGATCGCCTGATCCGGGCGACAGCCCTCTCCACAGCGACGGTCCTGGCCCCCGTCGCGGGCGCGTTCGACCGGGCGACGTACGAGGAGCTGCTGGAGCGGGTGACGGTGACCGGCGAGGCGTCGGCGGCCTGAAGGTCAGCTCTTGACCCAGCCCTTGACCAGCCACATCCGGTCGAGGAGAGCGTCACACTGGTTGCCCTGCTCGCAGGAAACCTTGATCGTGTTGGTGCCCTTGTTGAGCTGCATGTAGTTGTAGGTCTTCGTCCAGCCCTTCTCGAAATCGCCCTCGGGGCCGCCCGCCCAGTTCTTCAGGCCGACCGGTCGGTCGGAAGGCGTGCCGTTGACCGTGAGAGTGGCGTTCTGGTCCTTGCCGGGCACGCTGTAGCCGACGAACAGGCTGTACTTGCCCGCCTTCGGGATGCCGTTGACGGTCCAGGTCACCGAGGCACCGACCTGGTTGAACCCCGTGACGTAGACACCGCCGGCGGCCTTGGCCCCCTTGACGTCCGTGGCGGTCGTCATACCGGGCGAGAGCCTGAGGGTCTTGGCGTCGGCAGCCGGGAGATCCTCCTCGCTCGCCGCACCACTGCTGCTCGCCGAAGGGCTCGGCTTCGCGTTCTGGGACTGCGTCGGCGCCGTGCCCGCCTGGTCGTCGGGGTTGTCCTTGTCCTTCTCGCCGCCCAGCATGGCCACGCCGATACCGATGACGACCGCGGCGACCACCGCGATCGCGCCGATCAGCAGACCCTTGGTGTTCGGCCCGCGGCCACCACGGCCGCCGCCACCGCCGCCGGGCACCTGCTGCTGCGCGGTGGGCGCGCCGCCGGGCAGTGTCTCCGGTGCCGCGTAGTGCGCGTTCGGCCGGCCGGGAGCGCTCTGCTGCGGGACCTGGCCGTACGGTGCGGTCTGGCTCGCCTGCGGCTGCTGGCCGTACTGGCGTGTGCCGACCGCCCGCACCCGGTTGACCGAGTTCGGGTAGCCGTAGCCCCCGGACGGCGGCTGGGCCCCGTTGGCCTGCCCGTCGGCGTAGAGATAACCGAACGGGTCGTCGTCCTCGGGCGTGCTCGCGCCGTTGTTGCCGGGCGTCATCCCTTGGTCTCCTCAGTCAGGTGCGGTGCAATGCGGTACATGAAGCAGAGGGCGAGCCTACCCGCTCCCAGTGACCCAAACGGGTGACTCAGACCGCATCAACTCGCTGACCTGGGCCTCACCCGGCGCGTCTGTGTTGTTTGGGACGAGATCGTTTCTCGACGTACATCCGCTCGTCAGCGGATTTCAACACTTCGTCCGCCGTCATTCCACAGTGTGCCCATCCGATGCCGAAGCTGGCGCCGACCCGGACGGCCCGGCCCTCGGCGCGGATGGGCTGGATGATCTCGTTGCGCAGGCGGACCGCGAGGTCCTGCGCGTCGGCGCGGCCGAGCCCGTCGGCGAGGATGACGAATTCGTCACCCCCGAGCCGGGCGACGGTGTCGCCGTCGCGGACGCCGTTGCTCAGCCGGCGGGCGACCTCGATGAGAACCGCGTCACCCGCGTTGTGCCCGAACCGGTCGTTGATCGACTTGAAGCCGTCGAGGTCGCAGAAGAGGACGGCGAGGCCCTTGGTGCCGTCGTCGTGGTCGCCGTCCGGGGCGACGGTGTGCACATGGTGGTCGTAGGCGTCGAACGGCTCGGTGCTCGGACCGGCGTCGAAGGCGTGGCCGATCGCGTCGAAGGCGGGGTGGCCGAAGGCCGCGTCGTGGGACTCGACGATGCCGGGGTGCGTGGGCGCTGCGCGCTGGCACAGCCGGGCGGAGAGGCGGGAGCGCAGCTCGGCGGAGTTCGGCAGGCCCGTGAGCGAGTCGTGGGAGGCGCGGTGGGCGAGCTGGAGCTCGCGGCGCTTGCGCTCCTCGATGTCCTCGACGTGGGTGAGGAGGAAGCGCGGGCCGTCGGCGGCGTCCGCGACCACGCTGTTGCGCAGGCTGACCCAGACGTAGGTGCCGTCCCGGCGGCCGAGGCGGAGCTCGGCGCGGCCGCCCTCGGCGGAGGTGCGCAGGAGCGTGCCTATGTCCTCGGGGTGGACCAGGTCGGAGAACGAGTAGCGGCGCATCGCGGAGGCGGGGCGGCCGAGCAGCCGGCACAGGGCGTCGTTGGTGCGCAGGATCCGGCCGTGCTGGTCGCCGCCCATCTCGGCGATGGCCATGCCGGACGGGGCGTACTCGAAGGCCTGCCTGAAGCTTTCCTCACTGGCCCGCAGCGCCTGCTGCTCACGCTCCAGCCGGACGAGCGCCCGCTGCATGTTGGCGCGCAGCCGGGCGTTGCTGATCGCGATGGCGGCCTGGAAGGCGTACATCTGGAGCGCCTCGCGGCCCCAGGCGCCGGGGCGGCGGCCGTTGCGCGGCCGGTCCACGGACAGCACGCCGATCAGCTCGCCGCAGGCCGCGTTGCCCTGCGGGCCGGGTGCGTACATCGGGGCGAAGAGCCGGTCGGCCGGGTGCCACTCGTCGTCGAAGCGGGGGGCGGGGCCGTCGGTGTACCACTGCGGGACGTCGTCGTCGTCGAGGACCCAGCCCTCGGTGTGCGGTATGAACACCAGGTCGCCCCAGTGCTCGCCCATGCCGAGGCGGCGTTCCCAGGACTCGCGTGAGCCGACGCGGCCGGTGATGAGGGCCTCGGCGGCCGGGTTCCCGGCGAAGGCGGCGACGACGAGGTCGCCGTCGGGCCGTACGAGGTTCACGCACGCCAGCTCGTACCCGAGGGCGGCGACGACGCCCTCCGCGACGGTCTGCAGTGTGTCCGCCAGGCTGCGGGCCGTGTTCATGTCGGCCATGACCTGGTGCAGTTGCCGCAGGGAGGCAAGGCGGACGTAGGGCTCCGACTCGGTCTCCATGCTCGCCCTCCCCCCGAGACCTCGCAGCGAATCAAGGGTTCTCATCGGCGTATCGTCCTGGCAGCTTCCCAGCCACTGAATCACAGCGCGCTGCTCACTCGGTACACAGGGTCAACAATTCATGCCCCTTGTGACTCAAGTCACAGGCAAACCTGAACAATTGAGTGGAGTTTCTGCGTTCTTCACGTGCGGCTACCGAACGCAAACTTTGTCGGGTGCGCACATATATTTCCCCCTGACCACCGAAAGCCCTTCGGCGGTCCGCGTGGACTCCGCCTGAGGTCCCGTGAGGAGCCCGTCGGAAGCCTGTCAGGAGTCCTAGGACCGTGATCGGGCGGGAGCCCGATGCGGGGCGCCGGAGCCGGAGATTAGCGTTTCGGGTGTGCCGAACACTCCCGCTGTCACGCCCGCGATCATTCCGCCGCCCGCCTCCGGGCATGCTGAGGGGGTGAGCAACGACGAGTTCCGCGCCGCCATGTCCCGGCTGGCCTCGGGCGTGGTCCTGGTGACCGCGCAGGAGCCGCCGCTCGACCCGGACGACCCCTCGGCGCCGGGCAGCGAGGACGCGGGTATGACGGCCACGGCCTTCATGTCGGTGTCCCTGGACCCGCCCCTGGTGCTGGTGAGCCTGCGCGAGGGCTCCCGCATGGACGAGCTGCTCGACGAGCAGCCCCTGTGGGCGGTCTCGGTCCTCTCCGAGAGCCAGCGGCACATCGCGGGCCGCTTCGCCATGAAGGGCCGCGTCAGCGACCGTCTGCTCTTCGCGGACATCCCGTACACGCGCGGCGAGTACACCGACGCGCCTCTGGTCGGCGGCGCCCTGGCCGTCCTGGAGTGCCGCACCGAGCAGCGGGTCCGGGCCGGCGACCACACCCTCGTCATCGGCCGTGTCCTGACGGCCCGCGTGCCGAGCGCCGAGGGCGGGCCGCTGACGTACTTCCGGGGGCGGTACCGGCACCTGGGGTGACGTGAAAACCCGGTGGTCCGGGGTGATCGGCGCGCCTAGGGGTGCGCGCATGACAAAGACGGGTCCACGCCTCGAAGAGATCACCGCCGGGAACCTCGACTCCGCACTCGGCATCCGCGTCCGCCCCGACCAGGAACACGCGGTCTCCCCGGTCGTGAAGTCGCTCGCCGAGGCCTATGTGCATCCCGGGGTCGCCTGGCCCCGCCTGATCGTCGACGGCGACCGCCCGGTCGGCTTCCTCATGGCCTTCCTCGACATCGACTGGTACGAGGACGGCAGCGTGCTGCGCTCGGGCCTGTGGCGGCTGAACATCGCGGCCGGGGAGCAGGGCAGGGGCTACGGCCGCTTCGCCGTCGAGTCCGTCGCGGAGGAACTGCGCCGGCGCGGCACCAAGCGGTTCTACGTCACCTGGCATCCCGGCCCCGCCGGCCCGGAGGGTTTCTACCTGGGGCTCGGCTTCCAGACGAACGGGGAGACCAGCGGCGGCGAGACGGTAGGGGTACTCGAGCTGGCCTGAGGGAACGCGCCTAGCCCCAGTTCTGGCCGGTGCGGCCCCGTTTGGTCTCCGAGCGCTGCTTCTTCTCGCGCAGCCGCCGCTCGTTGATGCCCCGGGGGATCCGGGTCGGCTTGCGGGGCTTGGGCGGGGGTGCGGTCGCCTCGGCGAGGAGCGCGGCGAGGCGTACGGCGGCGGCCTCGCGGTTGCGCCACTGGGACCGGTGCTCGGAGGAGCGTACGGTGACGACTCCGTCGACCAGGCGCCCGGCCAGCCGCTCCAGGGCCCGCTGCTTCCACACCTCGGGCAGCGCCTCGGTCTTCGCCAGGTCGAAGCTGAGCTCGACCTTCGAGTCAGTGGTGTTGACGTGCTGCCCGCCCGGCCCCGACGACCGGGAGAAACGCCAGATGAGCTCGGCCTCGGGCAGGGAGACGGAGCCGCGGATGACGTGGGGACCAGGCATGCCCTCCATGTTCCCGCTCCTGACCGGTCCACGTCACCCGAATAATCGCGCGTAAAGAAAGTAAAGGACCTGGAACCTCGCGTACCCCTCTCCACGTTCATGGGGGTAGCTGTAGCTTCTTTGCCGTACGTAAACGAGGGAAGGGACTCCCAACAATGGCTGTAAGCCTGTCCAAGGGTGGCAACGTCTCGCTCACCAAGGAGGCTCCGGGCCTGACCGCTGTCACCGTGGGCCTCGGCTGGGACGTCCGCACCACCACCGGCACGGACTTCGACCTCGACGCGTCCGCGATCGCGGTCAACACGCAGGGCAAGGTCTACTCGGACGCCCACTTCGTGTTCTTCAACAACAAGCAGACCCCGGACAGCACGATCGTCCACACCGGCGACAACCGCACGGGTGAGGGCGCCGGCGACGACGAGGCGATCAACGTCAACCTGGCGGGCCTCCCGGCCGACATCGACAAGATCGTCTTCCCGGTGTCCATCTACGACGCCGAGAACCGCTCGCAGAACTTCGGCCAGGTGCGCAACGCCTACATCCGCATCGTCAACCAGGCCGGCGGCGCCGAGATCGCCCGCTACGACCTGTCGGAGGACGCGGCCACGGAGACGGCCATGGTCTTCGGCGAGCTGTACCGCAACGGCGCGGAGTGGAAGTTCCGCGCGGTCGGCCAGGGCTACGCCTCGGGTCTGGTCGGCATCGCCCAGGACTTCGGCGTGAACGTCTGACGGACGCCCTCACGCGGGCCAGAAGCCCCCGGCGCCGGTCCACCGGCCCGGGGGCTTCCCTGTCCCCGTCCCCGACCCCCGACCCCCGACCCCCGACCCGCGCCCGCGCCCGCGCCCGCGCCCGCGCCCGCGCCCGCGCCCGCGCCCGCGCCCGCGCCCGCGATACGTTCCCGAACCGCCCGCGATACGTTCCCGATGTGATCCTCGACCCGCTGCTCCCGCCACCCCCGGGCCACTCCCTCCCCGAACCCCTCCTCGCGGAGCTCACGGCCCTCTACGCCTCCAACCACGCGTTGCACACCCTCACCGGCGACTTCCCCGACCCGCACGACGTCCGCCCGGAGCAGGTGGCGCACGCCCTGTCGGAGGAATGGGCCCGGCCCGGCACCGACGTCCTGCTCGCCCGCAGCTTCGGCCTCCTGACCGGGATCGCGATCACCCTCGCCCACCACCCCGACCCCGCCGACCCGGACCCGTGGATCGGCCTCCTGCTGGTGGACGCGAGCCTGCACGGCCAGGGCCACGGCCGCCGCCTGGCCACCCTCGTGGAGGACCGCTTCCGCGCGGCGGACCGCAGCGCCGTACGCCTCGCCGTCCTCGACGACAACCCGAAGGCCCTGGCCTTCTGGACCGCCCTCGGCTACGAGGTCATCGACCATCGCGAGGACCGGGAGATGAAGCGCCCGTGTGCGGTGCTCCGCAAGGAACTCACCGCGTCCTAGGTGTATTGATCACGAGCGTTGTTGACACTGACCGGGCTTGATCATGGCGAAGACCTCCGGTGTGGTGGAGCTGTCTAGGACTGCACCGCAC
>NZ_JBVHEP010000047.1:0-23100 GCF_055562795.1 Streptomyces sp. NPDC016851
GGGGTCGGGGGGGGGTGCGCCCTGCCCAGGGCCCCCCCCCCCGCGGGTCCCCAAACCCCCCCCCCCGGGGGTTTTTCCCCGGGGGGGGGGGGGCCCCCCCCGGGGGGGGGGGGGGCCCCGGGGGGCCCCCCCCCCGCTCCGCCGTTCCCGTGGAGAACCAGGAATCGGAGGCCGGGAACCGGGAACCGGATCACCCAGCGCCACCTTGCGTTCGCAGTCGGCAACGCCCCGACCAAGGCCGGGTGATGGCTTGGCCACGGGCGCATAACAAGGTGGACAGAAGGGGTTTTCAGGCAGGTCTACGCGCGTTAATCTGCGGCGAAGCCAGCGCCGAAGCTGAACCGTCCCGGCGCTATGCGGCCCCGGTAGTACGACAGGAGCACCCACACATGCGCCGGATTTCCCGGATCACGGTCGCAGGCGCAGCGACCGCCTCCCTGGCCCTCGCCCTCTCCGCCTGTGGCAGCACCTCGACCTCCGGGTCGTCGGACTCGAAGGGGAACAAGGGCCTCGCCATCGCGTACGACGTCGGCGGCAAGGGTGACCAGTCCTTCAACGACGCCGCGTACGCCGGCCTGGCGCAGGCGAAGAAGGAGTTCGGCTACCAGACGGCCGACCTGGAGCCCACCGAGGGCGAGACGGACGCCGACAAGGAGCAGCGTCTGGTCTCGCTGGCGAAGCAGGGCTACAACCCGGTCATCGGCGTCGGCTACGCGTACGCCGCGGCCGTCAAGGGTGCCGCTGAGAAGTTCCCGAAGACCACCTTCGGCATCGTCGACGACGCCACGATCAACTCCAAGAACGTCGCCGACCTCGTCTTCAGCGAGGAGCAGGCCTCGTACCTGGCCGGTGTCGCCGCCGCCAAGAGCACCAAGTCGAACGTCGTCGGCTTCGTCGGTGGTGTGGACATCCCGCTGATCCACAAGTTCCAGGCGGGCTTCCAGCAGGGCGTCAAGGACACGAACCCGAAGGTGAAGGTCCTGTCGCAGTACCTGACGCAGACGGCCGAGGAGGGTGGTTTCTCCAGCCCCGACAAGGGCAAGACGGCTGCCGAGGGCCAGATCGAGAAGAAGGCCGACGTCGTCTACGCGGCCGCCGGCCTGTCCGGTCAGGGTGTCATCGAGGCCGCCGCCGCCAAGAAGGTGTGGGCCATCGGTGTGGACTCCGACCAGTACAAGCAGGAGGCCCTCGCCAAGTACAAGGACTCCATCCTCACCTCGGCGATGAAGGACGTCGCCAAGGCGGTGTACAACCTGGCGAAGTCGGTCGAGGACGGCAAGCCCGAGACCGGTATCGTTCGTGGCGATCTGAAGACCGGCGAGGTGAGCCTGTCGGACTCCAACCCGAAGTTCGCGGACGACGCCGAGCTTCAGGAAGCCATCAAGACGGCCAAGGAGAAGATCATCAGCGGCGAGATCAAGGTCAAGAGCAGCTGACGAGCGACTGCCTCGAAGCAGGCGGTAACCCCCGGGGTTACGTCCGCTCGACGGGGTACGGGGAGGCTGCTCCTCGTACCCCGTTGGCGCGGGGCGTCGGCCCCTTTGTATGCCGTAGGGGCGCTACGCGCGTAGACGGCCCCCGTCCCCAGGAGAGTGCGCCATCAACGCGTCCAGCAGCCCTCCGGCCGGAGCGGCGGTCAACGAATCGGTGACCGCCGTCGAACTCGCCGGGATCACCAAGCGTTTCCCCGGCGTCGTGGCCAACCACGACATCCACCTCAGCGTCCGCAAGGGCACCGTGCACGCCCTCGTCGGCGAGAACGGCGCCGGCAAGTCGACGCTGATGAAGATCCTCTACGGCATGCAGAAGCCGGACGAGGGCACCATCACCGTCGACGGCGAGCACGTCACCTTCTCGTCGCCGGCCGACGCCATCGTCCGCGGCATCGGCATGGTCCACCAGCACTTCATGCTCGCCGACAACCTCACGGTCCTCGAGAACGTCGTGCTCGGCAGCGAGCAGCTGTACGGCATCGGCGCCAAGGCCCGCCGCAAGATCAAGGAGCTCTCCGAGCGCTACGGCCTCGACGTCAGGCCCGACCTCCTGGTCGAGGAGCTCGGCGTCGCCGCCCGTCAGCGCGTGGAGATCCTCAAGGTCCTCTACCGCGGCGCCCGCATCCTCATCCTGGACGAGCCGACCGCCGTGCTCGTGCCGCAGGAGGTCGACGCCCTCTTCGCCAACCTGCGCGAACTGCGCTCCGAGGGCCTGTCGGTCATCTTCATCTCGCACAAGCTCGGCGAGGTGCTCTCCGTCGCCGACGAGATCACCGTCATCCGCCGCGGCACCACCGTCGGCACGGCCGTCCCCTCCGAGACCACCCCGCGCCAGCTCGCCGAGATGATGGTCGGCAGCGAGCTGCCCACGCCCGAGACGGCCGAGTCCACGGTCACCGACCGCCCGGTCATCGCCGTCGACGGGCTCCGCCTGGCCGCACCGGGCGGCAAGGCCCTCCTCGACGACATCAGCTTCACCATCCACGCGGGCGAGGTCCTCGGCATCGCCGGTGTCGAGGGCAACGGCCAGACCGAGCTGGTCGACGCGCTCATCGGCCTCAGGTCCGCCGACTCCGGCACCATCCGGCTCGCCGACGAGGAGATCACCGCCTGGCCCACCCGCAGGCGCCGCGAGCAGGGCATCGGCTACATCCCCGAGGACCGCCACCGCCACGGCCTGCTCCTGGAGGCACCCCTCTGGGAGAACCGTATCCTCGGCCACGTCACCGAGAAGCCGCTCGCCAAGGGCGTCTGGCTGGACCCGAAGGCGGCCCAGGAGGACACCCGGCGGATCGTCACGGAGTACGACGTCCGCACCCCCGGCATCGACGTCACCGCCGCCTCCCTGTCCGGCGGCAACCAGCAGAAGCTGATCGTCGGCCGCGAGATGAGCCACAAGCCGCGCTTCCTGATCGCCGCCCACCCCACCCGGGGCGTGGACGTCGGCGCCCAGGCCGCCATCTGGGACCACATCCGCGAGGCCCGCCGCGAGGGCCTGGCCGTCCTGCTGATCTCCGCCGACCTGGACGAGCTCATCGGCCTGTCCGACACGCTGCGCGTGATCTACAACGGCAAGCTGGTCGCGGACGCCGACCCGGCCGCCATCACCCCCGAGGAGCTCGGCTCGGCCATGACCGGTGCCGCCACCGGGCACCTCGAGCATGAAGAGACCCCCGAGATCTCGAAGGGCGACGCCCCCGAGTCTCCGGAAGACGAGGCCCGCTGATGAAGAAGTTCGACAGGGAGCGCGTGCTCCTCGCGGTGGCCGGACCGGTCATCGCGCTCGCCGTGGCCTTCGCCCTGACCTCGATCGTGCTGGTCGCGTCGGGCCAGAACCCGGTCGAGCCGTACGCCCTGATGTTCGAGCAGCTCGGCTTCTCGGACATCCAGGTCCTGATCATCAACCAGGCCTCGATGTACTACATCGCGGCGCTCTCGGTGGCCATCGGCTTCCGGATGAACCTGTTCAACATCGGCGTCGACGGCCAGTACCAGCTCGGCGCGATGCTGGCCGCGATCGTCGGCGCCCACGCCGCTCTGCCGGCCGCCCTCCAGGTCCCGCTGCTGCTCCTGACCGCCGTCCTCACCGGCGCCTTCTGGGCCGGCATCGCCGGTGTCCTCAAGGTCACCCGCGGCGTCAGCGAGGTCGTCGCCACGATCATGCTCAACGCGATCGCCACCTCCGTGATCGCCTACCTGTGGCTGCCGAACGTCTTCGGTGTGAAGGTCGGCAACAACAACACCACCGGCGAGATGCACGAGTCCGGCTGGATCCCCGGCATCCCCATGGGCGCGGCCGGCGAGATCTACGGCCTGGTGCTGCTCGCCGTCCTGCTCGGCATCGGCTACTGGGTCGTCCTCAACCGCACCCGCTTCGGCTTCGACCTGCGCGCCTCCGGCGCCTCGCAGACCGCCGCCGCGGCCAGCGGTGTGGACCCCAAGCGGATGGTGCTCAGCGCCATGCTGATCTCCGGCGGTATCGCGGGCCTCGCCGGCCTGCCGATCCTGCTCGGCGACACCCACACCTACAGCCTGAACTTCCCCACGGGCATCGGCTTCCTCGGCATCGGCATCGCCCTGCTCGGCCGCAACAGCCCCGTCGGCATCGCCTTCGCCGCCCTGCTGTGGGCCTGGCTCGACAAGGCCTCGCCCGAGCTGGACTTCCACGGCTACGACAAGGAGATCGCGGTCATCATGCAGGGCCTGATCGTGCTCTCGGTCGTCGTCTCCTACGAGGCCGTCCGCGAGTGGGGCCTGCGCCGCCAGCAGCGCCGGGTCGGCGCCGAACTGGCCGCCGGTCACGTCCTCGGCAACAACAACACCACGAAGGAGGTGGCTGGCCGATGACCACCGCGACCGACCTCAACCAGCCCACGCTGCAGCCCGCGGCGCCGACCGGCCGCCGCCTGTCGCTGCCCGTCCTGCTGCTGATCATCGCCGGCGGCCTGGCGCTCACCTCGATCGTCCGCCTCATCACCGGCGCCGACGGCATCACCAACGTCAGCCAGATGTCCACCGCGCTCCAGCTCGCCGTGCCGATCGGCCTCGCCGGTCTCGGCGGTCTGTGGGCCGAGCGCGCGGGCGTGGTCAACATCGGCCTCGAGGGCATGATGATCCTCGGAACCTGGTTCGGCGCCTGGGCCGGCTTCCAGTGGGGCCCGTGGACCGGTGTCCTCGTGGGCATCGCCGGCGGCGCGATCGGCGGCCTGCTGCACGCCTTCGTGACCGTCACCTTCAACGTCAACCACATCGTCTCCGGTGTGGCCATCAACATCCTCGCCCTCGGCGCCACCCGCTACCTCGCCCCCCTCGCCTTCGAGGGCCACTCGGGCGGCTCCGCCAAGCAGTCCCCCGCGGTCGACTCCCTCGGCAGCTTCACGGTGCCGGGCCTGTCCGACGCGCTCAGGGATCTCAACAACCAGGGCTGGTTCTTCATCTCCGACATCGCCGGCCTGCTCGGCGGCCTGGTCACCAACGTCTCCTGGCTGACCCTGATCGCCGTCGCGCTGATCCCCGGCACCTGGTGGGTGCTGTGGCGCACCGCGTTCGGCCTGCGGCTGCGCTCCTGCGGCGAGAACCCGGTCGCCGCCGAGTCCCTCGGCGTCAACGTCTACAAGTACAAGTACATCGCCGTGATCATCTCCGGCGGTCTGGCCGGCCTCGGCGGTGTCTTCCTGTCGATCGTCGCCAACCCCTTCTACCTGGAGGGCCAGGTCAGCGGCCGCGGCTTCATCGGCCTCGCGGCGATGATCTTCGGCAACTGGATGCCGGGCGGACTCGCCCTCGGCGCGGGCCTGTTCGGCTACACCGACAGCCTCAACCTGCGCGGCGGCTCCGCCAACGTCCACGCCCTGCTGCTGCTCGGCGCGCTGCTGCTGGTCATCGGCGCCATCTGGCTCGTGGTCCGCAAGAAGTACGTCCCGGCCGCGGCGACCCTGATCGCCGGCGCCCTGGTGTTCACCTGGTACGCGACCACCGACGAGGTCCCGAACCAGGTCGTCTCCGCCACGCCGTACGTCATCACCCTGGTGGTCCTCGCCCTGTCCGCCCAGCGCCTGCGGATGCCGAGGGCGAACGGCATGCCGTACCGGAAGGGGCAGGGCAAGTGACCGGCGCCGGCCCGGACGTCGACTGGGAGAAGCTGCGCACGGTGGCCCGGGACGCCATGTCCCGGGCGTACGCCCCCTACTCCGGCTACCCGGTCGGCGTGGCCGCCCTGGTCGACGACGGCCGGATCATCTCCGGCTGCAACGTCGAGAACGCCTCGTACGGACTCGGCCTGTGCGCCGAGTGCGGCCTGGTCTCCGAGCTGCACAACACCGGCGGCGGCCGGCTGACGCACTTCACCTGCGTCGACCGCGACGGCGCCACGCTCGTGCCGTGCGGCCGCTGCCGCCAGCTGCTGCACGAGTTCGGCGGCCCGGACCTGCTGCTTCAGACCCCGGCGGGGATCCTGCCGCTGTCGGAGATGCTGCCCCAGGCCTTCGGCCCGGAGCACCTCACCAAGTAATCCCCGTGCGGCCCCCCTGAGTTGCTCACGCGACCGGCTCAGGGGGGCCGTACGGCTTCTGGAATCCTCGGAAGGAAGCCCAAGCCATGGCCATGGACGCCATCTCCGTCATCCGCACCAAGCGGGACCGCGGCGAACTCAGCGACGAGCAGATCGACTGGGTCATCGACGCGTACACCCGCGGGGAGGTGGCCGACGAGCAGATGTCGGCCCTCGCGATGGCCATCCTGCTCAACGGCATGAACCGCCGCGAGATCGCCCGCTGGACGGCCGCGATGATCGCCTCCGGCGAGCGCATGGACTTCTCGTCCCTCTCCCGCCCGACGGCCGACAAGCACTCCACCGGCGGCGTCGGCGACAAGATCACCCTGCCGCTGGCCCCCCTGGTCGCCGCCTGCGGTGCCGCGGTCCCGCAGCTGTCGGGCCGCGGCCTCGGCCACACGGGCGGCACGCTGGACAAGCTGGAGTCGATCCCCGGCTGGCGCGCCCTGCTCTCCAACGAGGAGATGCTGCACGTCCTGGACACCACGGGCGCGGTGATCTGCGCGGCGGGCGACGGCCTGGCCCCGGCCGACAAGAAGCTGTACGCCCTCCGGGACGTCACCGGCACGGTCGAGGCGATCCCGCTGATCGCCTCCTCGATCATGTCGAAGAAGATCGCGGAGGGCACGGGTTCGCTGGTGCTGGACGTGAAGGTCGGCACGGGCGCCTTCATGAAGACCCTGGAGGACGCCCGCGAGCTGGCCTCCACGATGGTGGGCCTCGGCACCGACCACGGCGTGAAGACGGTCGCGCTCCTCACGGACATGTCGACCCCGCTCGGCCTGACGGCCGGCAACGCGCTGGAGGTCCGCGAGTCGGTGGAGGTCCTGGCGGGCGGCGGCCCGGCGGACGTGGTCGAGCTGACGATCGCCCTGGCCCGCGAGATGCTCGACGCGGCGGGCATCAGGGACGCCGACCCGGCCAAGGCCCTGGCCGACGGCTCGGCGATGGACGTCTGGCGTCGCATGATCACGGCCCAGGGCGGCGACCCGGACGCGGCGCTTCCGGTGGCTCGCGAACAGCACGTGATCAAGGCTCCGTCCTCGGGCGTCCTCACCCGCCTCGACGCCTACGGCATCGGCGTCGCGGCCTGGCGCCTGGGCGCGGGCCGCGCCCGCAAGGAGGACCCGGTCCAGGCGGGCGCGGGCGTGGAGATGCACGCCAAGCCGGGCGACACGGTGAGCGAGGGCCAGCCCCTCCTGACCCTCCACACGGACACCCCGGAACGCTTCGAGTACGCCCTCCAGTCGATCGAGGGCTCCTACGACGTGGCCGCCCCCGGCACGGACTTCACACCGTCGCCGGTGGTGCTGGAAC
Organism: Streptomyces sp. NPDC016851; assembly: GCF_055562795.1. Taxonomy (NCBI): domain Bacteria; kingdom Bacillati; phylum Actinomycetota; class Actinomycetes; order Kitasatosporales; family Streptomycetaceae; genus Streptomyces; species Streptomyces sp. NPDC016851. The sequence goes on from NZ_JBVHEP010000047.1 coordinate 7,363, forward strand.
GTATCGCCTGAGCTGGGGTTTCGCCGTTCGGATGAACGGGACCGGTGGACCTCCGCCGGTCCCGTTCGGCGTGTTGAATGCCGCCATGACCGTGCTGGACGGCGATTACATCCTGACGGACGACGAGTGGGACGAGCTGGTCTGGATCTGGGAGCAGACGGATGCCCCCAAGGGGTGCAAGGTGGAGATCATCGAGGGGCTCGTCACCGTGACACCCCTTTGCACGAACAAGCATCACCGCATCGTCGAAAGTGTCCAGCGCCGCCTCTTCGAGGTGATCCCCAGTCACTGGAACATCTTCCAGCGGCTGGGCACGGCCGTTCCGGCGCGGCTCGGGCTGTATGTGCCCGACCTCGTCGTCGTACCGGACTTGCCGAACGAGGGCAGCGACCGCTTCGTGCCCGCTTCCGTTGCCCAGCTCGCGGTCGAGGTCACCTCGCAGGCTGTACGGGGAGCCGAAGGAAGGCGTGTACCGCCTCCTGCGCGCAGGCAAGTTCGGAGAACGCATCTCCCTGCCGGAGCCCTTCGCCCTCGAACTCGACACCGGCGAGTTCCCGGAGAAGTGAGTCACCCGAGAAGCGCCGCCACCACCACCAGAACCGGCACCGACACCACCGTCGACAACAGGATCGACTCCCTCGCCAGCACCTCGCCCACCCGATAGCTGCTCGCGTACGTGAACAGGTTCTGCGCCGCCGGAAGCGCCGACGTCACCACCACGTCGAGCAGCAAGGCCCCGTGGAGGCCGAAGACGCCCGCTGCGAGTGCCCAGGCGACCAGGGGCTGGATGACCGCCTTGAGGGTCACGGCGAGGAGGACAGGAGCCCGTTCCGCGCCGCGCAGCGGGAGCGTGCTGCCGCGCAGGGAGATGCCGAAGGCCAGCAGCACCGCCGGGACAGACATGTTGCCGATCAGGGTGAGCGGGTCCATCAAGGGCCCGGGGACGTGCAGGCCCGACGCCGACGCCGCCACACCGGCCAGGGAGCCCAGTGCTATCGGGTTGCGCAGGGGCGTGAGCAGGCGCTGCCACAGGGGCCGCTTCTCGCCGCCGCTCGCCAGGTCCAGGACCGTCAGCGCCACCGGCGTGACGCCCACCAGCTGGAACAGCAGCACCGGCGCGACCAGCGACGCGTCGCCCAGCACGTACACCGCGATCGGGATGCCCAGGTTGCCCGAGTTGACGTAGCTGGAGCACAGCGCGCCGATCGTCGTCCGGCCCACACCCCAGCCGCGCGCGGCCCCCACCGCCACGAAGACACCTGCCACCGCCGCCGTGCTCATCGCCGTGACCAGCAGCCGGTCGGAGAAGGTCACCGACAGGTCGGCCTGGGCGAGCGTCGTGAAGAGCAGGGCGGGAGACGCCACGTGGAAGGCCAGCTTCGTCAGGACCTCGCGCCCGCCGTCGCCCAGATATCCCCGGCGGCCGATCAGATAGCCGACTCCGATGACGACCGCGATGACCGCGAAGCCGCTCAGCACCCCCTGCACGGGATCCCCTCACCGGCGACACGGGCAAGGGACAGCGCGGGAGGGGCAGATGCATGGGGCATACAGCCAACCCTCCGGGGAAGGCCGTACCCAGGTCAATGTGATCCTTACGGCGCCGACAGGACGGACAGCCGCGATGAGTTACCGCCGCCCGCCCGGTCTACCGATCGTGGACGCCATGACACCCCCCGTGCTCGTGCTCCCCGGCCCCGTCGCCCGGGACGAGGTGAGCGGACTGAGCGACGACGTGAGGGCACTGCTGCACACCAGCCGTGCCCGGGTCGTGGTGTGCGACGTCGGAGGCCTCGGGCCGCCGGGGCTCGCCGCCGTCGACCTGCTCGCACGCCTCCAGCTCGCCGCCCGCAGGGCCGGGGGCCGGATCAGACTGCGCGACCCCGATCCGGCCCTACGCGCCCTGCTCGACCTGGTCGGTCTCCGCTTCGAGGTGGAGGGGCAGGTCGAAGAGCGGGAACCAGCGCTTGGTGTCGAGGAAGCAGTGGAACCCGGTGATCCGGCCGTCTGAGATCTCCAGCACCTGGACCGCCCACGGTGTGAAGCCGCCGGTCTCCGGGTCCGGCTTGTACTGGGCGAACCCCGGCAGGCCGTTGACCTGGACCGGCACCAGCCGGGAACCCGCGCAGGGCGCGCCCAGGGTGGTCATGAAGCCGGTGATGTCGCCGACGCCGGTCAGCCACAGGTCGAACGGCGGCATCGTCATCACCGCGTCCTCGTGCAGCAGGGCCGTCAGCGCCGTCATGTCGTAGCCCTCGAAGGCCGCCACGTAGCGGTCCAGGAGCTTCTGCTGGTCCGCGTCCAGCGGGTCGGAGACGGCCGCTTCGGCGCCCGGCTCCGGCCGCTCGGCCAGGGTGGCGCGGGCCCGCTGGAGGGCGCTGTTGACCGACGCCACCGACGTCCCCAGCAGCTCGGCGACCTCGCTGGCCTTCCAGGCCAGCACCTCGCGCAGGATCAGCACGGCCCGCTGCTTGGCCGGCAGCTTCTGCAGGGCGGCCATGAAGGCGAGCCGCACGGACTCCTTGCCTATCGCCACCTCCGCCGGGTCATGGGTCGTGGGCAGCACGCGGGCGTCCGGCATGGGCTCCAGCCAGGTGTTGTCCGGGCGGGGGGTGAGGGCCGCCTGGGCGAGCGGGGTGGATTCGGTCAGGTCCATGGGCCTGGCGCGCTTGTTGCCCGCGGTCAGCATGTCCAGGCACACGTTGGTCGCGATGCGGTAGAGCCAGGAGCGGAGGCTGGAGCGGCCCTCGAACTTGTCGTAGCTGCGCCAGGCACGGATCATCGTGTCCTGCACCGCGTCCTCGGCCTCGAAGGAGGAGCCGAGCATCCGGTAGCAGTACCCCGTCAGCTCCGTCCGGTGTGCCTCCAGCCTGGTGTCCAGATCTGTTGGTGTCGCCGTGCCGTTCGTCATCGTCCACCCACCCCTGTGGAAGTTCTGTCACGCGCCATCGCGTCCAGCACTTCGGAAGCTACCGCAGCGCACTGACAACGGCCCCCCGAGCGCACAAACGCGCAGGCAGGAGCAGCGCTTCAGACCAGCTGTTTCACCGACATCAGCAGATGCCGATGCTCCCCGGCCATGCCCCCGCCCCCCTCCGCGGCCCCGCCGTCCGGCACCGCGTGCAGCAGCGCCCGCTGCCCCGCCCCCAGCAGCTCCAGCCGTACGCGCGGGCTCTCGAAGGACGTCAGCGCGTCCAGCAGATAGGCCGGGTTGAAGGCCACCGGCAGCTCGTCGGCGCCGGTCAGCGTGGCCGGCAGGCGCTGGGCGGCCACGTCGTCGCCGTAGCCGGCGCGGAGCATGACGGACCCGTCGGACGAGAAGTCCAGCCGCACCGGACTGTTCGCCTCCGCCACCACCGCGACCCGCCGCACGGCCTCCGCGAGCCCCTCGCACTCGACCTCGGCGACCGCGGCCCCCGTCATGTCGAACAGCGACCTGTACGTCGGCAGCCGCCCGTCGAGGAGCCGCAGCGCCGTCCGCGTCCGCCCGCCCTCGAAGCCGATCAGCCCGCCGCCCCCGGCCGGGTCCCAGCCGATCACCACGTCCCCGCCACGGCCCAGCGACCGCGCGACGTCCAGCAGGCGCCGCGCGGGCAGCAACGCGTCCACCGCACCGTCGGCCGCCGCCCCCGGCCGCCACTCCAGCCGCCGCACGGCGTACCGGTAGCGGTCCGAGGCGGCCAGCGTCATCTCCCCGCCGTCCAGGCGCAGTTGGACGCCCGTCAGCAGCGGCAGCGTCTCGTCGCGCCCGGCCGCGACGGCGACCTGGGCGACAGCGGTCGCGAAGGCGGCGGCGTCCACCGTGCCGTACGGCGCGGGCGGCGCCGGCAGGGCCGGGTACTCGGCGAGGGGCAGCGTCGACAGGCCGAATCGCGTACCGCCCGCCTCCACCGTGAACCGCGATGCCTCCAGCGCGCAGCTCACCGGCCCGTCCGGCAGCACCCGGCAGACGTCCAGCACCCGCCGCCCCAGGACGAGCACCCGCCCGGGCTCCGCGACCTCGGCGTCGGCCTCCACCCGTACCGCCGCCTCGAAGTCGAACCCCGTCACGGCCAGCCGCCTCGCGTCCGCCTCCAGCAGCAGTCCGCCCAGCACCGGCACCGGCGTCCGCGTGGGCAGCGCCCGTACGGCCCGGCCCACTGCCTCGGCGAACGCCGTGCGGTCGATGCCGAACTCCATGAAAGATCCCCCTGGTCGAATCCGGTGGTCAGCAGACGCGGACGTTATCCGCGCCCACTGACAACCGGCCCCGACCAGGGGGAACAGTCCGTTTGCCGGCATCAGGCGGCCGTGGTCAGCCGCCGCTGCGTCCGTGCCGCCCGCGTCCCGAACACCGTGATCGTCACGACGCCCAGGACCGCCAGCAGGCCGACCCCGACCGTGCCGGCCCAGCCGCCCGCGTGGAAGGCGATCGCGCCGACCGTGCTGCCCGCGCTGGAGCCGATGTAGTAGGCCGACTGGTAGAGCGCCGAGGCCTGTGCGCGGCCGGTCGTGGCCGTCTTGCTGACCGCCGAGGAGGCCACCGCGTGGCCCGCGAAGAAGCCCGCCGTGATGAGGACCAGGCCCAGCAGGACCAGCGGCAGGGAGCCGGCCAGGGACAGCAGCAGACCCGCCGCCGTCGTACCGCCGCCCGCGTACAGCGCGCCCCGGCGGCCCAGGCGGCCCACCAGCCGTCCGGCCGTCGACGCCGACACCGTACCGACGAGGTACACCAGGAAGATCGAGCCGATGATGCCCTGCGGCAGCGAGAACGGCGCCTCGGTCAGCCGGTAGCCGATGACCGTGTACACACCGCCGAACACCGTCATGAACAGCGCGCCGATCGCGTACAGCCGGCACAGCAGCGGGTTCGACAGGTGGTCACGGACCGTCCGGGCCAGCACGCGCGGCCGCAGCGAACCGGTCCTGAAGTTCTTCGGGGCGGGGAGCAGCAGCCGGAAGGCCACCGCGCAGGCCACGGCGATCGCGCCGATCACACCGACGGCGATCCGCCAGCCCCACTCCTGGGCGACCCAGCCGGTGATGACCCGGCCGCTCATGCCGCCGACGCTGTTGCCCGCGACGAACAGTCCGATCGCGGTGACCAGCGCCTTGGGGCTGACCTCCTCGGCGAGGTACGCCGTCGCCGACGCCGGCAGCCCGGCCAGTGCCGCGCCCTGGAGCGCCCGCAGCACGACCAGGACACCCAGCGACGGGGCGAAGGGCACCAGCAGCCCGACGGTCACCGCCACGGCCAGCGAGGCCGTCATGACCGTACGCCGTCCGAAGCGCTCCGACAGGGCGCTCATCGGCAGGACGAACAGCGCCAGCCCGCCCGTCGCGGCGGCCACCGTCCAGCTCGCGTCGCTCGCCGCCACCCCGAACTCGCCGGAGATCAGCGGGAGCAGCGCCTGCGTGGAGTACAGCAGCGCGAAGGTCGCGACGCCCGCGAGGAAGAGGGCGAGGCTCATCCGGCGGTAGCCGGGCCCGCCCGGGGACATGCGTGCGTCGGCTGCAGGGACAGAGGCATCGGCGCCCACGATGGTGGACGCCCCGGTACTGGCGGGAGACATGCCTCGAAACTACGTACGCGCGCACTGATCCGTCCAATGCATGGAACCGCCATAATCGTTCCCATGGTGCATCAACACAGTTCAACGGCTCGGCTGTCACCATCCAGTGACACAGAAGACATGGCAGAGATGTCCAAGGTGCTGGCACCCCGGCTCGCGTACTTCGCCGGCGTCGCCCGCACCGAGCACGTCACCCGCGCCGCCCAGGAGATGAACGTCCCCCAGTCGACCCTCTCCCGGGCCATGGCCCGCCTGGAGCAGGACCTCGGCGTCGACCTCTTCGCCCGCCACGGCCGTACGGTCTCCCTCACCCCGGCCGGGCGCACCTTCCTCGCCTCCGTGGAGCGGGCCCTGGCCGAGGTCGAGCGCGCCGCCGAGGAGGTGCGGGCCGACGCCGACCCCGCCACCGGCAAGGTCGCCTTCGGCTTCCTGCACACCATGGGCGCCGAGACGGTCCCGGGCCTCCTCCAGGCCTTCCGCGCCGACCATCCGCGCGTCCGCTTCAGCCTCGTCCAGAACTACGGCGAGGCCATGCTCGAACGCCTCCGCGCCGGCGAACTGGACCTGTGCCTGACGTCCCCCGTCCCCGACGCCCCCGACCTGGTCGCCCGCCGCCTCGACGAACAGAAGCTCCGCCTGGTCGTCCCCGCGGACCACTCCCTCGCGGGCCGCCGCCGCATCCGCCTCGCGGAGGCCGCGGACGAAATGTTCGTCACCCTGGAGCCCGGCTACGGCCTCCGCCGCATCACCGACGACCTCTGCCAGGAGGCCGGCTTCAAGCCCCGCATCGCCTTCGAGGGCGAGGAGGCCGAAACCCTGAGGGGCCTGGTGGCAGCGGGCCTGGGGGTGGCCCTCCTGCCCCCACCAGCAGTCCCACGCCCCGGCGTGGTCGAACTGACGGTCACGGCCCCCCGAGCGGCCCGCGAAATCGGCGTGGCCTGGCTGGAAGGCCACCCGGACACACCCCCGGTAGCAGCCTTCAAAAAATTCCTGCTCTCAAGAAGGGGCAGTTTGTTGCCGACCTAGGGGCGCGGGGAACTGCGCGAACAACCACGGCGAAGCCGCACCCCGAAAACCACAGCCACCCAAACGGCGCTACCGCCGAGAAGGACTGAACCCCGCAGCCAACGGCATCCGCAACCCCAACGGCGGCGGCGCGGCCAGCGCATCCCGCACGGGCCGCGACACAGCCCGCCCGAACAACGCCCCCATCACGAAGTCCTCGGCCAACGCCAGCACTTCGTCCCGGTACTGATGCAACCCGTGCCCGTCCGTGTGCACTTCGAACCGGCACACATCCCGGTTGGCCTTCTTCGCCCGCGCCGCCAGCCGGAACGACAACTCGGGATCCGTCCGCCCGTCGTTCGTGCCGTGCACGATCAGCACCTGCCGCCCCACCAGCTGCTTCACCGGTTCGGGTGTCCCGGCCACATCCTCCTCCGGCAGCCAAGGGGCGAGCGCCAGTACGGAGTTGACGGCCTCGTGGCCGGCCGCCCGCAGCCCGGCCCGGCCGCCCATGCCGATGCCGGCGAGGCAGACGGGGACGTCTCCGTAACGCCGTACGACCTCGTCGGCCGCCCAGTCCGCATCGGCCGCGAGGTTGGCCTGGCTGCCGTTCCAGCCCCGGTACCGGTAGTGCACGACGTGCGCGGCGAGCCCCTCCTCCCGGCCCGCACGGGCCAGCCGGCGCCCCAGGGCGCGGACGGAGGCGGTCGCCAGCAGGGGCGACGGCCTGCGGCTGGAGACCTCGTCACCGCCGGGGAGCAGCAGCACCACGCCGCTCACCGCCTTCGGCTCCGGCCCGAGTGTCCTTCCCAGCCGGGCCCTGCGCGCCGGCGTCGCTTGGTGTGCCATGACAGAACAGTGTCAGAAGGGCGGGTGTACTCGACCCGTCCTGGGGATCACCGTTACGTATCGACGAAAACGTAAAGCAGCCGAGGACGCGCCATCTACGCGCGTAGGAGTTAGAGTGCGGAAATGACGAGCCAGACCATCGCGAACACCCCGACACCGGACCAGATCCACCGGGCGCCCAAGGTTCTGCTGCACGACCACCTCGACGGCGGGCTGCGCCCCGCCACGATCGTCGAGCTCGCCCGCGCGACCGGCTACACCCAGCTTCCCGAGACCGACCCGGAGAAACTCGGCGTCTGGTTCCGCGAGGCCGCCGACTCCGGTTCCCTGGAACGGTACTTGGAGACCTTCTCCCACACCGTCGGCGTCATGCAGACCCGCGACGCCCTGGTGCGGGTCGCCGCCGAGTGCGCCGAGGACCTCGCCGAGGACGGCGTCGTCTACGCCGAGGTGCGCTACGCCCCCGAGCAGCACCTCGAAGGCGGTCTGAGCCTCGAAGAGGTCGTCGAGGCCGTCAACGAGGGCTTCCGCGAGGGGGAGCGCCGCGCCCGGGAGAGGGGCCTGCGCATCCGCGTCGGCGCCCTGCTCACCGCCATGCGGCACGCGGCCCGCGCCCTGGAGATCGCCGAACTCGCCAACCGCTACCGGGACCTGGGCGTCGTCGGCTTCGACATCGCGGGCGCCGAGGCCGGCTACCCGCCCACCCGGCACCTGGACGCCTTCGAGTACCTCAAGCGCGAGAACAACCACTTCACCATCCACGCCGGCGAGGCCTTCGGACTGCCGTCCATCTGGCAGGCCCTCCAGTGGTGCGGCGCCGACCGGCTCGGGCACGGGGTGCGGATCATCGACGACATCCAGGTCCACGAGGACGGCAGCGTCGAACTCGGGCGGCTCGCCTCGTACGTCCGGGACAAGCGCATCCCGCTGGAGCTGTGCCCGAGCTCCAACCTGCAGACCGGGGCGGCGGCCTCCTACGCCGAGCACCCCATCGGGCTGCTGCGCCGACTGCATTTCCGTGCCACGGTCAACACGGACAATCGTCTTATGTCGCACACCAGCATGAGCCGGGAATTCGAGCACCTTGTCGAGGCGTTCGGTTACACACTCGACGACATGCAGTGGTTCTCCGTCAATGCGATGAAATCAGCGTTCATTCCTTTCGATGAACGACTGGCCATGATCAATGACGTGATCAAGCCCGGATATGCCGAGCTGAAATCCGAATGGCTGTTCCGGCAGACCGCGTCTACCAGCGGTTCTTCGCCTTCGGAGGACTGATCCGAGAGTCATCGGCACACAGGGAATGCGGGCGGTGTTCACAATCCGTCCGCATTTCGATGTTTGCGGCGGATGGCGCCGCGTGATTACGGTCGCTGGACCGCTCACACCCCGTCATCCCATTATGAGGACGCATTTCATGAAGCAGTCTGCTGCCAAGTCCCTCGGTGTCGCCGCCCTCGGCGCCGCCTTCGCCGCCGCCGGTGCGGGCGCCGCCAACGCCGCCGCCCCGGCCCTCCCGGACACCGCTCAGACGCTGGAGACCGTCACCCAGGCGCTCCCGGCGGAGCAGCTCTCCCAGACGCTGCCGGGCTCGGGCGAGGCGCTGGGTCAGGGGCAGACGGCGGCCGGTGCCGGTCTCGCCGCCGCCCAGCCGGTCGCCGAGCAGCTGCTCGCCGAGGGCCCGACCGGCCCGGCCGCCAAGCTGCTCGGCGGTCTGCCGGTGCAGGGCCTGCCCACGCACGGCCTCCCGGTGAACGGCGTTCCGGTCGGCTGACCCTCCCGCCCAGGCGGACACACGTCGATGGGGCGCACCCCGGGTCCGGGGGTGCGCCCCATCGGTGTTCCGTCGAACCGTGCGTCACCAGGCCGTCTGTGCCTTGTTCTGCACCTTGCTCTCCGAGGGCAGCAGGATCCACAGCGCGATGTACAGCAGGAACTGCGGGCCGGGCAGCAGGCACGACACGAGGAAGATCACCCGCATCGTCGTCGTGGAGGTGCCGAAGCGCCGCGCCAGCGCGGCGCACACTCCGCCGATCATGCGGCCGTGGGTGGGGCGGGCGAGGCGTGACATGTGCGGCTCCTTCGTGAGGTGTCGTGAGGCCTCTTCTCCGAGTACCCCATCTGCACTCCACGCTACGGAGACGAAGGGGGCAAAGCGTCGCTCCACGGGGCGATCCCGACCCTGGGAATCGTCGGGGTCCGACCCTGAGCCGGCTCCTCCGGGGGGAGGGGCGTACGGGGTGGGCCCGCGGTGGTGCGGCGGCGCAGCCAGGAGCGGCCGGCGGGGACGAGCGCGAGATGCGCGAGGGCCACGCCCGCGGTGTTCAGGAACAGCGAGTCGACGTCGACGACCTGGCCGGGAACGCCGGTCTGCAGCAGCTCGATGCCCAGCGACAGCAGGGCACCGGCCGTGACGGTGTTCAGCAGGGACGCCAGCGGCGAGACCAGCAGTCTGCCGCTCGCCATCGGCAGCAGCACGCCCAGCGGGGCGAGCAGCGCCAGCCCCTCGCAGATCCGCCGGGCCGCCTCGGGCCAGCCCAGGGCGAGATCGGCCTGGATGCCGTGGAACGGCCGCAGATTGGCCGGCATCACCCAGGGCACGTCCAGCGGCCGCAGCGTGAGCCAGGCGACGAACGCGAGATGTGCGACGAGGAGGACACCTCCTGTCACACGGATGCGGAACGCGGCGCTGCCGCCGATGGAGCCTTGACGCTGCACGCCACCCAAGACGCGGCCTCCGGCAGGATCGGTTCCGGGATGGGCCCCGTCAGGCCTGTGAGGCATACGCCACAGCCGGGCGGACGGACGCGGGCGGACGGGCAGGGCGACCGGCGGGCGGACGGCCGCGGCGCCGCCCAGGACCCGGCCCGCTCACTCCCCGGCCACGTCCTTGGAGGGCGGTTCCTTGCTGCCCGGCCGGGCCCGCACCTCGTCCGTGCACTCGTAGCGGCGCGGGGGACCGGCACCGGGGCCGCCCAGGACCACGGAGCCGTTGCCCTCGGCGGCCGCCGAGTCGGAGAAGGTGCAGACGATCTGGGCGAGGGCGTACGAGGTGAGACTGTCCGGCGCCAGGCTGAGCCGCAGGGTGTCCTCCGGGTCACCGGGCCGGGGCCCGCTCACGGTGATGCCGCCGCGTACGTCCGTGCTGTAGCCGGCCTCCTTCTCGGCGGGCGACGGCTGCGCCGCCAGCTGGTCCAGCAGGCCCTGCGCCACCAGCATCCGCCGCTCGGAGTCGGCCGCGCCGTCCGGGACCCGTACGGTCCGGTCGACGGTCACCAGCGACGACCCGCACAGCAGGAACACCTGCACCGGCAGTCCCCGCGCGGCCTGCGTCGACACGTCGGGCTCGGCGAGCGAACAGCGCACCCGCGAGGGCGCGGGACCGAAGTTCGTCGGCACCTCCGTGGCCCGGATCCCGCAGCCGGCGAGCAGCAGGGCGAGCACCGACACGGCACCGATCCGGGCCCTGGACCCGAGACGTGTGGTCATCAGGCGTCCCCCTTCGAGTCCTCGCCCTGGTCCTGGCCGGTGTCGTCCCCGTGCTTGCGCTCGCCCTCGGCGGGCTGTTCCCCCGGCGCGTACGTGTGCCGCGGGAGCCGCAGGGTGAACACCGCGCCCGAGTCGGGCGAGTTGGCCGCGGTGATCTCGCCGCCGTGGATGTGGGCGTTCTCCTGGGCGATGGACAGGCCCAGGCCGCTGCCCTCGGAGCGCGGCCGGGACGCGCTGGCCTTGTAGAAACGGTCGAAGACGTGCGGCAGGACGTCCTCGGGGATGCCGGGCCCGTGGTCCTGCACCTCGATGACGAGCGAGTCGTCCTCCACCCGGACGGACACCCGCACCGGGGAGCCGCCGTGCTTGAGCGCGTTGCCGATCAGGTTGGCCAGGATGACGTCCAGGCGGCGCGGGTCCAGGCGGGCGTGGATGCCGCGCTCGGCGTCCAGCTCGACCGCGTCCAGCCAGGCGCGGGCGTCGATGCACGCGGTGATCTGGTCGGCGATGTCGACGTCGTCCAGGACGAGCCGGGCCGTGCCCGCGTCGAAGCGGGTGACCTCCATCAGGTTCTCGACGAGGTCGTTCAGCCGCCGGGTCTCGCTGACCACCAGCCGGACGGCGGGCTCGATCATCGGGTCCATGCTCCCGGTCTCCGCCTCCAGCTCCTCCTCCAGCACTTCCGTCACGGCGGTGATGGCGGTGAGCGGCGTCCGCAGCTCATGGCTCATGTCGGCCACGAACCGCCGGGACGCCTCGTCCCGCGCGGCCATGTCGGCGACCCGCTTCTCCAGCGCCTCGGCCGCCTTGTTGAACGTCCGTGACAGGTCGGCGAGTTCGTCGGTCCCGGACACCCTGAGCCGGGTGTCCAGCTTGCCCTCCCCGAGCCGCCGCGCGGCCGTCCCGAGCCGCTGCACCGGCTTCAGCACGGTCGTCGCCGCGGCCTGCGCGAGCAGCGCCGAGCCGATCAGCGCGAGCCCCGTCGCGATCCCCAGCGACCAGGCCAGCGAGTTGAGGTCCTTCGCCTCCGGCTCCAGCGACTTCAGCATGTAGCCGGTCGGACCGCCGCCGATCACCCGCGTCCCGGCCACGAGATACGGCGTGTCGTGGTCGACGACCCGCTGCCAGTACAGGTGGTACGGGTGCTTCTCGTCCCCGTCGACCTTCTGCGCCTTGTTCACCGCCGTACGCAGCGAGACCGGCACGTCCCGCAGCGAGAAGCCGCTCAGCCCGCCGGAGCTGCCGTAGACGGTCCTGCCGTCGGCGTCCGTCGCGACCAGCAGCACGCTGAAGCGCTGGTCGCTGCCCGCCATCTGGCCCGCGGTGTGCTGGAGCTCGTCCTGTGTGGGCCGATCGGGCAGCGCGCCGGCCCGGTTCTGCATCTCCTGCTCGAAGTCGCGCAGCACGGCGTCCTGGGCGCGGGTGAGCACGGCCTCGCGGTTGAGCCAGTACGCGATGCCGGACGCGGACACGGCGGCCGTCAGCGCCACCAGACCGAAGACGACGACCAGCCTCAGCCGCAGACTGGTGAAGCGCAGCCGCGACAGAACTCCCTTGCGCGCCGCGGTCCAGCCGCGGGTCCCCCCCTGGTTCCCCTGTGTCACTGAGGCGGATCCAGCCGGTAGCCGACACCCCGCACGGTACGGATCAGCGTCGGGGACGAGGGCACGTCCTCGACCTTGGCGCGCAGCCGCTGGACACACGCGTCCACGAGCCGCGAGTCGCCCAGGTAGTCGTGTTCCCACACCAGCCGCAGCAACTGCTGCCGCGACAGCGCCTGCCCCGGCCGCCGGCTCAGCTCCAGCAGCAGCCGCAGCTCGGTCGGCGTGAGCTGGAGGTCCTCGCCGTTCTTCGTCACCGTCATCGCCGAGCGGTCGATGACGAGGCTGCCGAAGCTCGCCGCGTCATTCGACTCCCGCTCGCCGCGCCGCAGCACGGCCCGGATCCGGGCGTCCAGCACCCGCCCCTGCACCGGTTTGACGACGTAGTCGTCGGCGCCGGACTCCAGCCCGACGACCACGTCGATGTCGTCGTTGCGCGCGGTCAGCAGGATGATCGGCAACTGGTCCGTGCGCCGGATACGCCGGCACACCTCGAACCCGTCGATGCCGGGCAGCATCACATCCAGCACGATCAGATCCGGCCGCTGCTCGCGCAACAGCTTCAGACCGTCCTCACCACTGGCAGCGGTCGCCACCCGGTGACCCTGGCGCGTCAGTGAGAGCTCCAGGGCCGTCCGGATGGCGTCGTCGTCCTCGATCAGCAACAGGGAAGGCACGGGCACATTCTGGCCTATGGAGGGGTCACGGTTCGACCCGTACGGGTAGCGGACCCGGGACGGGGGGTCCATGGACGGCTTCTCGCCCTCGGAATACGCGGGCAACCTGGTCGCCGTGGAGCTCCGGCGCCGCCGTGGGGGGACGCCGCCCCATGGCCGCCTGGGCGTCCCGGCAGCTGGTCGCGACGGAGTCACCGGAGGCGAGCGAGCGGTAGAGCTGCTGGGCGAAAGGCAAGGCCTGGACGTCCACGATGGGGCACGGCCAGCTGATCACGGATGTGACGGCGCCGGACAGCTCCTCGCCCATCGCGTAGGAGTCGCAGAAGCTGAGGACGGCGAGACGCGGGGGCGTGCGGGCCCGGGCGATCTGGTCGCAGAGCGCCTTGTGCGACGTGGGAAGGTCATGGCCGTCCTGGGTGAGGTGTACGTCGGTGAAGGAGCTGTGTGCGGCGAGGTGGACGACGGCCGGGTGATGACGGTCCAGGATCCCGCGGATCTCTCCCAGGGCTACGGCCCCCTTCTCGACCAGATCGATGTAGCTCCCGGCGAGGGCCTGGCGGATGCAGGCGGCCTCGGTCGTGAAGTCGTTGCGGCCGGCGTGGGCGTTGCCGGAGAGGAAGAGGACACGGCGAGCGGATGTGGCGGCGGTGGAGGGTGAGACGCTGTACGACATAGGCGAGACGGAACTGTTCTGCTCGCTCTGCTGGCTCAGGTTGAGGGATTGGTTCTCATCCTGATGTTGTGCGAGGAAAAGGCCCGAGGTCGGTGCCGGAACGCTCGGCAGCCATGGAGTGAGGTGGTTCCCCGGCGCCGGAGGAGGGGGTTTGTGGGCGATCTCCCGTTGACGGTGGGCCAGCTCGCTCTCGTCGATCCCCAGGGCCCGGACGATGACCGCCTGGGCGACTCCCGAGGCACGCAGTCGCGCCGACGCGCTCAGGGCCATGTCCAGGGTGTCCTGCGCGTCGCGGTACCCGGAGGCGTTGTGAAAGGCGAGGCCGATGGCGCTGAGGAACGACAACTCCTTCACGGTGAGTGGTCTCGACGGCTCCTCATCACTCGGCGTCGGGGGCACTCTGGTCTGCGGGGGCGGTCGAGGGCGCAGCGGCCAGGGCGTCGGCGAGCCCGGTGAGAACGGCTGCGTGTTCGGGCCTGCGACGCGCCAGCCGGCGCAGACGGGCGACGCCGGCGACGCGCTGGACGTCGGATCCCTGCGCGGCGGCTTCTGCCATCAGACGGGCGGGGCCCGGCGCGTCTGGGCCGGCGTCGGCTGGCCTGAGGAAGAGAGCTGAGTGGACCGCGTTCAGGTACGGCGCGACGAACGAGATCCGCTGGATGTTCGGCACGGCGAGGAACAGCGGGAGCAATGCGTCCATGTCCCCCTGGTCCAGCAGGTCCATCGCGGTGTCGACTGCCGCCAGCGGGTCCGTGATGGCGTCGTACACGTCATGCAGGGGGAGACGGTCGGCGAGTTGCAGGATGCCGAGGTGCTGCAATGACGTGCTGTCGTCCATGTCGGAGCCGAGCAGCTTCCTCACCTCGGGGTCGGTGCACAGGCGTTCTCCGTGCTCCAAGAGAAATGCCAGGTCATCGTTCCAAGTAGGGGTGTTCAACCAGCGGTTGACGAGATCCTTCCGCTCCCGGGCTGTTCGGATGTCCTTCAGCATCTCCTCCAGACCGCGCTCCTGGCTGGCATCGAGCATGCGGATGAGCAGTCTGAGCCGGATGGATTCCGGATAGAGGTCTTGGAGGACGCGCAGACCTGCCTGGCCTTCGTCGCTGCGGAGGATCGGGTACGCCTCGCGGAGCAGGGTCTCCTGATCGTTCCAGTCGTCCTCGGCCAGCCACTTGGCGAAGAAGTCCTCGACCTCGGGTGCCGGCGTTGCTGTGGCCCAGGGCGGCAACTCGTGACGCTTCCTGTCCAGGGCGGGGCCTGCTGTGGTGTCGTCGGCCAGATCCGAGAAGCAGGCGCGGGTGACACGTCGAGCTCGTCCTGCCCACTCCGGTTTCTCTTCCTCTTCGGCTCGAAGAGCGGCGAGAAGCAGGTCGTCGACTGCTCCTTCGGGATCGCCGACCTTGAGTCGCCAGTTAGCGCGGATGGTGAGCAACTCGGCGTGCGCGCCTGCGGCCAGTCCTGTCAGGTGCTTGTCGGAAGCGCGGATGGCGGCATCCAGGTCCGTGCTTTTCCGATGCAGGTCGGTGAGGTTGTTGAGGGCCATGGCGAGGTTGGGGAGGTGTGCGGCGGGGTTGGCGTCGACCAGGGTTCGTCGGATGGTGACGGCTTCGGTGGCGTTGGTGAGGGCGGCTTGGCGGTCTCCGGTCTTGCTTTGCTGGTTGGCGAGGTTGTTGAGGGCAATGGCGAGGTCGGGGAGGAAGGCCGCGGGGTTGGCTTCGGTCAGGGTTCGGTAGTGGTGGACGGCTTCGGTGGCGTTGGTGAGGGCGGCTTGGCGGTCTCCGGTCTGGCTTTGATGGTTGGCGAGGTTGTTGAGGGCAATGGCGAGGTCGGGGAGGAAGGCCGCGGGGTTGGCTTCGGTCAGGGTTCGGTAGTGGTGGACGGCTTCGGTG
>NZ_JBVHEP010000047.1:23199-23414 GCF_055562795.1 Streptomyces sp. NPDC016851
GGCGTTGGTGAGGGCGGCTTGGCGGTCTCCGGTCTGGCTTTGATGGTTGGCGAGGTTGTTGAGTGCGCTGGCGAGGTTGGGGAGGTGTGCGGCGGGGTTGGCGTCGACCAGGGTTCGTCGGATGGTGACGGCTTCGGTGGCGGTGGTGAGGGCGGCTTGGCGGTCTCCGGTCTGGCTTTGATGGTTGGCGAGGTTGTTGAGGGCCATGGCGAGGT
>NZ_JBVHEP010000047.1:23514-37137 GCF_055562795.1 Streptomyces sp. NPDC016851
CTGGCTTTGATGGTTGGCGAGGTTGTTGAGGGCCATGGCGAGGTCGGGGAGGAAGGCCGCGGGGTTGGCTTCGGTCAGGGTTCGGTAGTGGTGGACGGCTTCGGTGGCGTTGGTGAGTCCGGCTTGGCGGTCTCCGGTCTGGCCTTGCTGGGTTGCGAGGTTGTTGAGTGCGCTGGCGAGGTTGGGGAGGTGTGCGGCGGGGTTGGCGTCGACCAGGGTTCGTCGGATGGTGACGGCTTCGGTGGCGGTGGTGAGGGCGGCTTGGCGGTCTCCGGTCTGGCTTTGATGGTTGGCGAGGTTGTTGAGGGCCATGGCGAGGTTGGGAAGGTGTGCGGCGGGGTTGGCGTCGACCAGGGTTCGTCGGATGGTGACGGCTTCGGTGGCGTTGATAAGGGCGGCCTGGAGGTCTCCGGCCTGGCTTTGATGGTTGGCGAGGTTGTTGAGGGCCATGGCGAGGTCGGGGAGGAAGGCCGCGGGGTTGGCTTCGGTCAGGGTTCGGTAGTGGTGGACGGCTTCGGTGGCGTTGGTGAGTGCGGCTTGGCGGTCTCCGGTCTGGCCTTGGCGGTTGGCGAGGTTGTTGAGTGCGCTGGCCAGGCTGGGGAGGACGGCCGCGGGGTTGGCTTCGGTCAGGGTTCGGTAGTGGTGGACGGCTTCGGTGGCGTTGGTGAGTGCGGCTTGGCGGTCTCCGATCTCGCTTTGCTGGTTGGCGAGGTTGTTGAGGGCGGTGGCGAGGGCAGGCAGGTAGGTAGCAGCATCGCCCTCAGCCAGACCTCGGTAGTGGTGGACGGCTTCGGTGGCGTTGGTGAGTGCGGCTTGGCGGTCTCCGGCCTGGCTTTGCTGGTTGGCGAGGTTGTTGAGGGCCATGGCGAGGTCGGGGAGGTGTGCGGCGGGGCTGGCGTCGACCAGGGTTCGGTAGTGGTGGACGGCTTCGGTGCCGTTGGTGAGTGCGGCTTGAGTGTCTCCGGTCTGGCTCTGATGGTTGGCGAGGTTGTTAAGAGCCATGGCGAGATCGGACACGTACGTATCAGCATCTGCCTCAGCCAGAACCCGGTAGAGGCGGACCGCCTCAGCGGCCGACGCCAAAGCGGCCTCCCGCTCACCGCTCTCGTTCTGGCGCACGGCCAGGTTGTTGAGCCACGAGGCTCGTGCCGCCAACTCCTCCTCCGTATCGTCGCCGGGGCCCTGCGGAGCCGACCGCTGCGTCGCGATGAGCGCCAGGCGGCGCAGGTTCGTGTTCCCCATGGGCAGCGTCGCGGCGAGTTCGGCCAGCGGCAGCCAGTTCTCCTCCGACTCGGCAACCCGTTCCAACGCCCGTACGAACGGCCCGCCCTGCGTGGCCGCCACCGCCAGCGCCGGAGCCCAGAGATCGTGCATGTCGTTCAGTGCCGTGCTCGCAAGGCCGGTCGTCGGCTCCCCGCCGCTCGACGCACTCACCCGTGACAGACCCACGCAGGCATTCAGCAGCTCGTCCCGGTCCGCCTGCTCCAGGCACCGCCGCAACAGGTCATGGTCGGAGCCGAACTCCCCTGCGGCCAGATGTGATCCCACCGGGTCCGGGCGAACCGCCAGCGTTCCGTCCTCAGGCGTGACCGGCAGGAGTTCCACGAACAGTTCGGCCACTTCCCGCCGCCACTTGGCGTCCTCCGCCAAGTCCTCCACGGCCTTGAGGGCGTTACTCAGCCGCTCCACCCGGGGAGCGAGCAGGCTGATGCAGGCACCGACCGCCCGGAGCAGGCTCTCCGAGGGTTTGCCGACCTGAGCCCGGTATGACTTCTTCCAGTAGTTCAGCTCGTGCCGGAGGATCTCCTCGTACAGTCCTTCCTCCGATACGGGCAGGTCACCGCCGTCCTGGCGGGCAGCCAGCCAGCCCAGCATGACGAGGTCCAGCGTGGTCCATCTGCCGGCGTACGGATCCGGGGGAGGCGTGCCGGCCAGCGCGACACTCTGTGATCCGCCGAAGCTGTGCAGGGCAGCCCGGTACACGTCGTTCTGGCGCGGATGACGGGGCTTGAGCGGCCTGTTCTCCAGGACGTGGGCATGCGCCTCGTGCCGGAGGGCCTCGGCGATCTCCTCCCACCAGCCGCTCACCGTGCGCGCGGTGAGTATCAGGCACGTCGGCTCCGTACGGCGTCGCACCGCTCGCAGCAGGTTGACGACATCCGTGGACTTGGCGTCCTCCACGTAGTCCACGACCACCAGCAGAGGCGAGGCCACGTGTCCCAGCCAGCTCAGATCACGCGGATCGGGCGACCGTACGAGGAACCCCGCGTACCAGCCCTCCTGGGACAGCCTGCTCGCCAGCTCCGCCGCCAGGCGGGTCTTGCCCGCCCCTCCTTGGCCGTGCAGCAGGGCGATGCGGGTCCGCGGCCCCCCGTCCGGGTCCGGTGCCTGGAACCAGTCCTGGAGGAAATCGAGTTCGTCGCGGGGAAGGAAGCGGATGACGTCGTGCCGTGCCCAGAGTTGCTGAAGAGGGCCCGTCTCGCCGTCGATCGGGACGTACGGCGGTGTCAGCAGGTCTGTGCTCGGGCGGTAGGGCAAGGGGTACGCCTCATTGAGGCTGTGGCCCAGTCCGACGTCGAGCGTGACGATCCAGTGTTCCGGTTCCGTACCGCGAAGCAGCTCCGTGCCGTACGCGACGGCGTCCTCCCAGCTCAGCTGCTGTCGCCGGCGTGCTTCGGCGGCACCGGCACGCGACGAGACCCCGGTGATGTCGATGGCGAGGTAGGAGCCGGGGGAGTCCTGGTCGTCGGCGAGCTCACGGAGGAAGTCCGCCGGAAGGGCGTCCCAGGCCGGCTCGGCCTCGTCACTCCGGTACCCCGCGTCCGGCCGGCCGGACCACCCGCCGTAGAGCCGTACGGCGATCACGGCGTGGGCGGGCGCACCCGGCCTGGCCGGCGGCAGTACGACGATCAGCGGGTGTAACCCCGCGTACAGGCAGGCGCCGGCGAACGTCACGGCCAGATCGAGACAGGTGCCGTGCCGCGGGCTCTTCAGCACCTCGTGTGGTGGCCGGATGGCCTGGAGCCCCGTCTCGCTGCTGCTGGGCTCGTCGACGTACTGGATGTCCTGGGCCGCGAACGCCTCGTAGAGGGCACGCACACGCACCGCGGGCGGGTCACCGGACGGACCCGGCATGCGGGAGCCCAGGTAGTGTGCCGCCGCCTCGCGCTGGACGTACTGGATCAGTGACCCCGGCTGATGCTCGGCAGACCAACGGGGCCAGGACGAGACAGTGTTCAATTCCTTCCCTCCCGCGTGCCCGCCTCCGCGAGGACGTCGACCACACCCAGCTCGTCCGTCGTCCGCAGGCGCCCGACACCCGGCACCCCGGTCGCCGTCACCTCCACGGTGTACAGCCCGGCGTCGAGCGGTTCCGCGATCTCCGCCACCCAGCTGCCGCCCTTGCCGTCCAGCGGGATCCCGCGTACCCACGGTGTGTGCCGCGGTGGCCTGCCCTGTGCCGCGACCGCCCGCACATGCACCTGTGTCTCCGCCTCGGCGTGCGTGCCTCGCAGGGTGATGCCCACCCGCACCGGTTCACCGGTGAGCACCGCCTCGTCGAGGTCCAGTCCGAGCCAGGGCCGGTCGGGCTCCTCGCCCCGGACGGATGACAGGGACGCGCCCGCGTACGCGGTCAGGACGTCGACCACCGCCGCACAGGAAGCCAACGCCAGATGCTTCTCCGGCTGCCCCCGCCATGTCCCGCGCTTGTCGTCCAGTTCGAGCGGGACAGCCGAGATCGCCGGCACCGAACCGTCGCCGTGCCATTCCGGGTTGGGCAGCCACAGCGGCGCGTCCTTGGTCACGGACAGCGCGTGGCGCCCCTCGCGCAGCGAGAGCACGGCACGGGACGGAGTGGCATGTCCGCGCGCGTAAGCGGGGATGACCTCGGGGCGGTCCTGTTGGGACAGCTCCTGCCACGCCGTCTCGATGTCGACGTGCCGCTGGAACGCCGCCTTGGCTTCCGCCGCGGCCAGCAGTCCGCCGTCGAGTTCGTGCGGGTACAGCGTCGCTCCGTCATCAGCGCGCTGCACCGCCGGATAGCGGGGCAGCAGGTCGTACATCGACGGCCACCCGCGCAGCACCCGCGTCAGCCCCGAGAACCGCTTCCGGCTCACCCGCACCCCGTTGACCAGGTAGTCCAGGGCCTTCGGGGCGCCACGGTGGGGAGTGCCAAGGGTGAGCAGCGCGGCGCAGTCCGGAGCGCCGCCGAGCGGGCCCAGCCAGTACCGGGCGACCAGCCCGCCCATGGAGTGCGCCACGATGATCACCCGGCGGCGGCGCGCTGCCGAACTCAATCCACGCAGTCGTGCGTCCATGTCCGCGGCCAGACGGTGCGCGGCCGGCACGATGCCCTTCCGGAAGTCGTACGGGAAGAGCACGAGGTCGGCCCGCGGGTCCGGCGTGCGGTCGGGGCGGCTGACGTCGACCCGTACGTCGGCGAACGATCGACGGATCTGCCGCACGAGACCGTCGTATCCGGGGAGTACGAACGGACCGATCAGACGGATGTCCGACAGCAGGTCCACCGGTGTGAGGTCCGGGCGGGCGTCCAGGGACAGCCGTTCCGGCCGGGTCGCCGCGGCGATCAGGCGGCGCCGGCGTTCGTCCCAGTGGGCAGCTCCCGCGGGTGGCTGCAACACGCTCCCGCCGATGCCCGGAATCACCACTACGACATGCTTCAGCCGCTCCATCGCGAGCCCCCCGTCCGCTTCGTCGCGCACCTTCGCGGCACCGCCCGCACTGGTTCGTCATCGCGTGCGAACTGGCTGGTGGCACAGGAAGTTGAGGAGAAGACGATAGCCCCGGGGGAGTCGTTCTGGGAGGGTTTCCGCGCTTCTCCGGGCGCTGTACCGCCGATGCCTGTGCACGAGGTGTGTCCGCCATATGGCCGACCCCTGTGACAGCTCTGTGACAGTCGGCGGACACGGCCATGAAAGTGCCGCGGCAAAGTTTTCGGCACAAGCAGGAAAGCCCGCCCGACCGGCGGGCCGCACACCGGAAGTCCACGACGGGGGGCGCGAGATGAACACGCTGCACGGCACCAGCACCAGCGCAGTGGTCACGCGTCTGCACGACGTGAGCCGGGGTTCCGAGAAGTCCGGTGCCGTGAGCGGGCGGGGGTGCGCTCGCGGCACCGGGCGTCAGCACACCGGGTTCATGACGGTCGTTGACGCACACACGGGGGACAGCAAGGGGACGGGGGCGGCTCACGGGGGAGCCGCGTACAGGGAGGACTCGGGGGAGCGCCGTTCGCTGTCGGAGGCGGAGTTCACCGCCTACGTCCAGGAGCGCCGCGCCTCCCTGTACGCCACCGCCTACCACCTCACCGGCGACCGCTTCGAGGCCGAGGACCTGCTGCAGAGCGCGCTGTTCTCGACCTATCGGGCGTGGGACCGCATCAGTGACAAGGCCGCGGTCGGCGGATACCTCCGCCGCACCATGACCAACCTGCACATCAGCGCCTGGCGGCGCCGCAAGCTCAACGAGTACCCGACCGAGGAACTCCCGGAGACGCCCGGCGACACGGACGCGATGCGCGGCACCGAACTGCGCGCGGTCCTGTGGCAGGCGCTGGCCCGGCTGCCCGAGCTCCAGCGCACCATGCTGGTCCTGCGCTACTACGAGGGCCGCACGGACCCGGAGATCGCGGAGATCCTCGACATCAGTGTCGGCACGGTGAAGTCCAGCATCTGGCGGTCGCTCCGCCGGCTGCGCGAGGACGAGGTCCTCAGCTTCGGCCGTGACGAGGAGGACGCCTTCGGCGAGCTCGTCGCCTGAAGGTCGGGGGGGAGCACCAAAGGGGCCCCACGGGGGAGGGAACCGGGGCCCACGGGGGAACTGCGGAGACGCTGGGGGGCGTCTCCTCAGGACAGTGGGGGGAACACGGGGGGGGAAGACGGGGGAGGACAACGGGGGGAGCACAGAGCGGGACTGGAGGGCCGGGGGGTCCGTCCGGTCCCGCTTTCTTTTGTCCCTCTGCTCGTCTCCCGCTTGTCCTGCTCGTCTCCCGCTTTTCTCCCGCTCGTCTCTTTCGCTCCCGCTCAGGCCGCCGTGCCGAGGCTCGCGCACCGGCCCGCCGCCGCGGCCGCCAGCCGGCCCATCGCCTCGTCGCGGTCGCAGGCGTACGCGCCCAGCGCGGTCTGGCGGGCGACGATCGAGCGCTCCTCCCGCATCAGACGCCAGCCGCGGCGCAGCAGGAACGGTACCGACTTGCGGCCCTCCCGCAGATCCCGCAGGAAGCGGCGGCGGAACGTCTTCACCGGGCCGCGGCTCAGACACAGCGCGTCGGCGAGGACGCCGAGCTCCCGGCAGCGCGTGACGATCTCCGCCGCGAAGATGCCCTCCGCGATGAACAGCGGAGTCCGCCCGATGTCCACCGTCTCCGTGCCGGTGCGGGCGCTGCGCGCGATGTCGTAGACGGGGACGTCCGTACGGCCCGTGCGGCACAGCCGGGTGATCGCGGCGACGGCCGTGTCCGCGTCCCACGACTGAGGATGGTCCCAGTCGATGTCCGAACTCCCCGCCACCAGCGGCAGCGTCGGGTCGTCACCCTCCTTGTAGAAGTCGTCGAGCCGCAGCACCGGGAGGCCGGAGCGGGCCGCGAGGAGGGACTTGCCGGAGCCGGAGGGGCCGCAGAGCAGCACGACTCGCGTCGGTATGGCCAGAGGAGAACTCACGGGACACCAGTGTGAGGCATCCATCGGGGGCCGTACGACCCCGCGGGTCGGCTTTGATGCGCGCGTCACACCTCAACTACCCTTTGTGTCGAATCGATTACCCAGTGCTTCAGAAGGTGGCAGCGATGGCTCGACACGACTCTCCCAAGAAGCCGACCGCCCAGCGTGCCCTGGCCGTCCTCACGACCGCGGGCATGGCGCTGGGGGCGGGTACGGCGACGGCCGCCGCCGACACGGACTCGGTCCTGGGCATGGTCAACACCCGCCCCACCTCCCTCGGACGGATCGACCCCCAGTCCGGCCTCCAGGCCACGACCGGCATGCTCGGCTACGTCACCGGCCCGGTCGCCGGCCTCAAGCCCAACCCGCTCGCCGGCACCGGAGTCGACCCGCTCGACAACGGCGTCGGCACCCAGCTCGCCGACTTCAAGCCGATGACGTCCCAGGCGCTGACGGGGCCGGTGGCGCAGGCGCAGTCGATCGCGAGCATTCCGGTGGTGGGGGAGGCGGCCGGGCTGCTGTCGCAGCAGTAGGCGCGCACGTGGAGAAGCCCCGGCCCTCCCGGACGGAGGAGGGCCGGGGCTTCCGCTGTGAGGGGCGCTCTAGTACGAGGAGCCCGACGCGCCCAGTGACCCCGTGGGGTGCCAGACCGTTTTCGTCTCCAGGAACGCCGTCATGCGGTCGATGCCGGGCGTCTCCGCGTAATCCACAGGCTGTGGACGCAGGACACGCTTGAGGTTGTCGGCCGCGGCGATCTCCAGTTCCTTCGCGAGGACCTCGTCGGCGCCCGCGAGGTCGATCGCGTTGACGTCCTGGTGGGCGGCGAGCGGGGTCGCGATCTCCGCCGTGCGGCCCGACAGGACGTTGACCACGCCGCCGGGGACGTCCGAGGTCGCCAGGACCTCGGCGAGGGACAGCGCGGGCAGCGGCGCCTTCTCGCTCGCCACCACGACCGCCGTGTTGCCGGTCGCGATCACCGGGGCGAGCACCGACACCAGACCCAGGAACGACGACTCCTGGGGCGCCAGGACCGCGACCACGCCGGTCGGCTCGGGGGAGGACAGGTTGAAGAACGGGCCCGCGACCGGGTTGCCGCCGCCGACCACCTGGGCGATCTTGTCGGTCCAGCCCGCGTACCAGACCCAGCGGTCGATCGTCGCGTCCACGACCGCCGCCGCCTTGGACTTCGACAGCCCCTCCGCATCGGCCACCTCACGCGTGAACTGGTCCCGGCGGCCCTCCAGCATCTCCGCGACGCGGTAGAGGACCTGGCCGCGGTTGTACGCCGTCGCGCCGGACCAGCCGCCGAACGCCTTGCGGGCGGCCACGACCGCGTCACGGGCGTCCTTGCGGGAGGACAGGGGTGCGTTCGCCAGCCACTTGCCCTTCGAGTCCGTCACCTCGTACACCCGGCCGCTCTCGGAACGCGGGAACTTCCCGCCGACGTACAGCTTGTAGGTCTTCAGAACGGTGAGCCGATCAGACATCGAGGTACGCCTCCAGGCCGTGGCGGCCGCCCTCGCGGCCGAAGCCCGACTCCTTGTAACCGCCGAACGGCGACGTCGGGTCGAACTTGTTGAACGTGTTGGACCAGACGACACCCGCGCGGAGCTTGTTCGCGACCGCCAGGATGCGCGAGCCCTTCTCCGTCCAGACGCCGGCGGAGAGCCCGTACGGCGTGTTGTTGGCCTTGGCGACCGCCTCGTCCGGGGTGCGGAAGGTCAGCACCGACAGCACCGGGCCGAAGATCTCGTCCCGGGCGACGGTGTGCGCCTGGGTGACGTTCGTGAAGAGCGTCGGGGCGAACCAGTAGCCGCTCTCCGGCAGTTCGCAGGCCGGTGACCAGCGCTCGGCGCCCTCCGCCTCGCCCTGCTCGACGAGGGAGGTGATGCGCGTGAGCTGTTCCTCGGAGTTGATCGCGCCGATGTCCGTGTTCTTGTCGAGCGGGTCGCCGAGGCGGAGGGTCGACAGACGGCGCTTGAGGGAGTCGAGGAGCTCGTCGTGGATCGACTCCTGGACCAGGAGGCGGCTGCCGGCGCAGCAGACCTGGCCCTGGTTGAAGAAGATGCCGTTGACGATGCCCTCGACGGCCTGGTCGATCGGAGCGTCGTCGAAGACGATGTTGGCGCCCTTGCCGCCCAGTTCGAGCGTGACCTTCTTGCGGGTGCCGGCGACCGTGCGGGCGATCTCCTTGCCGACGGCCGTGGAGCCCGTGAAGGCGACCTTGTTCACGCCGGGATGGGCCACCAGCGCCGCGCCCGCGCCGCCGTAGCCGGGGAGGATGTTGACGACACCCTTCGGCAGGCCCGCCTGGCGGCAGATGTCCGCGAAGAACAGCGCCGAGAGTGGAGTGGTCTCCGCCGGCTTCAGGACGACCGTGTTGCCGGTGGCGAGCGCCGGGGCGATCTTCCACGCCAGCATCAGCAGCGGGAAGTTCCAGGGGATGACCTGGCCCGCCACGCCCAGCGGCCTCGGGTTCGCGCCGAAGCCGGCGTGGTCGAGCTTGTCGGCCCAGCCCGCGTAGTAGAAGAAGTGCGCCGCGACCAGGGGGAGGTCCGCGTCGCGGGTCTCCTTGATCGGTTTGCCGTTGTCGAGGGTTTCGAGGACGGCCAGCTCGCGGCTGCGCTCCTGGATGATCCGCGCGATGCGGAACAGGTACTTGGCGCGCTCCGAGCCGGGCAGCGCCGACCACTTCTCGAAGGCCTTGCGGGCCGCCTGTACGGCGCGGTCCACGTCCGCCTCGCCCGCCTGGGCGACCTCGGCGAGGACCTCCTCGGAGGAGGGGCTGACCGTCTTGAAGACCTTGCCGTCGGCCGCCTCCACGAACTCGCCGTCGATGAACAGGCCGTACGAGGGCGCGATGTCGACGATCGAGCGGGACTCGGGGGCCGGGGCGTATTCGAATACCGATGACACGTTTTCCCTGTTCACGGGTATCAGTCCACCGTCACGTAGTCGGGGCCGGAGTAGCGGCCGGTGGCCAGCTTCTGGCGCTGCATCAGCAGGTCGTTCAGCAGCGAGGAGGCGCCGAAGCGGAACCAGTGGTTGTCCAGCCAGTCCCCGCCGGCGGTCTCGTTGACCAGGACGAGGAACTTGATGGCGTCCTTGGAGGTGCGGATGCCGCCGGCCGGCTTCACGCCGACCTGGATGCCGGTCTGTGCACGGAAGTCACGTACCGCCTCCAGCATGAGGAGCGTGTTCGCCGGGGTCGCGTTGACGGCGACCTTTCCGGTGGACGTCTTGATGAAGTCCGCGCCCGCCAGCATCCCGAGCCAGCTCGCGCGGCGGATGTTGTCGTACGTCGACAGCTCGCCCGTCTCGAAGATGACCTTCAGGCGCGCGGACGTGCCGCAGGCCTCCTTCACGGCGGTGATCTCGTCGTACACCTTCAAGTATCGGCCCGCGAGGAACGCCCCGCGGTCGATGACCATGTCGATCTCGTCGGCGCCGGCGGCGACGGCCTCACGGACGTCGGCCAGCTTGACGGTGAGCGGGGCGCGGCCGGCCGGGTACGCCGTGGCGACGGAGGCGACCTTCACGCCGGAGCCGGCGACGGCCTCCTTGGCCACGGCCACCATGTCGGGGTAGACGCAGACCGCGGCCGTCGCGGGCGCCGTACGGTCGGTCGGGTCGGGCCGGACCGCCTTCGCGCCGAGCGCCCGGACCTTGCCCGGGGTGTCCGCGCCTTCCAGCGTCGTCAGGTCGACCATCGAGATGGCGAGGTCGATGGCGTACGCCTTGGCGGTCGTCTTGATCGACCGCGTACCGAGGGAGGCCGCACGGGCCTCCAGTCCGACCGCGTCGACGCCGGGAAGCCCGTGGAGGAAGCGGCGCAGCGCGCTGTCGGACGCGGTGACGTCCTTGAGGGGGTGAGCTGCGGTGAGTGCAGAACTGGGCATGGTCACCAGACGAGCATATCTACGCGCGTAGCGGCTGTACAGCCCCCGGGTTTGGTCGGGTGGGGTGGAGTGGTGGCGGAGTGGGGTGGTGGCGGAGTGGGGTGGTGGCGGAGTGGGGTGCCATTGGTGGCGGAGCGGTGTCGGGGGTGTGGTGGGTGGGCGAGGGGCGGTCCGGCAGAATCGGAGCATGACGAGCCCCGAGTCCCAGTCGCCCGCGCCACAGCCTCCGGAGCCCGAGTCCAAGGACCGGGTGTACCGGTCGGTTCCGGCCATCGCCGGTGGCGTGCTGCTGCTGGCCATCGCCGGATGGCTCGGCATCGACGCGATCGTCTCGGGCGAGGGGCGCACGCCGTGGATGGCGCTCGCCGTGCTGATCCTGATCGTGCCGCTGGTCGCCGCGTTCACGCTGCGGCCCGCCGTGTACGCGGGTGACGACCGGCTGCGTATCCGCAACCCGTTCCGCGTCATCGTGGTCCCCTGGGGGCAGGTCGCCTCGCTGAAGTCGTCCTACTCGAACGAGGTCCTCACCGAGTCCGGCGCGAAGTACCAGCTGTGGGCCGTGCCCGTGTCGCTGCGGGCCCGCAAGAAGGCCGCGCGGCG
Organism: Streptomyces sp. NPDC016851; assembly: GCF_055562795.1. Lineage (NCBI taxonomy): Bacteria > Bacillati > Actinomycetota > Actinomycetes > Kitasatosporales > Streptomycetaceae > Streptomyces > Streptomyces sp. NPDC016851. Next base: position 34,694 of record NZ_JBVHEP010000047.1, read on the forward strand.
TGAGATGCGGGCGACCGCGCAGGCGCGGCGGGAGATGGGGCGTGACGAGGGGCGTGGCAGCGCGCTCGGAATGCGTGCGGGGCTGGGCTCGGGGCCGGGACAGGGTCTCGCTGGAGGCCCGGTGTCGGACGGGCCCGCGCGGGCGGAGACCGACCGGATCATGGATGAGCTGCGGGGGCTGCACGAGGCGCGCCGCCGGGCGGAGACGGCGCAGGGGGAGGTGACCGTGCGGTGGGCGTACGAGGTGATGGGGCCGGCGGTTGCCGGGGCGTTGTTGGTGTTGATTTTGGTGATGGTGGGGTGACCGTGGGCCCGTGGGCCCGTGGGCCCGTTGGCCCATCGGCCCCGGCCGAGGTGCTCGGCCGGGGCGGTGCCGTTCTTGTGGGCGCCGACCGCGGGTGCGGTCAGATGCCTGCCGCTGCCGACAGGTCGCGCTTGATCGACTCCAGTAGGGCCGTCGCCTGTGCGCGGGCCTGGGGGAGCTCGGCGTGGGTCGCGACGGGGATCACGACCTCCAGGTAGCACTTCAGCTTCGGCTCCGTGCCGCTCGGGCGGACGATCACCCGGGCGCCGTCGAGGGTGTAGCGCAGGCCGTCGGTGGGCGGGAGGGTGTCCGTGCCCTGGGTGAGGTCGTCGGTCCGGGTGATCGGCAGGCCGGCGAGTTCGGTCGGGGGCTGTTCGCGCAGGCGGCGCATCGCGGCGGCGATCAGGGACAGGTCCTCGACGCGGACCGAGAGCTGGTCCGTGGCGTGCAGGCCGTGTTCCACGGCCAGGTCGTCGAGGAGGTCGAGGAGGGTGCGGCCCTCCTCCTTGAGCTGCGACGCCAGTTCCGTGATCAGCAGCGCGGCCGTGATGCCGTCCTTGTCGCGCACGCCGTCCGGGTCGACGCAGTAGCCGAGGGCCTCCTCGTAGCCGTAGCGCAGGCCCTGCGCGCGGGCGATCCACTTGAAGCCGGTGAGGGTCTCGACGTGGGGGAGGCCGGCCTTCTCGGCGATACGGCCGAGGAGGGAGGAGGAGACGATCGACTCCGCGAAGGTGCCGGTCGCTCCGCGGCGGACCAGGTGGGCGGCGAGCAGGGCGCCGACCTCGTCACCGCGGAGCATGCGCCAGGCGGTGCCGTTCTGGCCGTCGTCCTGGTCGTCTTGTACGGCCACGGCGCAGCGGTCCGCGTCCGGGTCGTTGGCGATGATCAGGTCGGGGGCGGGCGTGGTCGCGCGGGCCGTAGCGAACGCCAGGTCCATCGCGCCGGGCTCCTCCGGGTTGGGGAACGCGACGGTCGGGAAGTCGGGGTCGGGCTCGGCCTGCTCGGCGACGAGGACCGGTTGTGGGAAGCCGGCGCGGGCGAAGGCGGCCAGGAGGACGTCCTTGCCGACGCCGTGCATCGCCGTGTAGACCGTGCGGGCCGTGCGGGGGGAACCCTTGGCGAGTACGGCGTCGGTGCGGGCGAGGTAGGCGTCGAGGACGCTGTCGTCGAGGGTCTCCCAGCCTTCCGTGGGGCGCCTGACGGTGGTGAGGGACGGGACGGCGGCGATCTCCGCCGCGATCTCGGCGTCCGCCGGGGGGACGATCTGGGAGCCGTCGCCGAGGTAGACCTTGTAGCCGTTGTCGCGGGGCGGGTTGTGGCTGGCGGTGACCTCCACGCCGGCGACCGCGCCGAGGTGCCTTATCGCGAAGGCGAGGACGGGGGTGGGGAGGGGGCGGGGGAGGACGGCGGCGCGGAGGCCGGCGCCGGTCATGACGGCGGCGGTGTCGCGGGCGAAGTCGTGCGACTTGTGGCGGGCGTCGTAGCCGATGACGACGAGGCCGTCGTGGTGGCCCTGCTTCTTGAGGTACGCGGCGAGGCCGGCGGCCGCGCGGATGACGACGGAGCTGTTCATGCGCATGGGGCCGGCGCCGAGTTCGCCGCGGAGGCCGGCGGTGCCGAACTGGAGGGTGCCGCTGAAGCGGGCGGCGAGTTCGGTGTGGTCCTGGGCGTCGATGAGGCGGGCGAGCTCGGTGCGGGTTTCCGGGTCGGGGTCCTCGGTGAGCCACGCCTGGGCCTGTGCGATGAGTTCGTCGTGCACGGTCTGTGTCAGCCTCTCCGTTGTGTGGGTGGTGCGGGTGCCTGCGGCGGCCTGTGGCTGCTTCGGTGGGGGTGCGCGTAGCGCCTGCCGGGGTGTGGTGGGTCGGGGCCGCGCCGGGGGGTGTCCGTCCTCGGAACGGCGCGATGGGGTTGCGTACCGACTAACCGTCCGTTGACGCGCCAACCGCTGCGGGCGGACACCCCCCGACACGTCCCCTTCTCGCCGTAGGCGGCTGCGGGCGCGTGGTGGCTTAGCTGCCGCAGGTCCCGCTTAGCTGCGGGCAGTCGTGCCTCCCCCAGTGCCTCAAGGGCCTGGGAGGTGCCCCCAGGCGGCACGGGTGGGCGCAGCGGCACCCCGCTCCGCCGGGCTGCGGACCCACCC
>NZ_JBVHEP010000048.1:0-27009 GCF_055562795.1 Streptomyces sp. NPDC016851
CCTGCACACCTACAACCACCACCGCGGCCACACCGCACTCGCAGGCCAGCCACCGATCAGCCGCGTGAACAACGCTCCGGGTCAATACACCTAGGGCCTGTCGTTTGGATCACGCCGCAGACGCGGGGCCTGGCACGCGCATCTGCGGCGTTGTCGTCGGTCACCGACTCCCCCACGCTCGGCTTCGCTCACGCGGGCGGTGCCCCCATCGCGTCGACTCCCTCCTCCGCCTTGCAGCTGCACGCACCAGGCCCCGCTCACCGGCGCTGAGAAGCGCTGCCGATTTCCTGCGACCTGATCCAAACGACAGGCCCTGGGCGGTCGGGTTCAGTGGAGCACCAGGTGGACCAGGGCGACGGTGCCGACCGACACGATCAGGGTGCGCAGGACGGCGGGGCTGAAGCGGCGGCCCGTCCTGGCTCCGATCAGGCCGCCCAGTGCGGAACCCACGGCGATGAGCAGGACGGCCGTCCAGTCGAACTCCGCGAAGAAGAGGAAGAGCACGGCGGCGACGGTGTTGACGACGGCGGCCAGCACGTTCTTGACGGCGTTGAGCCGCTGGAGCGTGTCGTCGAGCAGCATGCCCATCAGGGAGACGTAGATGATGCCCTGCGCGGCGGAGAAGTAGCCGCCGTAGACGCTGGCGAGCGTCAGGCCGGTGAACAGCAGCGGGCCGCCGTCCCGGCGGACGGGACGGTCTGCCGGGCGACGGCGGCGCACCCACTTGGAGATCAGGGGCTGGCAGGCCACCAGGACGAGGGCGAGGCTCACGAGGACCGGCACGATCCGCTCGAAGGCGGATGCGGGCAGGGTCAGCAGCAGCACGGCGCCCGCGAGGCCGCCCAGTACGGCACCGATGCCGAGCAGCAGGACGCGGCGTCGCTGCCCGCGGAGTTCCTCGCGGTAGCCGATGGCCGCGCTGATGGAGCCGGGGACCAGGCCGAGCCCGTTGGACACCGTCGCGGTGACCGGGGGGAGGCCGGTGGCGAGCAGGACCGGGAAGGTGATCAGTGTGCCCGAGCCGACGACGGCGTTGACGGCGCCCGCGCCGGTACCGGCGGCGAACACGGCCGCCATCTCGGCCGGCGTCACCGTGCTGCTCCGCCGACGGCACCGCCACGTCCGGCCTTCATGGTCATGTTCATGGGATCACGCTAGAGGACGAGCGGTTCGGCGGCCGTCGAAGGGTGGCGGACGACCGGGCACGCGCGACGGCGGCGGGATCCGTGCCGGATCCCGCCGCCGTTCGCCGGTCGTGCCGGTGCCGCCGATCAGCCTCGCCTGACGCGGCGCAGGACGACGAAGCCCGCGATGACCAGGACGGCACCCGCCGCGGCCGGCCAGAGCTGGGCGCCCGTGTCGGCGAGACCGCCGCTGCCGACCGCCTGGGGCTCGGTCCGGGACGGAAGCGACGGGGTGGGAGCGGCGCTGGTGGCCGTTCCGACGGCCTGGGACTGTCCGAGACCGTCCGTGTCCTCGCCCGCGTCGTCCTTCGAGCCGCCCTGCTCAACGGCGTTCGCGGTGCCGCCTTCGGGCGTGGGCGTCGCGAACACCTCCGGTTCGTCGGTGCGCGGCGCGGCCGTGGGCGAACCGACCTGCTCCCGCTCGTTCGGCTGCTCCTGCCCGGGGGCCGGCTTGTTCGTCACCGGGGGCTTGGTGGCCTGGCCCTTCCCGCCGTTGCCGTCACCCTTCCCGCCGTCGCCGTCACCCGTGTCGCCGGGCTTTCCGCCCGCGTTGCCGTCCTGCGGGACGGCCGGGGTGCGGGTGGGCTGCTCCTGCGGGGCCTCGGGGGCCTTCGTCGGCTCTTCGGGGGCCTTCGTCGGCTGCTCCTGCGGATCCTCTTCCGGCTTGTCGCCCGGCTTGTCGCCCGGCTCGGCGCCTGCTCCGGCGCCGCACGTGCGGCCGTCGTTGATGCAGTCGGCCATCTCCCGCATCAGGTCCTCGTCGAAGACGTTGATGAAGTCGCCGTGGTCCGTGACCGGCTTGTGCAGCTGCTCCGGGAAGGAGTCCACCGCGAACAGCGGTGTCGTACGGCCGCCGTCCTCCAGGCTCGGCGCGTCCACGTCGTAGACGATGCGCTGGACCAGCTGCGGGATGGGCCGGAAGCCGGACGGGCAGTTGCCGGCGGCGTCCGTGAACGCCACGTGGGTGCGGTGGTTGGCGCTGTCGATGTTGCGGCCGTCCCAGCAGCTCTGGAACTTGAAGGTGCGCACCACGTCGCTGCCCTGCGGGCACAGCGGGTACTTGTCCTTCAGCTGCCGGTCCTCGAAGCCCGTGCAGCTCCAGGAGGCGTTGGCGTTGGCCGGGCCGTTGACGAACGACTTGGCGTCGCCGGTGATGATGCGCAGCAGCCGCGGCATCTCGGTGACCTTGCCCTGCGGGTTCCCCACGAAGGTCAGCGTGACCTGCTTCGGCGTGACGATCTCTCCGGCGTTGCCCTCGATGCCGCCGCCGGGCGACTTGGCGTCCTGCTCCTGGGTGCCGTTCTGCAGGCGCAGCACGGGCCAGTAGTAGGAGGACTTGTCGCCCTGGTCGACACAACTGGTCTTGGCGTCGGCGAGGTCCTGGTCGCTGGCGAAGGCGTTGTTGGCCTGGTTCCCGATGTAGTCGTGGAAGTGGTGCGCGCCGTTGGTGACGCCCGGGGCGGCGATGATGTTGTCGGAGTTGAACAGGCCGTTCTCGTTCACGCCGCAGTCGGTGGCGAAGGAGCCCCGGGAGGCCTTCGCCCCCTGGCGCGGGCTACCGACGCTGGGCTGGACGCTGGTGATGGGCGCGAAGTCGGCGGCGACGGGGCCGTTGCCCGCCTGTCCGCCATTGGCGCCTTGTCCGTCGCCCTGCTCCTGACCGTCCTGCCCCTGGTCCTGCTCCTGGCCGGGCTGCTGGCCGCCGTCGCCGTCCTGACCCTCAGCGGGGGCCTGGTTGCCGGAGTCCCGTACGGTGCAGGCGGCGAGGGCCTCGAGCCCTTCGGGACGGTCCCCCACCCGGTCGATGGCGATCGCGATGCGCTCGAGGGCCGCGGCCCTCTTGTCCTTCAGCGGGTTCATGATCGCGTTGTCGGCGAAGCCGGAGTCCTGCTGCACCTGCTGCGCGGACTCGCTCAAGCGCTGGTAGGCCTTGGCGATCTGCTCGTCCAGGAGGGCGAGTTCCTTGTCGACCTCCCCTCGCGCCTGCTCGGGAACCGCGGTCAGCTTGGTGCCGACGTCGGGGCAATCGATCGTGGAGCCCTCGGTCCGGACCCCCGTACCGGACCGCGTCTGGGCGGAGTCACCGCCCGAACCGCCGTCGGTCGCGGAGGCGTAGACGTTCGCGGCCATCAGGCCGCCTCCGCCGAGGATCAGCGCGAATGCGGCGAAGGTCGCGCGTCGTGGGCCGGTAGGGCGTCTTCGCGTGTTGCGTCCCAAGGGTGCTCTCCTGCGCTTGTGGCGTACCGGGCATGAAAATCCCCTCGCCCCATACGTACGGGAGCACCGGCGTGTTCACGTGTCTCGAAAATTTTCGGAGAACTCTCATGAAGCCGCCAAACACCAGGACCCCGCCGGTCTCGTGGACCGGCGGGGAACGGCAGGTCAGCGGAAGTTCACGTCACTGCACAGGAAGTAGGTCTGGTCCATGTGCGACGCCTGCCAGATCGTGTAGACGACGTGCCGGCCGCTGAGGCCCGAAGTGCTCACGGGGATCTCGTAGTTCTGGCTGGGCGCGTACTTGCCGGTGCGTGCGACGAGCCGGAGGTCGTTCCACGTCAGCGGCTGGGTGGTGGGGTCGAAGCCCTGCCGTGTGACGTACACCAGGAAGTAGTCGGCGCCGTGGCTGGCCTGGTCGTACAGCTTCACGGTGAAGTTGCCCGTGACGTCGGTCGTCTTCCAGGCGCCCACCGTGTCCAGGGAGTTGTACCGGCCGCCCTCGGTGCGTCCGCCGCTGCACAGCTGGCCGTCGGGGACCACGGCCTGGAAGTTGCCGCCCGAGCCGTTGCGGTACAGGCCGTTCCAGTTCCACATGGCGTTGGGGTTGTCCTGCCACGCCTGCCAGCACATGGGGTCCTGCTGCGCCATCGCGGGGTTCTGGAAGTCGCTGCCCCAGCGCAGCCAGCAGCCGTAGTTGCGGGAGGCCGGGTCGACGACCGAGCCGTGCGCGACGGCGGTGCCGCTCCAGGGGACGAGGCTGAGCAGCGCGGCGACCAGGACGCTCAGGGCGAGCGTCAGGCGAGAGCGGACTCTACGGACATGACCATGACAATCCATGATCTCCTTCTTTCGGATGTGGGGGTTGCAGTGCTCTCGATGTCGTGCCGTGGGGGTGCGGGAGCGCGTGCGTGGGAGCGCTCCCGCAAGGCCAGGCTGCGCCGGATGGCCGGGGTCGGCAATGTGCGTTTGCGCCACTTCCGTGTCTCCTGGCGCGTTCGATGCGTTCGATGCGCTCGAGGAGTCTTCAGAGCCGGTCGAGTTCCTTGGTGGTGCGGCCGAGGTAGGTGGCCGAGCCGGGCTCGGGGACGTCGAGTTCATGGAAGCCCATGCGGTAGTAGAAGGCCCTGGCCCGGGTGTTGGCCGTCGCCATGGCCAGGTGGACGGCCGGCACTCCCCTGCCCTGGAGGGTCGCCAGGAACGTCCGCATCAGGCGGCGGCCGTGGCCGCTCCCCTGCCACTCGGGCAGCAGGTCGATGTGCAGGTGGGCGGGGTAGGCCGCGAGTTCGGGCAGCACCATCCGCTCCGGGTTGTGCAGCAGTGCCGCCATCGCCCCGTCCGGAGTGCGGGGCGGCTCCGGCGGCTTCGGGTAGCGGTCGGCGACCAGCGGCAGCCATGTGCTGCGGAAGGCCTCGGCGAAGCGCGCGGTGTCCGCGGTGCCGAGGATGTAGCCGACGGCCCGCCCCCGCCCGTCGTCCAGCACGAACGCCAGGTCCGGCTCAAGGTGGACGTACGGGGCCGCGAAGGTGACCGGGAAGATGCCGGGGTCCGTGTAGTGGGGGCGGCTGTCCTGGCCGTTGTGCGCGGTGCGGACGCAGATGTCGTCGAGTGCCGCGCGGTCCTCGGGGCGGTACGGGCGGATGGCGGGGAGCGTGGTCATGCCGAGCATCGTGCCCGTTCTGGGAGCGCTCCCTCAATCCGATCGGAGGCATTGGAGCAGCGGGCGCCCTGCGGAGGCGAGCCGGCCACGGATGGTCTCCGCCGAGCGCGGCTTAAGCGCTCGGCTCGGGGTTACCCGGCTCCCATGGTGAAGCTGCATATTCCGGGACGAAAAGAACATCACGCGAGCGAGGCCCCGCCTCGGGACTCCGCACCGGCCCGGGCTGCCGCCCCGGCCGCGGAAAGGCCAGGCCCCAGGCCGGACCAGGAGCCCGGTCCGGGGCCCGAAGTGGAGCGGGCCGCGCCGGACAGCCCGAGTGAGCTCCCCCGGAAGTCGTGGGGTGCGGTGCTGAAGGGGAGCCTGCGGGAGTTCAAGGACGACGAGCTGACCGACCGGGCGGCCGCCCTCACGTACTACGGGGTGCTGGCGCTGTTCCCGGCGCTGCTGGTGCTGGTGTCGCTGCTGGGCATCACCGGCAAGTCGACCACCGACAAGGTGCTCGAGAACGTCCAGCAACTCGCCCCCGGCTCGGCCCGCGACATCATCACCCGGGCCGTCGAGCAGTTGCAGGGCAACGCCGGTGTCGGCTCGCTGATGGCGATCGTCGGTCTGGTCCTCGCGGTGTGGTCGGCCTCCGGCTACGTGGCGGCGTTCATCCGCTCCGCCAACGCCGTCTACGACATGCCCGAGGGCCGGCCGGTGTGGAAGCTGCTGCCCGTGCGGGTGGCCGTGACGGTCGTGCTGATGGTGCTGGCCGTGATCAGCGCGCTGATCGTGGTCTTCACGGGCGGGCTGGCCCGGCAGGTCGGAACCACGCTCGGGATCGGGGACACCGCGCTGACGGTCTGGTCGATCGCGAAGTGGCCCGCTCTGGTGGTGCTGGTCACGATCATGATCGCGATCCTGTACTGGGCGACCCCGAACGCCAAGGTGAAGGGGTTCCGCTGGATCACGCCGGGCAGTCTGCTGGCGCTGCTGATCTGGATGATCGCCTCGGCCGGCTTCGCGGTCTACGTGGCCAACTTCGCCTCGTACAACAAGACCTACGGCACGATGGCCGGCGTCATCGTCTTCCTGGTGTGGCTGTGGATCACCAACCTGGCGATCCTGCTGGGCCTGGAGTTCGACGCCGAGACGGTCCGGCAGCGGGCCATCGCCGGTGGTCATCCGCCCGAGGCGGAGCCGTACACGCAGCCGCGTGACACCCGTGCGTGGGACGAACAGGACCGGCGCCGCATGGAAGGGACCTGATCCGTTCAGTCCATGAGTCCGGCGGCGACCGTCGCGCCCAGTTCCCAGCACTTCTCGATGTCGTCCTTGCCGGGCTCGCCGGTCACCGTCACGGCCTCGGCGGCGCGACGCCAGCCGAGGCCCGTCGTGATCGACTCGATGCCCCGCACGGCCCCGGTGACGTCGTTCCCGCCGTGCACCCAGTAGCCGAAGGGCCGGCCGCGGGTCGCGTCGAGGCAGGGGTAGTAGACCTGGTCGAAGAAGTGCTTGAGGGCGCCGGACATGTAGCCCAGGTTGGCGGGGGTGCCGAGGAGGTAGCCGTCGGCGGCGAGGACGTCGGAGGCCGTGGCGGCGAGCGCCGGCACGCGGACGACCCGGACGTCCTCGATCTCGGGGTCGCCCGCCCCGGAGACGACGGCTTCGAACATCGCCTGGCAGTTGGGCGAGGGCGTGTGATGGACGATCAGCAAGGTGGCCACGTCGACCGACCTTACAAGTCGTGACAGCCATGAGTGTCCGGCGCGAGAACTGGTACCCGTCCGTCGCTCTCCGTACGAGAAAGGAAGGTACCGCCTTGTCACAGGTAGAGGAATCCATCGAGGTCCGCGTCCCCGTGCACACCGCGTACAACCAGTGGACGCAGTTCGAGGACTTCCCCCAGTTCATGGACGGCGTGGAGCGTATCGAGCAGCGCACCGACACCCTGACGCACTGGGTGACGAAGGTCGGCGGTCAGGAGCGGGAGTTCGACGCGGAGATCACCGAGCAGATCCCCGACGAGCGGGTCGCCTGGACCACCGTGAACGGCGACGCCAGGCAGGCCGGAGTGGTGACCTTCCACCGCATCCATGACGACACGACGAAGGTCATGCTCCAGATGGAGTTCGACCCCAGTGGCGTGACCGAGACCGTGGGCGACAAGCTGGGGTTCGTGAAGCGGCAGGTCTCCGGTGATCTGCGGCGGTTCAAGCAGTTCATGGAGGCCCGGGGGACGGAGACCGGGGCCTGGCGCGGCGAGGTCTGATCCGCGTCTGATCAGACGCTGATCAGCGAGAAAGGCGGCCGCCACCCCTGCTCGTGGTGGCGGCCGCCTTCTGTCCTCCTGGCCCTGTCGTCCTGTCCTGGCCCTGTCGTCGCGTCGCCCGCTACGCCGCCGCAGGCCGGGCCGTCCCGCTCTGCAGCCGTTCCCGGACCTCCTGGGTCAGGTCGTTGAGGCGCAGCGCGAGGCGTGTCGCGGCGTCGTAGAGGGTGTGCACCGCCTGGAGGCGCTCCAGGCGGGGGGCGAGCGCCGAGAGGGCGATGGCCAGGGCCACGCCGGCCCAGCCCACGGGTCCCAGCGGCGTGCAGCCGAAGAAGTGGCTGACGCCGGGCGTCTGGACGAGGGCGGCGAGTACGGCGGCGGAGCCGAGGGCCGTGACCCACACCAGCGGGCTGTGGCGCCGGCCGGAGAGGGTCTGCACGAGCTGGGCGCCGACCACGCCGCACAGGGCCATGGTGGTGGACCGTCGTTCGGTGCCGGGGGTGAGGCGGCCGATGAGGTACGCCGCGACCGCGCCGAGGCACGTGGTGATGCCCCTGCGCCGGATGGAGCGCAGCAGCGGCGCGCCGAGGACGTTGAGACCCATCGGGCCGGTCGCGGCGTGTTCCGCCGTCGAGGGGTCGTCGCTCGGCGTGACCGCCACCGCCATGGCCGGGAACATGTCGGTGAGCAGGTTGACCAGCAGCAGCTGACGCGTCGACAGGGGCGAGGCGCCGGCCAGCAGGGTGCCGAGGACGCTGAAGCCGACCTCGCCGGCGTTGCCGCCGATGAGGATGCTCACCGCGTCGGCGACGCTGCGCCACAGGGCACGCCCCTCGGCGACCGCGTCCACCAGGACGGACAGGTCGCCGGAGGTGAGGACGAGGTCGGCGGCGTTGCGGGCGGCCGCGGAGCCGCGGGACTCGATGCCGACCCCGACGTCGGCGGCGCGGATGGCGGCGGCGTCGTTGGCTCCGTCACCGGCCATGGCCACGACCCGTCCGGCCTGTTGCAGGGCCTCCACGACGTGCAGCTTCTGCTCGGGTGCGACCCGGGCGATGACGCCCGCGCCGCGCAGCACCCGGACGCGTTCGCGGCGCTCCATGGCGACCAGTTCGTCCCCGGTCACCGCCTCGGTCTCCTCCGGCCAGCCCAGTTGCAGGGCGATGGCGCGGGCCGTCTCCGGGTGGTCGCCGGTGAGCATGACGGGCAGGATGCCGGAGCGGCGCAGCGACGCGAGCAGGGCGTGCGAGGTCTCGCGGGGCACGTCGGCGAGGGCGACGAAACCGCTGAACTCCAGGTCCGCGAGCGGCGCGTCGAGTTCGGCGTCGGCGTCGCCCGCCCGGCAGGGGCGCCGGGCGACGGCGAGGACGCGCAGTCCCTGTCCCGCCAGTTCGTGGGCGGTGTCGGTGGTGCCGTCGGGGAGGTCCCGGCAGGCGGGCAGGATCGTCTCCGGGGCGCCCTTGACGACAAGGAGTTCGCCGAAGTCCGGGTCGCCATCACGGCCGACCGCCGCGGCGTAGCCCCGCCGTGTCTCGAAGGGCAGCTCGCCGGTCGGTGTCCAGCCCCGGTCGGGCGGGGCGACGTCGAGGACGGCCTCGTCGGTGGCGTGCGCGACGCGGCGGCCCTGGCCCGTCTCCTCCTGCGGGCACGCGCGGGCGGCCAGGCGCAGGAGCGGTACGGCCTGTTCGGACTCCACGGACAGGACAGTGCCGTCGGCGGTGGCGACGCGGACCAGGCGCAGTTTGTTCTCGGTGAGGGTGCCGGTCTTGTCGAAGCAGACGGTGTCGACCCGCCCGAGCGCCTCCAGGGTGCGCGGGGTGCGGACCAGGACGCCGCGCCGGGACAGCCGGCGGGCGGCGGCCATCTGCGCGACCGTCGCGACGAGCGGGAGCCCCTCCGGTACGGCGGCGACCGCGACCGCGACACCGCCGCTGACGGCGCGTCGTACGGGGCTGCCGCGCAGCAGGGAGAGCCCGGTCACGGCCGCGCCGCCGGTGAAGGTCACCGGCAGGGCCTTGCGGGTCAGTTCCTGGAGCCGGGCCTGTACTCCGGCGGGCGGCGGGGTGCGGGCGGCGAGCGTGACGGCGCGGCCCGCCTCGGTCTGGTCGCCGGTGTCGACGACGAGGGCGGTGGCGCGGCCGGCCACGACGGTGGTCCCCTCGAACACCATGCAGGTGCGCTGGGCCACCGGCAGGCCGGGGGTGGCGTCGACGGTCTTGCCGACCGGCAGGGACTCGCCGGTGAGCGCCGACTCGTCGACCTCGAGACCGTCGACGTCGAGCAGCCGGGCGTCGGCCGGTACGACGTCGCCGGCCCCGAGGGTGATCTCGTCGCCGGGGCGCAGCCGGGCGGCGTCGACGGTGACGGTGCGCCTGCGGCCGTCCCGCTTGCGGGCCTTGGGCTGCTGCCGGGCGGCCAGCCGGGCCAGTGCCTGTTCGGCGCGCATCCGCTGGAGTCCACCGGTCACGGCGTTGAGGTCCATGGCGCCGACGACCAGCAGCGCGTCGACGAGCGAGCCGAGCAGCGCCGAGGCGACGGCGCCGGTGGCCAGGACGGGGGTGAGCGGATCGTCGAGTTCGCGGCGTACGGCACCGGCGGCCTGCCAGGTCCAGCGGACGGGCGCCACGGCCGGGTGGCGGCCGACGCGAGCGGCTTGCTGCCGCGAACGGTCGGCGAGCAGGGCGAGCCCGGTGGGCTCCCCGTCGCGGTCGGCGCGTCCCAGCCGGTCGCGGGCCTCGTGGGGCTCGAGTGCGTGCCAGGGGATGTGCAGCCGGGGCGGGGGCGGGGTGGCCCGGGCCACCCGGACGGCTTCGAGCCAGCCCGCGAGCAGGGCGTTCGCGGCGGCGATGTTGACGGGGGCGTGCCGGGTGAGGGGCCACAGGAGCCTGCGGCCCGGGGGCTGCCCGCCGCGCGCGACCAGGAGCCCCGAGAGGGCCGCCCCCGCGCGGGCCAGGGTCTGCGAGCGGCGTCCGACGCGCCGGGCCGCCGGGATCGCGGTCAGCAGCCGCCAGACGTCGGCGAGTCCTCCCGGGACCAAGGCGTCGGCGCCCCAGGAGACGGCCGCGCGACCGTCGGTGAGGGCGATCGCCACATCGCCGGCGGGCAGTCCGGCCGCCACGTGCCCGTCGCCGGACCCGTCGAGGCGGGCGACGGTCACCACGACGTGCCCGTCCTCCTGGAGGGCCCGTACGACGTCTCCGAACGGCTTGGCGCCGGGGGCGACTTCGTCGGCGAGCCGGGTGATGTCCCTCAGGTCGGAGCCGCCGGCGATCACGACGTGCAGTCCGGCCCGGCGGGCGGCGTCCAGGACGGCCTCGGCGAAGGGATGGACCGGGTCGTCGGGCAGTCCGTCCACGTCGCCTTGGGCGTCCTGCCGCCGGCTGCGCAGGGCGTCGGCGTGCAGGACGAGGGCGTCGGCGATCTCCAGCTGCCGTAGGCGTTCCGCGCTGCGGACGAGGATCCCGGCCCGGGCGAGGAAGGTGCCGAGGGTCGCGTTGAAGGCGGCCGGTCCGTACCGGGCCGCCTTGGGGGATCCGGCGAGGACGGCTTCGGCCGCTTCCCTCGCGGAGTGCGTGACGAGGAGCGTGGCGGCGGCGCCGGCGAGGCTGCCGGTGCTGGCGTGGGAGGCGTACTCCTGCGCGGGCGTCACCTTGAGCGGCGGCCGGGTGTCCGGAGGGCAGGGCAGGCTGGTGCGCTGCTCGTGGCAGATGTCGTCGTGCAGTGCCTCGAAGGCCGCGGCCCTGGCCACGGCTTCGGTCAGCTGGCTGCTGCGCAGGAGGCCGTCGAGCACGAGCGCCAGCGGGGTCTGGCCGACGCCGTGCGCGGCGGCGTTGGCTGCGGCGAGGGCGAGTTCCATGCCCTGGGTGCCGAGCCGTTGCCGCAGGAGGGCCCGGAAGCGGGGGTTCTCCCGCAGCAGCGTGACGGTGGCGGTCACGATGCGTGAGGTGGGCGGCAGGCGCAGGGACCGGCCGGCCAGGGCACCGGCGGCACCGGCGGCGTCCAGCAGGATCGCCGCCGCGGTGAGGCGCACCTCGCCGGGGTCACCGGGGTGGGTGGTTTCCCCGGCCTCCGGGTCGGCGCCCTCGGTCAGGCCGAGGCGGGTCGCGAGCGCGGTGGCCCGCTCGCTGACGCGGTCGGTGACGGCGTCCTCGGCCACGGTGATCACCAGGCGGGACAGTCCCTCGTCCCAGTACGCCGCGATGACGTCCGGGTGGTCGAGGAGTTCCCCGGCGATCTTGCGGGCGATGCCGCCGATGTCGCCGTCGGACCGCCGCAGGGCGATGTGGACGCGCTGCCCCGCGGTCCAGTGCTGTCCGCCGGACAGGGCGTTGCGCGCGACGTTGCGGACGCGTCGTGTGGTGTCGTAGACGGACGTCACTCCCTGGGCGGTGCTGCGGGCGGCGCCTGCCGCCGCCCCGGCCATGGCCCCGACGAGCGGGGCGACGTCGAAGCGTGTGAGCATCTCCTGTTGTCCCGACTCAGCCGGTGGGCCGGCTGTCGTGTCCGTGACGGTGTGCCTGCTCCCGGTCCGGCTCCTCGCCGTGCGGGTCGTGGTGCGCGGTGGCCTCGGCGACCTGCTTCAGCGCGGAGGCGGTGACGGTGTCGCCCACCTTGGCGGGCTGTTCGTGGACGTGCTGTTCCGGGCGGTCGTGCCGGTAGTGGGAGGAGGCGAGCTTGTCACCGGGGCCGTACGAGGAGGTGCTCTCTTCCTCCGGCACGACCTGGACGCCGGCGCGGCGTTCACCGGCTCCGGCGCTCTGCGTGCCGCCGTTCCCCGACGCGCCGTCGGGTCGCTGTCCCGGCTTCGGCTGGGTCAGCCAGGCGACGGCCGCGCCGGTCAGCGCCACCGGCCACTCCACGACTCCGGCCACGCCGAGCACTCCGGCACCGGCGTAGACGGCCATCCGGCGGCCCCGCGGCGATACCGCGCCGATCCGGTCCAGGGCGTCTCCGGCCACCTTGCCCACCTGCTCCGCGCCCGGCAGATGCCTCAGTCCGGAGGCGACGGCCCGCAACGGCTGCGGAAGATCGGGCGAACGTGATGTCTCCTGGTTCATGGCGGCCTCCACAAGCGCGTTGTCCAGCGGCTTCAACCGGTTTCCCAGCTCTTTCCCCCATATTCCGCCTTTGCTGGAGCGAGCGCTTGTCTTGTTCGGCCGAGGCCGCTGCCGGGTCTCAGTCGATGTCCCGCAGGACGGTCTCGCCGTCGTGGACCCCGCCCTTGCAGCGCTTGGTGTACGAGTGTGATTCGTCGCCCACGGCGGAGATGATGATCATTCCGCCACCGGCGATGCACTGGCTCGCGGTGACGTCCGCCGGGCGGGTCGTGGCGGCGTGCGCGGGCGCGGCGACCACCGCCATGGCCAGGGCGGTGAGCAGCGCGTACGGCAGCTTGTTCACGGGGTGCTCCTTCATGCGGGGTGGTGCTTCGACGCCATGCCAGCGTCACCAGGCCGGCCCCGGGCCGCCACCGGACGTGGTCCGCCCGGGCCGCGAGCAGACCGCAGCGACCTGTCCCGGCGAGGCCAGGCGCGAGGCGCTCGGCAGCGGGGGCGTACGCGCGCCGGGTGGGGTCATCGCCTGCTCGGCACCGGGCGGGCGAAGGGTGCACCGCGCAGCGAAACGCGCGGCGCGAACCCGTCCGGACATGGGCCGAGGTGGAACAGCGGCGGCAGAACGGGGTGGGTGACAGGGCGGGGTGGCGACAAGGCGGGGAGGCTCGACGCGGCCGGCCCGGCACCCAGCGCGGCGCGACCCGGCACGACCCAGCACGACCCGGCACGACCCTGCAACGCTCGGAGCAGTCAGTGCGGCGCGGTCAGCGTGGCCCGGGGCAGCCCGTCGCGCCCTGTGCCCGCGACAAGCGGGTCTCAGCGCGGTGCTCGTCGTAGACCCGCCGTGTCGGGGGCACCGCTCCGGGTACTCAGAGCAGGCACGCAAGGCCGTCACGGGTCCGGGCGCCGCGCGGCGGCGGGTGTCCGGTTCGGCGAATGGAGTGGTCATGACGCAGAACGGTGATGACGCGACGCTCGTCCGGCGACCGGGAATCCCCGATTTCCGGCTGGCCCCGGACCAGCCCGAGCCTGCGCCGCCCGCGCCACCACAGGACCCGCAGGCCGACGAGCCGCCGCAGGAGCTGCCCCTGGATCGCAATCAGGCGATCCTGGAGGCGGCCAAGCAGGTCGGTGCCGTGCTGAAGCGCAAGGGGCATCTGTTCGCGCTGGCGGGGAGCGTGGCCGCATACGCCCACGGCGGTGAGAAGAACCTCCAGCACGATGTCGACTTCGCCATCCGCCCCGAGGACGCGGACGCGGTGGCGGCCACGCTCCGCGAGGCCGGGCTGACGGTCTACAGCCCGCCGGAGGACTGGCTGATCAAGGCCACGTGTTTCGGCCAGCCGGTGGACATCATCTTCGAGCTGGCGCACCAGCCGGTCGGCGCGGACATGCTGGAGCGGGCGGAGGAGGTCTCGGTCGACTCGGTGCGCATGCCCGTACTGGCCCCGACCGACCTGCTGTGGAGCCTGATCGCCGCCTTCTCCGAGCACCACTGCGACTTCGGCGCGGCCCTGCCCATCGCGCGTGCCCTGCGCGAGAAGGTCGACTGGGAGCGGGTGCGGCGCGAGTGCGGGGACGCGCCCATGCCCGCCGCCTTCTTCTTCCTCCTGGAGCGCCTGAACGTCATCTGATGCCGTCTGATGCGGAAGGAACACCATGACTACCCACGGCTCACAGCACACGGGCGGCGGGGAGCCGGAGCAGAACCTGGACTACCGGATCGCCCACCTCCAGGAGCGCCTCGCCTCCGGTGAGCTCGGTGAACTGGGCGTCCGGGTCGAGGCCCGCGGCCTGGCGGTGCTGCTCACCGGCACCGTGCCCTCGGCGCCCTGCCGAGACGAGATTCTGCGCACGGTCCACGAGGAGCTCGCCGGGTTCCCGGTGCACAGCGACCTCGTGGTCACCGAGACGTCCTCCCCCGACCACGCGGAGGAACTCGCATGATCCGCATCGCAGCCGTCGGAGACATCCACCTGGGCCCCGGCGACCAGGGCCTGCTCCGCCCCGCCTTCGAGACCCTGCCCGAGTGCGCCGACCTCCTGCTGCTGGCCGGCGACCTGACCCGGCACGGCACCCCCGACGAGGCCCGGGTGGTGGCCCGGGAGATCCAGGACCTCGGGGTCCCGGTGGTCGCCGTGCTGGGCAACCACGACCATCACGACGACCGGCCCGACGAGGTCACGGCCATCCTCCGGGACGCCGGCGCCCACGTCCTGGAAGGGCAGGGGACGGTCGTGACGAGCGGCAGGGCGCGGATCGGCGTGGCCGGCACCAAGGGGTTCGGCGGCGGCTTCGTCGGCCGCTGCGCCGGGGAGTTCGGCGAGCCGGTCATGAAGGAGTTCGTCAGGTACTCGCGCCGGTGCGCCGACGGCCTGCGCACGTCCCTGGAGCAGTTGGGCGAGGAGGGCTGTGACGCGCGGATCGCCCTGACCCACTTCTCCCCCGTCCCGGACACGCTGGCGGGCGAGCCGCTGGAGATCTATCCGTTCCTGGGCAGCTATCTGCTGGCCGAGGCGATCGACACCGCCGGCGCCGACCTCGCCGTGCACGGTCACGCGCACGCCGGCACGGAGCACGGCATGACGAGCGGCGGCGTGCGGGTGCGCAACGTCGCCCAGCCGGTCATCGGGCGGGCCTTCCACGTCTACCACCTGCCCGTCCACGACCGCGCCGCCACCACCGGGGCCGCCGCACCCGCGGCCCGCTAGACAGCCCTGTCCCCCTCCGCCGCCGGCCGACGCCGGCGGCGGTCTTCGTGTGCCCGGTTCCTCTCCCGCGCGTAGGGCCCGTACCGCCTCTGGTGTGAACGCCCCGCAAGTCGTGCCGTTTTCAGGCATTTTGTCTGCTTAGCATGCTTGCTCCGCGCCCCGTACGAGAGGACATCAGATGGCGCTGACGGGCCGTCAAAGACCACCGTCCGAGCATGCCTTCTCCCCGCACGACGCCGTACTGCGCACCGCGGCACCGCATGTCGCCCGCCGCCGCTTCCTGACCGTCACCGCGGCGGCGGCCATGCTCGCCTTCTCCACCAACCGGCCGGCCCGCGGTGCCACCGCCGCTCCCGAGCTGGACGCGGCGCGGATCACCGACGACCCGTTCACCCTCGGCGTGGCCTCCGGGGACCCGCTGCCCGACTCGGTGCTGATCTGGACCCGGCTCGCTCCCGAGCCGTTCGCGGAGGACGGCGGCCTGGGGCAGCAGCGGGTCGTCGTCTCCTGGGAAGTGGCCATGGACGAGTGGTTCGTCTTCGTCGAGCAGAGCGGGGTCGCCACCGCCCACCCCGAGTACGGCCACAGCGTGCACGTCGACGTCAAGGGACTGATGCCGGACAGCCACTACTACTACCGGTTCCGGGTCGGCGCGTGGATCAGTCCCGCGGGCCGTACCCGTACGGCACCGGCGGAGGGCAGTGACGCCGACAGCATGCGGCTGGCCGCCGTCGCCTGCCAGGCCTACCAGGACGGCTACTACACCGCCCACCGGCATCTGGCGCAGGAGGACGTCGACGTGGTCTTCCACCTCGGCGACTACCTCTACGAGTACGCCGTGGACTCCGCGGGCGGCGCCCGCCGCTACACCGACGTCAAGCTGCCCGACGTGTTCAACCGGGAGGCGACCACGCTGGCGGACTACCGGCTGCGCTACGCGCTCTACAAGACCGACCCCGACCTGCGGGCCGCGCACGCCCAGCACCCGTTCGTCGTCACCTGGGACGACCACGAGGCGGAGAACAACTACGCGGGCGCGGTGGACGAGAAGAACAGCCCCCAGGAGGAGTTCCTGGTCCGCAGGGCCGCCGCCTACCGGGCGTACTGGGAGAACCAGCCGCTGCGCGCCGCGCAGTTGCCGAAGGGGCCCGACGCCCGGCTGTACCGCCGGCTGGCCTGGGGATCGCTCGCCCAGTTCGACATCCTCGACACCCGCCAGTACCGCTCCGACCAGGCCTACAACGACCGGCCGCACGCGCCGGGCGCCGAGTCGGACGACCCGGCGCGCACCCTCACCGGCGCCGAGCAGGAGCGCTGGCTGCTGGACGGGTGGTGGGACTCCGACGCCGTGTGGAACGTGATGCCCCAGCAGGTGTGCTTCTCCCAGCGCAAGTTCGACCTGACCGCGTCGGCCCGGGTCTCCATGGACGCCTGGGACGGTTACCGCGCCTCCCGCAACCGGGTCATGGCGGGTGCGAAGGCGGCGGGCATCGACAACTGGATGGTCCTCACCGGTGACGTCCACGTCGGGTACGCCTTCGACATCAAGGAGGACTTCGACGACCCGCAGAGCGAGACGGTCGGCACGGAGTTCACCTGTACCTCCATCGCCAGCGGCGGGAACGGCGCCGAGAAGCCGGCCGACTGGGAGACGTACATGAAGGCCAACCCGCACATGAAGTACTTCGACGGCCGGCGCGGCTACGTCCGGGTCGAACTGGGCCGCGAGAACGCCCAGGTCGACTTCCGGACCGTCTCGGCCATCACCAAGCCGGGGGGCGCCATCTCGACGGCCGCGTCCTTCGTCACGGAGGTGGGTTCGCCCGGTCTGAAGTCCGCGTGAGACGAGGGGCGGCCGCCGTACTGCACTTGGCGCCCTTCGCCGCACCAAAGCGCGAAACGGGGCCGCCGTGGACATCACGCAAGGCCGTTCAGGCAAGGCCGTTCAGGCAGGGCCTCGGGCTTTGCGGCAGTTACACCCGTGAACGAAGGAGACACCACGCATGGTCCACAGACACGCCGTCACCGGCCGCCGGGCCGCCCTGACCGCGATCGGCGCGCTCGTCGCCACCGGGCTCCCCTCCGCCGTGGCGGCCGAGCCCACCCCGGCGGCGGGTCCGCCGCCCACCGCCGCCCAGACGCTCGGCGCCGACCGGCCGTCGGCTCCGGTGCTGCGCGCCATGGAGCGCGATCTCGGGCTGACCCCGGCCCAGGCGTCACGGCGGCTGGTCAACGAGGCGGAGGCGGGCACCCGGGCCGGGCGGCTGCGCAACGCCCTGGGCGACCGGTTCGCGGGGGCCTGGCTGCGGGGCACGACGTCGCAGGAGCTCGTCGTGGCGACCACGGACACCGCGGACGTGGCCACCATCAAGGCGCAGGGCGCGAAGGCGGCCGTCGTGAAGAAGTCGCTGCGCGACCTGAAGGCGGTGAAGCAGAAGCTGGACGCGGCCGCGGCCCGGGTCAGCACCCGGGACACGCCCCTGTGGTACGTCGACGTGCCGGCGAACCGGGTCGTGGTGCAGGCCGGGAACAAGGCCGCGGCGGCCGCGTTCGTCAAGGCCGCGGGGCTCGACGGCAAGAGCGTGGGCGTCAAGGTGACGGCGAACCGGCCGCGGCTGATGGCGGAGGTCACCGGCGGCGACGCCTACTACATCGACGGCACCGCCCGCTGCTCGGTGGGCTTCTCCGTCACCAAGGGCGAGCAGGCGGGCTTCGCCTCGGCGGGACACTGCGGCAAGCAGGGCGCCAAGACGACCGGGTTCGACAAGGCGGAGCAGGGCACGTTCCAGGCTTCCACGTTCCCCGGCAAGGACATGTCGTGGGTGGCCGTCAACGACCAGTGGAAGGCCACGGCGAACGTCAAGGGCGAGGGCGACAAAAAGGTGGCGGTCACCGGCTCCGTCCAGGCGCTCGTCGGGGCGGCCGTCTGCCGCTCCGGGTCGACCACGGGCTGGCACTGCGGCAAGGTCGAGCAGCACGACACCAGTGTCAGCTACGCCGAGGGCAAGGTGGACGGGCTGACCCAGACGACGGTGTGCGCCGAGCCCGGCGACTCCGGCGGGCCGTACGTCGCGGGTGTCCAGGCGCAGGGCGTGACCTCCGGCGGCACCGGTGACTGCAAGAGCGGCGGCACCACGTTCTTCCAGCCGATCAACCCGCTGCTCAGCGAGTTCGGCCTCACCCTGAAGACCGCGGAGGCCGACTCCCCGGCGCCGGCGCCGCAGGACAACGCCGTGGCGCAGCCGTGGTCCGCGGGCCGGGTCTACGAGGCCGGGGTCACCGTGAGCCACGCCGGGGTGCGCTACCAGTGCCTCCAGACCCACCAGGCCCAGGGCGTGTGGGCGCCCACCCGCACGCCGGCCCTGTGGCAGCGGATGTGACGAGCGGTCAGGGCTGTCCGGCGCCGGCGCGGTCCGTGCCGCCGGCGCCGGGCGGGCCGCGCTACTCCTCCGCCAGCAGCGCGTACGCCGCGGCCACGAACGGGTCGTGGGCGCGGAAGCGGCGGGTGCACAGCGCGGCCAGGGCCGTGCCGGTGTCCGGGCGGAAGCCGAGGAACGCCTGCTGGCCGAGGGTCGCGCCGCCGTGGAAGTACATCGGTCCGCCGTCGGTGGGGTGACGGAACCAGGCGATGGTGTGCACGTGCCGGTGCCCGAGCCCCCGGCGGAGTACCGGGCGGCGTACCGCGCGCAGGGCGGCGGCCAGCCGCGGGGGTGCGCCGGCCGGTTCCAGGTGGGCCTCCAGGAACGTGAGCAGGTCGTGCGGCGTGGCGCGTACGGCGCCCGCCGCCTGGAAGCCGCCCGCGTCGAAGGGGGGCACGGGCGTCTCGCCGTCCTTGCCGTGCCCGAGGGCGTCGAGCCCCGAGTCGTCCGCGCGCAGGGTCGTGCCGTGCAGACCGAGCGGGCGCAGGACCTCGTCGGTGAGCAGGCCCTCCCAGGGGGTGCCGGTCGCGGCGGCCAGGGCGTGTCCGAGCACGGCCACGCCGTAGTTGGAGTAGCGCCAGCGGGTGCCGGGGCGGTGGCGTGGCCGGTGGCGCAGGTAGGCGTCGACGACCCGGTCGGCCGGGAAGCGGGCGTAGGGGTTGGTGTGCCAGGCGGGAAGGCCCCGCAGGAGGAAGCCGGCCGGGAGGGCGGGCAGCCCGGAGGTGTGGGTGATGAGGTGGGCGAGCGTCACGGGGGCGCCGCCGGTCGGCCGCCCGCTGTCCAGGAGGGCGGTGGCCGGTTCGCCGCCGGACAGCTCGCCGATGTGGATCAGCCGGGCCAGGAGCAGCCCGGTGAACGTCTTGGTGGCCGAGCCGATCTCGTAGCGGAGGTCCTCGCGGGGCAGCGGCGGAGGCGGGGCGGTGCCGCCGGTGAGGAGCGTGCGGTGGCCGTGCCGGGAGACGGCGAAGACGGTGTCGGGGGCGTCGGACGCGGCGACGGCGTCGGCGAGTCGCTCGGCGAGTCGCTGGTCGTCCGGGCGGACTTCCGCCGGCGGGAGACACAGGGCCGGGGCTGCCGCCGCCGATGTGGCGCGCGGGTGTGCGGGCGGGCCGCACGGGGTGGGGCGCTGGTGCCCGGGTGCGGAGCGCGGGACCGGGGCCTCCTCCCCCGACCCGCCACGCGGGGTCCGGCCCCCGTTCGCCGGCGTGGCACACCGACCCGGCGGGCCCTCGTCTTCGAGTGGTTCGCCCGGCCACGGGGACGGCCGACGGGGCGTCATGACGCGTGGGCCAGCCGGGCCAGGGACCGGGAGGTGGCCATGACCGAGGCGAAGGCGGCGACCAGGGTGGGGTGGTAGACGATGTCGAACACCTCGTCGGGGTCGCCCTCGGGCATCGTGCGGATCGCGGGCATGGCTCCGTCCGGTTGCTGTGCGGCGGCGAAGGCCTGCCAGGCGCGTTCGTCGAGGGTGGGAAGGGGCAGGCAGGCGTCGACGACCAGCAGTTCGCCGAGCAGGTCCCAGCGCTCCAGGTCCAGCCAGTCGTCGATCCAGACGGGGAGCCAGGTGGCGAGGTAGTCGGCGATGTCCGGCGGCAGGCCGCCCGGGTTCTCGCCCCAGTCGGTGAGGTGGAACACCGCGTGGGTGACGTCGTAGGCGATGTGGCCCTCGACGGTCCAGGGTTCCGGGGTGCGGGCCAGCCAGGTTCCGCCCACGAGGTCGGCCTCGGGCAGGCGGGGGGTGAGGCCGAAGCGGCGCTGGAACGCGGCCAGGCCGAGGCGTCGTGTCGGGGTGACCTCGAAGGCGACCCAGCTGTCGAGCCGGTGGTTCAGCACGGCGGCCCGCTCCACCTCCGGGTGGCTGTAGCCCAGTTCCTTGAACGGCACGTAGATCTCGAACGGGATGGAGGACGCCGGCTCGGTGCGCTGCCCGCGCACCAGCATGGCGCCGCCGTCCAGCGTCTCGCGCCAGACGTGGTCGAGGAGCCGGCGTGCGAGCTGGGCCTGGCGTGAGCCGGCCACGCCCTCGCGGAAGAGCACGCGGCAGATCAGGGCGAGTTCGCCGATGGGCTTGAACCGCTCGAGGAAGCCGATTTCCGGGTCCACGTCGGGCTCCAGCCGGAATCCGTCCCGGCGAGCCCAGAGCCATTCCATGGCGCGGACTCCGACATCGTGGATCAGGCGGGTGTCGGTCATCCCAGCACTCCTTGTGCGCCGTGCCGGTGGTGCGTGTCGGTCAGGGCGCCGTCGTCGAGCCGTCCGGTGGTCAGGGCCGCCGCGTAGACGGTCATGAGAGTGGAGTGGTAGTGGCGGACGAAGTCCGGTTCGCCGGCGTCGTCGCTGTCCCCCACCTCCGGCAGAGCGCCCGAGGGGTGCTGCGCGGCGGCGATCCGCTCCCATGCGTCCTGGAGTACGGCGGTTTCGGGCAGGTCGGGCAGGCTGGCCGCCACGGCCAGCAGCTCGCAGCCGAGGTCCCACATCCGGGCGTCCAGGCAGGTGTCGAGCCAGGGCGGCAGCCAGTCGGCCAGGTAGGCGGCAAGGTCCGGTGGCAGGCCCCGGAACCCTACGCGTCCCCAGTCGGTGAGATGGAAGACCACATGGGTCAGGGCATATCCGGAAGGGCGTTCGAAGGTCCAGGGTTCCGGCAGTCCGCCGAGCCAGGTGCTGCGCAGCGCCTGGGGCATCCCGTCCGACCGGCGAACGGCGGTGCGTTCCTCGGCGTTCAGGACGCCGAGCCGCCGGGTGGCCGTCTGTTCGGTGAACTGCCAGCTACGGGTCCGGGCCACCACGGTGGCGGCCGCCTCGTAGCGGGGGTCGCGCCGCCCGGTCGAGGCGAAGGCGGCGTACACCTCCAGCGGATAGGTGGCAAAGGGCTCCAGCCGCTGCAGGCGCACGAACAGCTCGCCCTCGCCGGTCTGTTGCCAGGCGAAGGCCAGCAGGTCGGCGGCGCGGGCGTGCAGCGGGTCCGAGGGGGCCGTGTGCCGTGACACGGCCGCGCACGTCAGGGCGAGCTCCCCGAGTGGCTTCCAGGTGCGGTTCACCTGGCCGTGGGCGGCCAACGCGTCTTCGCCCAGTGCGAAGTCCGCCCGGTGCCCCCACAGCCACGCCAGCGCGGCCTCGGCCGGTCGCTGGAGCAACCCGGGATCTATGACGGCCGTCACGCGAACGCTCCCGTCCGGATCAGCCGTGCCGCCCGTACCTGCAGCGCCACGAGCGGATCGTCACCACCCATCAGCTCCACGAAGTCGAGGCCGGTTTCGAGTCCCAGGGTTTCCGGGACACCATCCAGCAGCGTCAGCCAGCGTCCGGCGCCGGCCGCCTGCCGCCAGTCCCTGCGGCGCACCGCGCGGACGAATCCCCGGGCGACGTCGAGCGATCGGTGCCCGGCCACGCGGTCGATCGCGCAGTCCTCCCCGGGCAGGGCGAGCGCGGCCAGCACCGCCAGCTGATGCGTGAGGGACTGCCAGCTCGCGCGGCCGAGTTCCTCGGCGTCAGGTGTCGGTTCCGGGCCGTCCGCGGCTGAGTCGACGAACGACGGGTCGAGCCGGCGCAGCGTGCGCCGCATCGCCCAGTGGCTCCACGCGACGGTGGGAGCGGCGTCCGAGCGGGGTGGGTAGGCCTCCAGCGCCTTACGGAACACAGCGAGTTCTTCCGGCAGAGGCGGGGCGTGCAGAAGGGTGCTCGGCAGCAGCGCGTCGGCTCCCAGGACGCGTACCGCGGCCACTGCGAGGCCCTCGGCTTCCCCGTCGACCGCCACCGCGGCGGCCGCTCGCGCGTGGTCTCCGCTCCGAAGAGCGGAGACCACACCGGAAGCGAGGTCCCGCACCGCGCCCTGCAGGAGGGTCGAGGTGCCAGACTGCTCCATGGATCACTCCTGTCCGTCAGGTCAGCCCTTCTTCGGGCGCGGGGTCGGCGGCGACAGAAGCAGGCCGATGTCGCCCGACTTCAGCGCCAGCGCCGCGCACTCGCGGCTGTCGCGGTAGACGCCGTCGACTTCCGCCGGGTCGAGTGCCGCCTCGATGTCGACACTCGGGACGCCGGTCAGTTCTTCGGTGACCTTTTCCTTGGAAGGCATAGCACCATCTCCCTGAGCTGAAGCGAGTACCTTCACCTTCCGGATCACCGGAATCGGACAAAGCATGCCAACTTTCTCAGAATTCACTTAAATAACTTCTTCAACATCTCAGGCATGAGTGGTTGACCCTCGTGCCACGACACGCAAGGTGCGGACGGAGGAGTCCGCCGCGTCGGGGATGAGGACCCCGTGTTCGACACCGCTGCGCAGGTAGTCCAGGACCTCGTCGGTGACGACCTCACCGGGTGCCACGACGGGCACGCCCGGCGGGTAGGGGCTGATCATCTCCGCGGCGACCCGTCCCGCGGCCCGCTCGGCGGGCACGTGTTCGACCGGGGCGAAGAACGCCTCGCGGGGCAGCATGGCCTGCTCCAGCTCCAGCGCCGAGGCCTCGGGCAGGTGGACCGGCGGCCGCCGCTCGATGGTGTCCGCCCGCTCGACGAGCTCGGCCAGGGCGTCCACCAGGACCGTCTCGGTCTCGTCGTCGTCCGCGTACGTGATCGAGGCGCTGATGCGGCAGGTGTCCGAGCCCCCGACGTCCACGTGCCGGTGGCCGCGCAGCCACTCCGAGGCCTGCATGCCGCTGATGCCGAGCTTGCGTACGTCGATGACGAGCTTGAGCGGATCCAGGTCGGCGGCGAGCCCCTCCTCCACGACCTCGCGGCCCATGGGCCGCAGACCCGGCAGCTCGGCGACCGCCGCCCGGATGCGTTCGGCCCGACGGATGGCGGCGTCCAGGAGCTCGTGCCCCTGTTCGACCATCTGGCGGCGCCAGCCGTCGAGCGTGGCGTACACGAGGGAGGAGGCGCTGGTGGTGCCGAGCAGGTCCTCGCGCTGCTTGAGGGCCTCCGGCGAGACGCGGTCGTACTGGAGGTGGAAGACGGAGCTCTGTTCCACGGCCCCGCCCATCTTGTGCACGCTCGTCACGACCAGGTCGGCCTCGGCGTCCATGCCCCAGGCGGGCAGGCCGGGGTGGAACGGCAGGTGGGCGCCCCAGGCCTCGTCGACGATGACGGGCACGTCGAACTCGTGGCACACCCGGGCCACTCCCCCGATGTCCGCGCAGGAGCCCCAGTCGGTGGGCGTGATGAGCAGCATGCCCTTGGCGTCGGGGTGTTCCCGGAGCCGGCGGCGGACGTCGTCGGGCTCGGGCGGGTGGGCCAGGTGCCGTTCGGCGTCGAACTTCGGGTGCACCCAGATCGGTTCGACGCCGTTGACGACGACGGCCGCGACGACCGACTTGTGGGCGTTGCGCGACAGCAGCAGCTTCTCGCCCGGGCCGGCCGCGGCCAGCATGGCGGTCTTCACGGACAGGGAGCTGCCGCAGGTGGAGAAGAACGCCTGCTCGGCGCCGACCGCGTCCGCCATGAGTTCCTGGGCCCGGCTGAGGACGCCCTGCGACTGGCGGCGGTCGTCGAGGCCGTTGAGGGAGAGCACGTCGGACCGGAACACGTCGAGCCCGACGATCTCCGCCACCCGGGGGTCCACTCCCCTGCCCTGCTTGTGGCCCGGCGGGCCGTAGGCGATGTCGCCGCGGCGCCGGAAGTCCTCCAGCGCCTCCAGGACGGGCACGCGCGAGTGGTCCATGGTTCCTCCCAGGTCCGGCCCGCCCGGCCGCCGCCGCGGCGTCCACGCTGTCGTGGCCCGGCGGGTACACCGACCGTGTTGCACTCCGGCACGGGTCGAAACGCCGTGCAGTCGCGGCACCGGGCGGTACCCCGCCCGGGGGCAGCGCCTCACGGCCCGGATAGCCGCGGGCGTGTCGTGGCCGCCCTGGCTGAGGGCAGTCGTGCCGCTGGGGCGATGGGGGTCCCCCCGCTCGAGCGAAGCCGAGAGTGGGGGCCCAGGCCATGACGCCGCGAGTGTCGCCGCACCCGGCGGTGAAACCCGGTCGGGGACACACCGCAGCCGAGCCGGGGAGGTCCCTGTGGAGCGCACGCCCGACGACGTGCACCAAGCCGTTCGGGGGGAGGTGGCGGCGCGGGCCGACGCGTTGTGGGGCGTGGCCTGCCTGCTGCACGCCGAGCCCGAGTACGCCTTCGCCGAGCACCGGGCGGCCGCTGTGCTGTCGGGTGAGCTGGAGCGGGCCGGTTTCGTCGTGGAACGCGGCGTGGCGGGGATGCCGACCGCGTTCACGGCGCGCTCGGGCGAGGGCCGGCCCGCCGTGGCGCTGCTGCTGGAGTATGACGCCCTGCCCGGTCTCGGTCACGCGTGCGGCCACAACCTCATCGCGGCGGCGGGCCTGGGAGCCGCGCTGGCGGTGAGGGCCGTGGTGGAGGAGGCGGCCGGATCGGTGCTGGCGGTGGGCTCGCCCGCCGAGGAGGGCGGCGGCGGCAAGGCCCTGGAGGTGGAGGCCGGCGTGTTCGACGGCGTCGACGCGGCGCTGATGTTCCACCCGGGCGTCCACAGCTGGGCGCGGGCGCCGCTGACCGCGCAGGTGCAGTACCGGGTGGCCTTCCACGGCCGGGCCGCACACCCCACGGGGAACCCCACGGAGGGCGTCGACGCGCTCGCGGCGCTGGTGGAGCTGTTCAACGTGCTGGCCGTGCTGGGGCGGCGGCTGCCGGAGGGCTCGCACGTGCAGGGCATCGTCACCCAGGGCGGCGTCGCCACGAACATCGTCCCGGAGTACGCCGAGGGCCTGTTCGGTCTGCGCGCGGCCACGACTCCGGCACTGGACGACCTCACGGAGCAGGTGCGGGAGTGTGCCGCCGGGGTGGCCCGGGCCACGGGCACGACCGCCGAGGTGGAGCGGGCCACCGTGCGCTACGAGCACTTCCGGGACAGCGAGACGCTGTCCGAGCGGTTCGCCGCGCACCTGTCCCGGGCCGGGATCCCGCTGTCGCCGCCCGTGCCCGGGGTGTATCTGGGCTCGTCCGACATCGGGAACGTCAGTACGCGGGTGCCCGCCATCCACCCGTTCGTCGCGATCATGGACGAGGACGGTTCCGACCACACCCCGGAGTTCGCCGAGGCCGCCGCCTCGCCCCGGGCCCGCGAGGTGCTGCTCGCCGCGACCGAGGCCCTCGCGTGCACCGCCGTGGACGTCCTGCTGTCCGAGGAGCTGCGCGAGGAGGCCTGGGCGCGGCACCGGGCAGCGCGAACGTGGTGAGTGCTTCCGCCCCCGGTGGGGAACCCGGCGAACGCCGTACCCACCGACACCCTGGAGAGGGCCATGAGTCTGTTGCGCGTGCTCGGCCGGCCCATGCTGGCCTCGATGTTCCTCACGGGCGGCCTGAACTCCGTCCGCGACCCGGAGTCCGTCACCCCGGCCGCCGAGCCTGTCGTCCAACCGGTCACCGAACGCGTCTCGGCGCTGCCCGACCGCACCGAGCAGGTCGTACGGCTGAACGGCGCCGTGCAGGTCGTGGCCGGGCTGATGCTGGCCACCGGGCGCATGCCGCGTCCGGCCGCGCTGGCCATCGCGGCCACGCTGGTGCCGACGACGCTGGCGGGGCACCGCTTCTGGGAGGCGGAGGATCCCTCGGAACGTGCCCAGCAGCGGATCCACTTCTTCAAGAACATGTCCATGCTGGGCGGGCTGCTGATCGCCGCGGACGACACCGGCGCCCGCCCCTCGGTGGTGTGGCGCGGCAGCCACGCCGCCCGTGGCCTGCGGCGGGACGCGGGCCTGGTGCGGCGCTCCGTCCGTGCCACCACGGGCCCGGCCTCGGCGGCCGGGCGTGTCCGGGCGAAGCTGCCCGTCTGAGCCATCGCAGGGGGCCGTCCGGACCGCGCGTTAGCCCCCTGGGGCCTTGGGGACCCGGGGGCTGGAGGTGAAGGACATGGGACACGGAGGAAACGTCATCGACGAGCTGGTGACCGATCACCGCGAAGTCGAGGAGATGTTCGGCAAGATCGAGGGGCTGCCGTCCGGTCACAAGGACCGCAAGATGTACGCGGACCAGGTCACGATCGAGCTGGTGCGGCACTCGGTGGCCGAGGAGGCCTACCTCTACCCGGCCGTACGCGAGCACGTGGCCAATGGGGACACCCTCGCCGACCGGGAGCTCGAGGACCACGCCACGGCCGAGCGGATCATGAAGGACCTGGAGGGCTGTGACGCGGGCGACCCGGACTTCGACCGGCTGATGGGCATGCTGATGAGCGAGATCCGTTCGCACATCGCCGACGAGGAGGGCAACCTCTTTCCGGCCCTGCGGCAGGCCTGCCCGGCGGACGCGCTGAACGAGCTGGGCGACAAGGTCCGGAAGGCGAAGAAGACCGCCCCGACCCGGCCGCACCCGGCCGCTCCCGACAAGCCTCCGGCGAACAAGCTCCTGGCTCCGGGCACCGGCATGGTCGACCGGCTGCGCGACGCGCTGACCGGTCGCGGCAAGTCCGAGTAGGAGCAGACAGCGAGAAGGGCCCCGCGCCGCCGCCGCCCCCCCCCCAAGCTACACGGTGTGGGGGGCCGGGCGCGACGCGCCCCCCCCCCGAGTTC
>NZ_JBVHEP010000049.1:0-24557 GCF_055562795.1 Streptomyces sp. NPDC016851
ACTGCAGGGGGGACCCTGTGGGAGAGTAGGACGCCGCCGAACAATTATTGGGAAAACCCCCGCATCTTCGGATGCGGGGGTTTTCTGCGTTTAGGCTCGAAGCCATGCGCTATGACCTCGTGATCTTCGACAACGACGGTGTCCTCGTCGACAGTGAGTCCATTTCCAACCGGCTCCTGGCCGCCTATCTGACCGAGCTCGGTCACCCGACGTCGTACGAGGACTCCATCCGGGATTACATGGGCTCCGCCATGCACCGCGTGCACGACCTGGTGGAGGAGCAGACCGGGCAGCGGCTGCCGGCCGACTTCGACGACGTGTTCCACGCGCGTGTCTTCGCGGCGTTCGAGCGGGACTTGAAGCCGGTGGCCGGCGTCGAGGAGGTGCTGCAGAAGCTCGCCGCCGACTCCGTGCCGTACTGCGTGGCGTCGTCCGGGAGTCATGAGCGGATCCGGGTGGGGCACCGGACGACCGGGCTCGACAGGTGGTTCGACGAGGCGCGGATCTTCAGCTCGGAGGACGTCGGCAGGGGGAAGCCGGCTCCCGATCTGTTCCTGTACGCGGCCGAGCGGATGGGAGTCGCGCCGGAGCGGTGTGTCGTCGTCGAGGACAGTCCGCTGGGGGTCCAGGCGGCAGTCGCGGCGGGGATGGACGTGTACGGGTTCACCGCCATGACGCCGGCGGAGCGGCTCGCCGGGGCCGGGCGGCTCTTCTCCGACATGAGGGAGCTGACGGAACTGCTCATGTGAGGGCGCGGTGGACGTGCTCGTGCGCGTGGAAGCTGAGCCAAATTCACCTTTGGCTGGATCTACCCATGAGTAAGCCTGGGCCCTACGCTCGCGGCCATGACTGATGTGCTGCGGCGCGGCAGGGCCTCGTTGGCGTTCAGCTTCTTGGTGCAGGGGGTCGCCTTCGCTCTGCTCGTGACGCGGATTCCGGCCATCCAGGACCGGTACGGGGTCTCCGACGCGCTGCTGCCCGCCTTCCTGGCGGCTGTGCCGATCCTCGCGGGGGTCGGGAGCGTGAGTACCGAGCGGCTGGTGAAGCGGGTGCCGCCGAGCCGGTTGCTGCGGTGGTCCCAGCCGGTGGTGCTGCTGGCGCTGCTCGGGGTGGGGGCCGGGGAGCGGATGGTGGAACTGGGCGTCGCGCTGGCTGCGTTCGGGCTCGCCGTCGGGGTGCTGGACGCGTCGATGAACATGCTCGGGGTGAGTCTGCAGCGGTCGTACGGGCGCAGCATCATGCTGAGTTTCCACGCGGCCTACAGCCTGGGCGGGATCGTGGGGGCCTCGCTGGCGTGGGTGGGGGCGCACTGGGAGCTGGCGCTGTGGGTGTCGTATCTGCCGGTTGTGGCGGTGCTGCTGCCGGCTGTGCTGGTGGGGAGCCGGTGGTACGTCGACGACGGGTCTGCGGCGCCGGCGGTGGGGGAGAAGGCTGCGGAGGGGAAGGCGGCGGGCGAGGGCCAGGTCGTCGTGTTCAAGTGGCTGCTGCCGTTGTGTCTGGTGATGACCGTGGCGTACATCGGGGACTCCACGGTCTCCAACTGGAGCGCGAAGTACCTCCAGGACGTGCTGGGGAGCTCCGAGCAGATGGCGACGGTGCCGTACAACGTGTACATGGTGACCACGCTGCTGGGGCGGGCGATCGGGGATCTCGGGGTGCGGCGGTTCGGGGCCGTGGCCGTCGTGCGGGCGGGGGCGCTGGTGGCGGCGGGCGGGTTCGCCGTGGTGGCGGGGGCGCCGGGTGCCTGGGTGGGGATGCTGGGGTTCACGCTGCTGGGGCTGGGGTTGTGTGTGCTGGTGCCGCAGACGTTCGCGGCGGCCGGCCGGTTGTTCCCGGGGGCTTCGGACGCTGCCGTCGCGCGGCTGAATGTCTTCAACTATGTGGGGTTCTTGATCGGTTCGCCGTTGGTCGGTGCGCTCGGGGATCTGTGGAGCTACCGCGGGGCCATGCTCGTGCCGATGGTGTTGGTGCTGGTGACGCTCGTGTACGCCCGGTCGTTCGCCCCTCAACCGGACCGATACGGTGGCGGACATGAGCGGCCGCGCACAGCTGATGTGGGACGAGGCAGTAACGGGCTATGACTTCGGTCCGGGGCATCCGATGGACCCGGTCCGGCTGGCCCTGACCCGGAGGCTGGTCGACGCCTTCGGGCTGGACCGGGAGGTGGACGTGGTCGCCGCCAAGGCGGCCGGGGAGTCGACGTTGCGGCTCGTCCACCGGGAGGACTACATCGAGGCC
Source organism: Streptomyces sp. NPDC016851 (assembly GCF_055562795.1). Lineage (NCBI taxonomy): Bacteria > Bacillati > Actinomycetota > Actinomycetes > Kitasatosporales > Streptomycetaceae > Streptomyces > Streptomyces sp. NPDC016851. The sequence goes on from NZ_JBVHEP010000049.1 coordinate 2,239, forward strand.
GTGAAGGCCGCGTCGGTGGAGCCGGGGGCGGCGGAGCAGTCGTACGGGCTGGGGACGATGGACGATCCGGCGTTCGCCGGGATGCACGAGGTGTCGGCGCTGATCGCGGGGCAGTCGGTGGCGGCCGCGGAGGCGGTGTGGCGCGGTGAGGCGCTGCACGCGGTGAACTTCGCGGGCGGGCTGCACCACGCGATGCCCGGCGGTGCGTCGGGGTTCTGCATCTACAACGACGCGTCGCTCGCCATCGCTCGGCTGCTGGAGCTGGGGGCGGAGCGGGTGGCGTACGTCGACGTGGACGTGCATCACGGGGACGGGGTGCAGGCGGCGTTCTGGGAGGACCCGCGGGTGCTGACGATCTCGCTGCACGAGCATCCCCGGACGTTGTTCCCGCAGACAGGGTGGCCGGAGGAGACGGGCGCCGACAGCGCGGAGGGGTCGGCGGTGAACGTGGCGCTGCCGGCGGGGACGGGCGACGCGGGCTGGCTGCGGGCGTTCCACGCGGTCGTGCCGGAGCTGATCGCGGACTTCCGGCCGCAGGTGCTGGTGACGCAGCACGGGGCCGACACGCACTTCGAGGATCCGCTGGCGCATCTGGCGGTGTCGCTGGACGCGCAGCGGGCGGTGCAGGTGGCCTGTCACGACCTGGCGCACGAGTACGCCGACGGGCGGTGGGTGGCGCTGGGCGGGGGTGGCTATGCCGTGGTGGACGTCGTGCCGCGGTCGTGGACGCATCTGGTCGGGATCGCGGCGGGCCGGGCGGTGGAGCCCGAGGCGGTGATTCCCGAGGGCTGGCGGCAGGAAGTGTTCGCCCGGACGCGGCAGTTGGCCCCGGCGCGGATGACGGACGGGCGCTGGCCCGTGGTCTTCCCCGGCTGGGAGGAGGGCTACGACCCCGCGGACCGGCTGGACCAGGCGGTGCTGGCGGCCCGGCGGACGGTGTTCCCGCTGCGGGGGCTGCTGGCCTGATCCATGGCCGTGCTGGCCTGACCCATGGCCGCCGGGGGCTGGTAGGCCGACCGTGCGGTGTTCGCCCGTTCCCGGGACACGTGGGGCCCGTGTCGCGCACGATCTCCTCGTGCTGACCCCCGAAGCCCTTCGTGCGCACCTGGTGGGCGCACGCCTCGCCGGGACCGTGGCCACGCCCCGTGAGGAGAGCCTGCGGAGTTACCGGCTGTTCGCCGCCCGGGATCCCCGCGTGCTGCTCGGGCTCGATCCCGAAGGGGTCTGGAGCCAGCGGGAGGTGATCGAGCTGATGGCGGACCGGTGCGGGGTCCCGGCCGATCCCCGGCGGACTTCCGGCCAGGACGTGATCGCTCCGGAGCGGACCCTGGCCGCGCTGGACGCCTTCGCGGAGCGTCTCGCCGAGGCCGCCCGGCGGAGCGCACCCGTGCTCCTCGGCACCGGGCATCCCCACCGGCTGCTCGGTTTCTACGCCGCTGTCGCAGACGCGCTGTCGGCGGCGGGGTGTGCCGTCCTCACCCCGGCGCAGGGTCGCTGTGTCGACATAACGACCCGGTTCGGCCTACGCACGTACAACCTCGACTACGTACGAGGAGTCGCGCTGGTGCGGAGATCCGGCGCGGAACGCCCCGGTTGTGAGCCCGGCGCACATACGCACTCACCTCTCCCGGTTCGTACCGTGTTGGCCGCTGCCGCGGAGGCCGGCGGCCCCCTTCCCGAGCTGGTCATCGGGGACCACGGGTGGGTCTGCGGGGCAGGTCAGCTGGGGTTCGAGGCCATCGGGGCGGCCGATACGGACGACCCCGCCCCGTTCGTCGGTGAGGCGGAGGGGTGCGTCTCCGTCGTCGTTCCACTTGATGACGGCGTGCGGTCTGATTACTACCTGCCGCTTACCCGCTACGTACTCAATCGGGCGTGTCTGTCACAGTAATCCGCCGATGGGTGCACCTCTTCCCCACTCGCATCACCCGCCCCTACATTGGGGAGTGAGCACGCAGCGACGAAGAGTCACCGGAAGGGGAAGCCGGTGGCCGTCGAGTGCGGAAGGTTCAGGTGTGTCATGGCTGCAGCTGGCGAGAGGCCTCTGAACGAGGTTCAGTTCCTTACCGTGGCGGAAGTCGCCTCGGTGATGCGAGTGTCGAAGATGACCGTGTACCGGTTGGTGCACAGCGGTCATCTGCCCGCGATCCGTGTGGGGCGGTCCTTCCGCGTCCCGGAGCAAGCGGTTCACGAGTACCTCCGCGAGAGCTACGTGGGGGTGGAAACCGCCTGACGGCTGGGGCAGGGTGGTCCCTCACAGGGCACTCGGGATCACCCTGGCCCCCTCGATTACGACCTCAGCGCTCGGACGGGTAGGCTGGCCCCTCGTAGGTCGTGTGGGCCCCGGCGCCCAGCACCGAGTGATGAGAAGTGAGCGAGGGTAGTCGTGGGCTCTGTTATCAAGAAGCGGCGCAAGCGGATGGCCAAGAAGAAGCACCGCAAGCTGCTCAAGCGCACGCGCGTTCAGCGTCGCAACAAGAAGTAAGTTCGCGACGCGGACGACGCGAGAGCGTTGCTGTGGCCCCCCACCCACCGGTGGGGGGCCACACGCGTTCAGGGAGGCCCGGTTGCCGCCCGGCTCCTGCGTCCGGCTGCTTGTCGTCACTTCGCGCATCGGGCGGTCATCACAGCGCAACACCGACCCGCTAAGTTGGCCCCACGGGGGAACGCGGCGGGGCAAGAGGTTTTCTGGAAGGAAGGCGCTGATCTTGGGCAAGGTCGTGCTTGTGACCGGTGTGGCCCGCCAGTTGGGGGGCCGGTTCGTACGGCGGATCCAGCGTGACCCCGACGTGGACCGGGTCGTCGCCGTGGACGCGGTGCCGCCCGAGCACCATCTGGGCGGTGCGGACTTCGTCCAGGCCGACATCCGGCAGCCCGGCATCGCGCGGGTGCTCGCGGAGACGGGCGCCGACACGGTCGTCCACCTGGACGTGACGGGCACGCCGCTGGGCAGCGGCAACCGGGCCTCCCTGAAGGAGACCAACGTCATCGGCACCATGCAGCTGCTCGGTGCCTGCCAGAAGTCCCCGAACGTGCGGCGGCTGGTCGTGAAGTCCAGCACCAACGTCTACGGGTCCGCGCCCCGCGATCCGGCCGTCTTCACCGAGACGACCCCGCCCAAGTCCCTGCCCAGCGGCGGCTTCGCCAAGGACACGGTGGAGGTCGAGGGCTATGTCCGCGGCTTCGCGCGCCGGCGGCCGGACGTGGCCGTGTGTGTCCTGCGGTTCGCCAACATCCTGGGACCGACCGCGGACACCCCGCTCGCCTCGTACTTCGCGCTGCCGGTCCTGCCGACCGTGTTCGGCTACGACCCGCGGCTGCAGTTCGTGCACGAGGACGACGTGATCGAGGTGCTGCGCATCGCCTCGCACGAGCCGCGGCGGGGCACGCTCAACAGCGGCACCTTCAACATCGCCGGTGACGGTGTCCTGCTGCTCTCCCAGTGCTCCCGGCGCCTCGGGCGCCCGACCGTGCCCCTGCTGCTCCCGGCCGTCACCTGGGCGGGCTCGCTGGTGCGTACGCTGGGCATGTCGGACTTCTCGCCCGAGCAGATCCGGCTTCTCACCCACGGCCGGGTCGTGGCCACGGGCCAGATGCGCGAGACGCTGGGATTCCAGCCCAAGTACACGACCGCGGAGACGTTCGCGGACTTCGCACGCAGCCAAGGTCCCGGACTTCTTCCGCCGGAGGCCCTTGCGGGGGCCGTCGACCGGATCGCCGCGCTGCCCCTCGCGGGCGGCGGCCACCCCCCGACGCAGAGCGCCAACTGAGGAGCGCATCAACGATGGCGGATGCCAAGGTCATTCCGTTCGACGACGACCGGTCCCGCGGGGGCGCCGTGCAGCGTCCGCAGCGGCGCCGGAGTGCGGGCAACCGTCGCCCGGGCACGGAATCCGTGCCGGTCCGTGAGGTGCAGCCCCTGCCCACCAGGGCTGTTCCGCAGGATGATGTTCCTGTGACATCTGAGGAACACCCCCCGGAGGGGCCCCAGGGCGGCGAGGGCGGCCTGGAGCGGCGTATCGCGGGCGGCCTGGCCTTCCTGCGCCGCCGCCTCACCGGGGACTACGAGGTCGACGACTTCGGCTACGACGAGGAACTGACCGACCAGGTCCTGATGTCCCTGCTGCGCCCGCTGTACGAGAAGTACTTCCGGGTCGAGGTGAAGGGCGTCGAGAACATCCCGTCCGAGGGCGGCGCCCTGATCGTCGCCAACCACTCCGGGACGCTGCCGATGGACGGCCTGATGATGCAGGTCGCCGTGCACGACAACCACCCGGCGGGCCGGCATCTGCGGCTGCTCGCCGCCGACCTGGTCTTCATGCTGCCGGTGGTCAACGAGCTGGCCCGCAAGCTCGGTCACACCCTGGCCTGCGCGGAGGACGCGTCCCGGCTGCTGGAGCAGGGCGAGCTGGTCGGGGTGATGCCGGAGGGCTTCAAGGGCCTCGGGAAGCCCTTCGCGGACCGCTACAAGCTCCAGCGCTTCGGCCGCGGCGGCTTCGTCTCCACCGCCCTGCGCGCCGGGACGCCGATCATTCCCTGCTCGATCGTCGGGGCGGAGGAGATCTACCCGATGATCGGCAACGCCAAGACGGTCGCGCGGCTGCTGGGTTTCCCGTACTTCCCGATCACGCCGACGTTCCCGTGGCTCGGGCCGCTCGGGGCGGTTCCGCTGCCGACGAAGTGGACGATCCAGTTCGGCGAGCCGATCCTCACGGACGGCTATCCGCCGGAGGCCGCCGAGGACCCGATGCTGATGTTCAACCTGACCGACCAGGTCAGGGAGCAGATCCAGCACACGCTGTACAAGCTGCTGGTGCAGCGCCGGTCGGTCTTCTTCTGAAACAGGGCTTACGACGATGGGGGCGCTCCCTTTCGAGGGGCGCCCCCACTGTCGTACCGCCGGCTAGTCGGTGTCCTCGCCGTCGATGCCCAGTCCGGGCAGGAGATCGGGCAGGAGCGGCGGGAGCGTCACGTCCGGCTCGGGGACGGGCGGGTTGTCCTCCGCCGTCGGCGAGGTGCTGGCGCCGCTGTCCGGCTGCGGCGGGTCGAGCAGGCCGCCGGTGTTGCCGCCGAGCAGGCCGTCGCTGTCGCTGCCGGCCGAGTGGCTGGGGCTGCCGCTGCCGGTGCTGCCCTTGTCGGACTGACCGCGGCCGCTGTCACTGGGCCGGGCCGACCGGTCTGTGTCCGAGGAGCCGCTGGAGGCCGACTCGGAGGCGCCCTGCCGGTTGCCTTCGCCGCCGCTTCGGGACGGGGGCTCGGGCAGCAGGGACCGCAGCGGGGCGACGTCCTCCTCTATGGCGTCGAACACCGACGACACCTGGTCGCTGACGTCCCCGAGCTGGACGGGGAGCTTCGCGCGCAGTTCGCCCCAGGCCTCGCGGTGGGAGCGAGAGAACGCGGACAGGGCCTGGATGGGGTCCAGGGAGTCCGGGTCGCGCTCGTACGCCTCGCTCAGCAGCCGGTGGCCTTCCGACGCGTCGTGCCGCATGCCGGACAGGGCGCGGCGGATCTCGCCCAGGGATTCGTGGTCCAGCGGGCCGCTGCGGCCCCGCTCCATCAGGCGGCGGGCTTCGCTGAGCCGGGTGGAGGCGTGGTCGAGGTAGACCCGGCCGCGCTCGTCGACGCTGTCGGCGAGGCCGAGTTTGACGTCCTCGATGCCGCGCTTGAGGCCGTAGAGCGAGTCGCCGGGCAGGGCGTCGGAGCTGGCGGCGGCGACTCCGCCGAAGGCGCTCGCGGCCACGCCCACGCTGAGCCCGCCCGCGGTGAGGCCCTTGGCGAGGCGGGAACGGGGCCGCAACTTCTTCAGTGGGCCCGCCCGGTGGGCGCCTCGGGCCCGGGGGGAGCGCTGCTCGGGGACCGCGCCGTCCGTCGCCCCGCCTCCCGCGGTGCCCTCCTGGAGCATGGCCTCGAACGCGGCCACCAGCTGGGCCCGCTGGACGACCTTGACCTCCGGGTCGAGCTCCGGTTTGGGCAGCGCGCCGAGACCGGAGGCGAACGCCAGCAGGCGTGCCTGTTCGGTCGGCTCCGCAGCGGCCGGGGCCGGTGCCGATCCTTCGGACTGCTCGGCCGCCGTGCCCTGCTCGGACTGCTCCTGAAGGGCCTGGGCGAAGGCGTTCGCCCGCCGGTGCGCCGATACGTTCGCGATCACTGGCGGCACCTCCTCTCGTCATGACGGTCGACTCCCCAGGGGGTCCTGAGGGTTGCACACCCTGAGCGCGACCACACGATCGAGTGATCGGAGCCGGTCAGGGGGTGACCACAGGGAGCCTGCATCCCGCACAACGAGTGGCGCGGCACTTGGGTTACGGACGCCGGATGATCGGATGCCGAAGTCAACGGACTTTCGCGGAAAGTGAGTTGACTGTCGCCGAGCGTACGGCCCGGTCAGCGGGCGTCTTCCGGGAGGAGCCGGGCGAGGGTGCGGACGGCCCGGTACTGGAGGGTCTTGATGGCGCCCTCGTTCTTGCCCATGACACGGGCGGTCTCCGCGACGGAGAGGCCCTGGAGGAAGCGGAGTGTCACGCACTCCTGCTGCTGGGGGTTGAGCCGCCGCACGGCGTCGAGCAGGGCGGCGTTGGAGAGGGACTCCAGGACGGAGTCCTCGGGGGAGCGCTCGACCTCGTTGGCGTCGAGCATCTCGCCGGTGGTGACCTCGAGGCGGAAGCGGCTGGACTTGAAGTGGTCCGCGACGAGGTTGCGGGCGATGGTGACCAGCCAGGCGCCGAAGTCGCGGCCCTGCCAGGTGAACGTGCCGATGCGGCGCAGGGCGCGCAGAAAGGTCTCGCTGGTGAGGTCCTCGGCTGTCGCCTTTCCTCCGACCCGGTAGTAGATGTATCGGTAGACGGTGTCGCTGTATTGGTCGTAGAGACGGCCGAAGGCGTCGGCCTCGCCGGCCTGGGCGCGCTCCACGAGATCCATCATGCGGGCGCTGTCGCTGTCCGCCGCCGGCCGTCGGGCGGTGGCCGCGCCGGACGGGCGCCCTCGTCTGCCGACCGCGGCGCTGCCGTCGGCCAGTGCATAGCACGGGCCTACGGGCGCGGCGGTGGCGAATGCGGGGCCGGCGTACGCGGTGGGGACGAAGCCGCGCAACAGGTCGAGGACCGTTGCGCGCAGCGTAGCCAGGCCCGAGGCGTCAACCCCGACGTGTGGGTACACGGGACTCCCAGAGGCAGAGCTTCCATCACGTGCAGTGCGGGACCTTTCACCCGTCGTAGCGACGGAGGGGTACCGGTTTGCGTCTGAGGAGAATAACGCTTCGTGTAGGCCCTGCTACACCGAGTTGCTCAAATCATCGATTACGTCGCTTCCGTAACCGATTGACGCCGCATCAAGTGCCAGAGGGTGAACGGTTGTTGATCGGAAGGGTTCGGATTGGGGCTCAGTCCAGGGCGTGTTGTGGCCGTGTCCAGCCAAGAGGACTGGATACGAGGTTGTGGGGGTACGCCAGTTGGATTTACGGGGCTTGTCATCCCGTAAACGAAGGTGTCACGGATTGATCGGTCGTCGGCCTGATCGGTCGTCAGCGGCGGCGGCGGTGCAGGGCGATCGCCGCTGCCGTGCCGCCGGCCACCGCGCCCACGCCGGCCGCGGCCGGGATGCCGACCTTGGCCGCCTTGCGGCCGGTGCGGTAGTCGCGCAGGCGCCAGTCCAGCTCGCGGGCGTGCTTGCGCAGCTTGGAGTCCGGGTTGATGGCGTAGGGGTGGCCGACCAGGGAGAGCATCGGGATGTCGTTGTGCGAGTCGCTGTAGGCGGCGCAGCGGCTCAGGTCCAGGCCCTCGGCCGCGGCCAGGGCGCGGACCGCCTCGGCCTTCGCGGGGCCGTGCAGCGGTTCGCCGACGAGCTTGCCGGTGTAGACGCCGTCGACCGACTCGGCGACGGTCCCGAGGGCTCCGGTCAGGCCCAGGCGGCGGGCGATGACCTGGGCGATCTCGACGGGGGCCGCCGTGACGAGCCAGACCTTCTGGCCGGCGTCCAGGTGGGCCTGGGCCAGGGCGCGGGTGCCGGGCCAGATGCGCTCGGCCATGTACTCGTCGTAGATCTCCTCGCCGATCGACTGGAGCTCGGCGACGCGGTGGCCCTTGACGATGGACAGGGCCGAGTCGCGGGCCTCCTGCATGTGCTCGGGGTCCTCGACCCCGGCCAGCCGGAACCAGGCCTGCTGCCAGGCGAACCGGGCGAGCTCGCGTGTCTCGAAGAACTTCCGCTTGTACAGGCCCCGTCCGAAGTGGAAGAGGGCGGCGCCCTGCATGACGGTGTTGTCCAGGTCGAAGAAGGCGGCGGCCCGGTCGTCGCCGTGGACCGGGAACTGCGGTTCCTCGGTCGTGCCGGCGGCCTCCTGTGAGGACTTACGGGCAGCCTCCGCCGAGGCCTCGCCTGCCAAAACGCTCCGCGCCGTGGCGGAGCGCCTACGGGGAGTGAGCCATCCGAGAGCGGCCATGGCGTGAGCATAGCCAGTTTGTTCGGGGGTTCCGGAGCCGAGAGGTTCGGAGCCTGTGAACTCTCGGCAAGCGTGTCGTTAAAGAGGGCGTTCGGGGCGAGGTCCCCTCGTGTCGGGGCGCGCGACAATGGCCGACATGAGTGCCCTCTTTCGTCGCAGGCCCCCTCGGGACCGGCTCGTCACCCTGATCCGCAAGCCCGGCTGTCATCTGTGTGATGACGCACAGGTCGTTGTGGAGAAGGTGTGCGGTGATCTGGGAGTCCCCTGGGAGCAGAAGGACATCACCGAGGACCGCGAACTGCACGACCAGTACTGGGAGCAGATCCCCGTTGTGCTGGTCGACGGCAGGCAGCACACGTTCTGGCGCGTGAACGAAGGTCGCCTGCGCAAGGCGCTGACCGACTGATCCCGCCCGGTCCCGGAACTGACCGAGCAGTCCAAAGTGCCCGCCAGGTCGCTTAGGATCGACGGTGGCTGGTCTCGGGGGCGGGATACACAGAGGAGAGTGTGCGGTTTTGCCCCCAGAAGTAAAGGAACCGTGGTGCGCATGCGCCGGTTCCGTACGAGTGCGCCGGGGGCGCGTGACCCCGGTCACGTTGGCCGGGCAAATCGGACACCATCTTTGTGCACGCGTTCACAAAGACATAGCCTGCTTTCGACGGGGCGGTCATGTAGGGACGTATGACCGCCTACAGCCCCGCTCTACCCGCAGGAGCACCGTGGCAACTGGCCGAACTCACCGACCGGCGACCCGCAGCCGAGGGATTCCCGAGGCCACCGTCGCCCGGCTTCCGCTGTACCTCCGCGCTCTGACCGCGCTGTCGGAACGCTCGGTGCCCACGGTCTCCTCCGAGGAGCTCGCGGCCGCGGCGGGGGTCAACTCCGCGAAGCTGCGCAAGGACTTCTCCTACCTCGGCTCCTACGGGACCCGGGGCGTCGGCTATGACGTCGAGTATCTCGTCTACCAGATCTCCCGCGAGCTGGGCCTCACCCAGGACTGGCCCGTCGTGATCGTCGGTATCGGTAACCTCGGCGCCGCCCTCGCCAACTACGGGGGGTTCGCCTCCCGTGGTTTCCGGGTCGCCGCGCTGATCGACGCCGACCCGGCCATGGCGGGCAAGCCCGTCGCCGGGATCCCCGTGCAGCACTCCGACGACCTGGAGAAGATCATCCAGGACAACGGCGTGTCGATCGGTGTCATCGCCACCCCCGCCGGTGCCGCCCAGCAGGTCTGCGACCGGCTCGTGGCCGCCGGTGTCACCTCCATCCTGAACTTCGCGCCGACCGTGCTGTCCGTCCCTGACGGGGTCGACGTGCGCAAGGTCGACCTCTCCATCGAGCTGCAGATCCTCGCCTTCCACGAGCAGCGCAAGGCCGGCGAGGAGGCCGCCGCCTCCGACGGGGGCGTCCCGGCCGCCGCCGCGCGCAGCGACTCCGCCGACCAGGGGCCCGACGGGGACATGCCCGCCGTGATGCCGGCATGAGCCTCCTCGTCGTCGGACTCAGCCACCGCAGCGCCCCGGTCAGTGTGCTGGAGCGGGCCTCGCTCAACGCGGACGCGCAGGTCAAGCTGCTCCAGGACACGGTCGCCGCCGAACCGGCCACCGAGGCCGCACTGCTCGCCACGTGCAACCGCATCGAGCTCTACGCCGACGTGGACAAGTTCCACGCCGGTGTCGCCGAGCTGTCCACGCTGCTCGCCCAGCACAGCGGGGTCGGCCTGGAGGAGCTCACTCCCTATCTCTACGTGCACTACGAGGACCGGGCCGTCCACCACCTGTTCTCGGTGGCCTGCGGGCTGGACTCGATGGTCGTCGGCGAGGGGCAGATCCTCGGCCAGATCAAGGACTCCCTGAACCGCGCACAGGAGCTGAACTCCGCCGGCCGGCTGCTGAACGACCTGTTCCAGCAGGCCCTGCGGGTCGGCAAGCGCGCCCACTCCGAGACCGGCATCGACCGCGCCGGCCAGTCCCTGGTCACCTTCGGCCTGGAGCAGCTGGCCGCGGGCGGCGAGGTGCAGACCTGGGCCCGGGGCAAGAAGGCCCTGGTCATCGGCGCCGGGTCGATGTCCTCCCTGGCCGCCGCGACGCTCGCGCGGGCCGGGGTCGCCGAGGTCGTCGTCGCCAACCGCACCTTCGACCGCGCCGAGCGCCTCGCGCAGATCCTCACCGAGGGCGACGACACGGACGTGCTGGCCCGCGCGGTCCCGATGGAGTCGGTGCCGTACGAGCTGACACGTGCCGATGTCGCCGTCTCCTGCACCGGCGCGACGGGCCTGGTCCTGACGGCCGGGTCGGTCGCCGCCGCGGTGGAGGGCCGTACGGCCACGGCGACGGCCGTGGACGACGCGACGCCCGCCCCGGACGGTGAGCCCGGCCGGACGGCGGCCACGGGCGCCGAGCGGGGCAACCCGGCGGCCACCGGACTCGGCGGCGAGGACGGCTGTCCGCTGGACCTGCCCGCCGTGCAGGGCACCGCCGGATTCTCCGTGCTCGGCGAGGCCGCCGTGGCCGGTATGGCCGCGGCCGACCTGGAACAGCACGCGGCGTGGGTGGACAACGGCACGGTGGGCGGCGCCCAGCGCGCGGCCCGGCCGGGGACGGCCGGCCCCCTCGACCCCGCCCCGGACGCCGACGCCATCGCCGCGCTCGCCGCGACCGTGGCCACCGTCGGCCGCATCCCCGAGCGGCGCAGGCCCGAGCCGGCCGACGAGCCGCCGCGGCCCGAACCCGTGCTCTTCCTGCTCGACCTGGCGATGCCGCGCGACATAGACGCGGCCGCACACCGGCTGACCGGAGTGCGGCTGGTGGACATCGAGTCGCTGGCGGAGGCATCCGCGGGCGCACCGATGGCTGCCGATGTGGACCAGGTCCGGCGTATCGTCTCCGACGAGGTCGCGGCCTTCGGGGCAGCACTGCGGGCCGCGCACATCACGCCGACCGTGGTCGCCTTGCGCACCATGGCCGCCGATGTCGTGGCCAACGAGATCGCCCGCCTGGACGGACGGCTTCCCGGCCTCGACGACAAGCACCGCGCGGAGATCACCCAGACCGTGCGGCGCGTGGTGGACAAGCTGCTGCACGCGCCGACCGTCCGGGTCAAGCAACTCGCGGCCGAGCCCGGCGGCGCCGGGTACGCGGACGCGCTGCGGACCCTGTTCGACCTCGACCCGGAGGCGGTTGCCGCCGTCTCCCGGGCCGAGGACAGCACAGAGAAAGACCGAGGGCCGGCATGAACGACAACGCGCTGAGGCTCGGTACCCGGCGGAGCAGGCTCGCCATGGCCCAGTCCGGGCAGGTGGCCGAGGCCGTGAGCCGGGTGACCGGGCGGCCCGTGGAGCTCGTCGAGATCACCACGTACGGCGATGTCTCGCGTGAGCAGCTCGCCCAGATCGGCGGCACGGGTGTGTTCGTGACCGCCCTGCGCGACGCGCTGCTCAAGGGCGAGGTCGACTTCGCGGTGCACTCGCTGAAGGACCTGCCGACCACGCAGCCCGACGAGCTGGTGGTGGCGGCCGTGCCCGCCCGGGAGGACCCGCGGGACGTGATCGTCGCCCGGGACGCGCTGAAGTTCACCGACCTGCCGAGCGGGGCCCGCATCGGGACCGGTTCGCCGCGCCGCATGGCCCAGCTCAACGCGTACGCGCGCAGCCACGGCCTGGACATAGCGACCGTCCCGATCCGCGGCAACGTCGACACCCGGATCGGATACGTACGCTCCGGTGAGCTCGACGCGGTCGTGCTGGCCGCCGCCGGACTGAACCGGATCGGCCGGGGTGACGAAGTGACCGACTTCCTGTCGGTCGACACGGTTTTGCCCGCCCCCGGCCAGGGGGCACTGGCGATCGAGTGTGCCGCGGGCAACGCGGACCTCGTCGCCGCGCTCGCCGAACTCGACGACCCGTTCACACGGATCGCCGTCACGGCCGAGCGGTCACTGCTCGCCGCCCTGGAGGCCGGTTGCAGCGCCCCTGTGGGCGCGCTGGCCGACCTTCTGGCCGACGGGCAGATTGTCAAGGAAATGCGCCTGCGCGGCGTCGTCGGGACCACCGACGGCACGCGGATGGTGCAGCTGTCCACCACCGGTCCCGTGCCCGAGACGCACGACGGGGCAATGGCGCTCGGTCGCGAACTCGCGGCCGAGATGCTCGCCCAGGGCGCGGCCGGTCTGATGGGGGAGCGAGCACATTGAGCCCCACCACCCTTTCCGCCGGTCCTGAACACGGGCACGTCACCTTCCTGGGTGCCGGACCCGGAGATCCGGGACTACTGACTCTGCGCGCCGTCGAGGCGCTGGCGAACGCGGACGTCCTCGTCGCCGAGCACGAAGTGCTCGACGTCGTACGTCAGCACGCCAGGCAGGGCGTCTCCGAAGTGAACACGGATTCGGATCCTTCCCAGGATCCGGCTCCGGGCACAGGAGCGCCCCAGCTGACGGTAGTTGACGGCACGTCAACCGCCGTCGCCGCCCCCGCGGTGCGGGATGCCGCACATCTTGTCATGGAGGCCGCGCGGGGCGGCAGGCGGGTCGTGCGTGCGGTGTCCGGGGACCCCGGACTCGACACGTACGCCGCCGAGGAGATGCTGGCGTGCGCCGCCGCCGGGGTGCCCTTCGAGGTCGTCCCCGGTATCGCGAGCGCCGTCGGTGTGCCCGCGTACGCCGGTGTGCCGCTGCGGGACGCGCAGGGCGCGGACGTGCGGTTCGTCGACGCGCGCACGGCGTCGGACCGGTGCTGGACGGAGGTCGGGGCGTCGGACGGCACGGTCGTCGTGTCCACCACCCTGGACTCCGTCTCCGCGGCGGCCGGCGAGCTCGTCTCCGCGGGCCGCAAGCCGGACACCCCGATGACGGTCACCGTCGCCGGCACGACCACCCGGCAGCGCACCTGGACCGCCACGCTCGGCACGATCGCGCAGACGCTGAAGCAGGCCAAGGTGCTGCCCTCGCCCGAGGGCGGCCGGCCGGTGATAGCCGTGGTCGGGGAGCGTTCCTCCGCCGCCCAGCGCGACCAGCTCGCGTGGTTCGAGTCCAAGCCGCTGTTCGGCTGGAAGGTGCTCGTGCCGCGCACCAAGGAGCAGGCGGTGTCGCTCTCCGACCAGCTGCGGTCGTACGGGGCCGTGCCGCACGAGGTGCCGACCATCGCCGTCGAGCCGCCGCGCACGCCCCAGCAGATGGAGCGGGCGGTCAAGGGTCTCGTCACGGGCCGCTACGAGTGGATCGCCTTCACCTCGGTGAACGCGGTCAAGGCCGTGCGCGAGAAGTTCGAGGAGTACGGGCTCGACGCGCGTGCCTTCGCGGGCATCAAGGTCGCGGCGGTCGGCGAGCAGACCGCCAAGGCGCTGATCGCCTTCGGCGTGAAGCCGGACCTGGTGCCGAGCGGCGAGCAGTCGGCCGCCGGGCTGCTGGAGGACTGGCCCCCCTACGACCCGGTCTTCGACCCGATCGACCGGGTGTTCCTGCCGCGTGCCGACATCGCCACGGAGACGCTGGTCGCCGGGCTGATCGAGCTGGGCTGGGAGGTCGACGACGTCACGGCCTACCGGACCGTGCGGGCCTCGCCGCCGCCGGCGGAGACGCGCGAGGCGATCAAGGGCGGCGGGTTCGACGCCGTGCTGTTCACGTCGTCGTCGACCGTGCGGAACCTGGTCGGTATCGCCGGCAAGCCGCACAACGTGACCGTGATCGCGTGTATCGGTCCTGCCACCGCCAAGACGGCCGAGGAGCACGGGCTCCGGGTGGACGTCATGGCTCCGGAGCCGTCCGTGCTCAAGCTGGCGGAGGCCCTGGCCGACTTCGGCGCGAAGCGCAGAGCCGCCGCTGTGGAGGCCGGGGATCCGGTGACGCGGCCGAGCGAGCGGCGGCCGGGGGCTCGGCGGCGGCGTTCGACGACGTAAGCCCTCGGGGCGTAGGCGGACCGACTGTGTTCGCTGCGGCTACGCGGGCGTCACCGCGTGGCCGTAGCGGAGCAGGTTGGCCGGGTCGTAGACGGCCTTGTCGTGGCGCAGGCGTTCGTAGACCTCCGGGGTCCAGGCGCGGGCGCGGTCCTGTTCGTCGCCCGGGGTGCCGTGGATGTTGACCATGGTGCGGCCTGTGCCGTAGGGGGCCATGGCCGCGTAGAGCTGCTGCGTCGCCTGTTCGATGGCCTCGGCGGCGGGTGGCGCGGCCATGATGCCGACCGAGTCGATGAAGTACAGGGCGTCGCGGGCGCAGACCGCGTCCTCGACGGCGGACGGGCGGGACATCGCGCCGCCCATGTGGCGTATCTCGACCATCAGCAGGGGATGGTCGGCGCCGGCCGCAGGGCCGGCCTGCTCCAGGAACGTGCGGATGGCGTCCGGGGGCAGGTCGCGCAGGAGCAGGCACGACTCCCTTCCGGGGAGCGGGTCCTGGGGTTCCATGTGGATGCGGTCCAGGGCCGCGTGGTCCATCACCTCGACCGTGTCGACGGCCACGGGGGCGGCTTCGCGCAGAGGCGCGATCAGGGCCTCGCCCTCGGCCGGGAGGCCGGGCCAGGCGATCGCCACCCGGGCCCAGAAGCCGCCGCGCAGGGGCTCCGGGATCTGGGGGATGGGCGGCAGGCGCAGGATCGTGAACGCGCTGCACATCTGGTCCGGGACGGTGCGGGTCCAGTCCGCCCAGGCCTGGAGCAGGGTCTCGGTGTGCTCGCCCCGGCAGTAGATGCCGCCGCCATAGATGCGGGGGAGGGGCAGCAGTTCGGTGACGAGCGAGGTGACGACGCCTACGTTGCCCTTGCCGCCGCGCAGGGCCCAGAACAGTTCCGGTTCGTGCTGGGGGTCCGTTTCGCGCAGCCGGCCGTCCGGGGTGACGACCTGGAAGGAGCGGACCAGGTCGGCGGCGTAGCCGTAGGCACGGCCGAGGACGGGGAGTCCGCCGCCGAGGGTGTAGCCGACGACGCCCGCGTCCGTGGAGGTGCCGCTGAGGCCGGCCAGGCCGTGCGGGGCGGCCGCGGCCATGACGTGGCTCCACTTCGCGCCCGCGGCGATGGTGGCCGTGCGGGTGGCGGGGTCAATCCGTACGTCGGTCATACGGGCCGTGTTGATCAACAGGCCCTTCTCGATGGGGAAGTTGGCGCCGTGGCCGGTGGCCTGGACGGCGACGGGGGTGTTGGTGGCTGTCGCCCAGCGCATGGCGGTGACGATGTCGTCCGCGGAGGTCGCTCCGACGACCACGTCGGGGGTGTGGAGGGCGGCCAGGTTGAAGCCGGTGACCTCGTCGGCGTAGGCGGGGTCTCCTGGGCGTAGGACCGGGCCGTGGATTTCCGAGAGGGCGAAGAGGTCGGGCGTGTCGTGGCGGGCGGTCATCTCGTCCTCCGTGGTGGGCGTACGGAGGGACGGCGGCGGCGGGGTGGTGGTGTTGGCCGTCGGGTCCTTGTCCTTGTTGTTGTTTTCAGGATGGACCTGGGGGGTGTGGGGCGCATGCGGGGGCGGCGGTTTCTGGGTGCTCGGTGTTTGGGCTGGGGGCGGGTGGGGTGCGCAGCTCGGCGCGACGAGGTGCCGCTGCGCCCACCCGTGCCGCCCTTAGCGGCACGCATGCCCGCAGCTGGGTCCGACAGTGCGTCGGCATCGGGGGGTATGGGGCGGGCGTAGCGTAGGTCGTATGACGACGTACGGATCTTTTCCCGGTACGCGGCCGCGGCGTTTGCGGAGCACTCCCGTCATGCGTCGGATGGTCGCCGAGACACGGTTGCACCCTGCCGATCTCATCCTTCCGGCCTTCGTGCGGGAGGGCGTCAGCGAGCCGGTGCCGATCGCGGCCATGCCGGGGGTCGTGCAGCACACCCGGGACACCCTGAAGAAGGCCGCCGCCGAGGCCGTCGCGGCGGGGATCTCCGGGATCATGCTGTTCGGTGTGCCGGAGGAGTCGAAGAAGGACGCCCTCGGGACGGCCGGGACCGACCCGGACGGGATTCTCCAGGTCGCCCTCCGGGACGTGCGGGCGGAGGTCGGTGACGACCTGCTCGTCATGTCCGACCTGTGTCTCGACGAGACCACCGATCACGGGCACTGCGGGGTGCTGGACGCCCAGGGGCGGGTCGACAACGACGCGACCCTGGAGCGGTACGCCGAGATGGCCCAGGTGCAGGCGGATGCCGGCGCCCATGTGGTCGGGCCCAGCGGGATGATGGACGGGCAGATCGGCGTGGTCCGTGACGCCCTCGACCAGATCGGGCGGGAGGACGTCGCCATCCTCGCCTACACGGTGAAGTACGCCTCCGCGTTCTACGGGCCGTTCCGGGAGGCCGTCGGCTCGTCCCTGCAGGGGGACCGGAAGACCTATCAGCAGGATCCGGCGAACGCGCGGGACGCCATGCGGGAACTCGCCCTCGATCTCGAGGAGGGCGCCGACATGGTCATGGTCAAGCCCGCCGGTCCCTACCTGGACATCCTCGCCCGGGTCGCGGACGCCGTGGACGTGCCCGTCGCCGCCTACCAGATCTCCGGCGAGTACTCGATGATCGAGGCCGCCGCCGAGAAGGGCTGGATCGACCGGGAGCGCGCGATCATGGAAACCCTGACCGGTATCCGGCGGGCGGGCGCCCGCAACATCCTCACCTACTGGGCCACCGAAGTGGCCCAGCGGCTCAAGGATCAGTAGGACGGGGATCAGTAGGACAGCGCCTGCTCCATGTCCCGCAGCCAGTAGGTGACCGTCAGCGAGCTGTCGTAGTACACGCCCCCGGCGGGCAGCTGGGGGATCGCCGAGGGGCCGCCGTTGCTGTTCGGCGTGGGGCCCTGGAAGCCGACCGTGAGCTTGCGGCCGGTGGTGCCGCCCTCGCCGCTGCCGTCGGCCGCCGACAGCAGCACGCCCGCGTAGCCGGACTCGCCGGGCGCCAGGGTCGTCACCGCCTGCGGCTTGGACTCCTCCATCGGCTGCGGGGCCCACTGCATCTCGTCGAAGCGCAGCACCGGGTAGTAGGTGAGGTCGCACGTCTTCGAGCCGGTGTTCTCGACCGTGATCAGCATGTGGTTGAGGGGGCGGGAGACCGGCTTGGCCGTGACGGTGGTGTTGGTGCCGTTGCAGGAGACTCGGGCGGCGGGGGCGGCGGCCGTTCCGGGCTTCGTGGCCTTCGCGTTCGTCGCCTTGGGCTTCGCGTTCGGGGCCTTGTCGGCAGTCTTGTCGGCGGCCGTGTTGCCGGCCGTGTTGCCCGCCGTGTTGCCCGTCTTTTCGGTGGCCGCCTTGGTGGGTGCGGTGGTCGCCGTCGCCGTCAGCTGCGGCTTGGCTGCGCCCTCGTCCTGCGTGCCCGTGCCGTCCTGGCACGCCGTGAGAGCGAGGGCGGCCAGGAGGGCGGCGGGGAGGGCGTGGTACTTGCGCATGGGTGGTTCCCTTTCGGACAAACGTCGTTGGCAGGAGGTCCTGAGCGAGCCGCTCTACCGGTCGGCCGGGAGCGGCGTGCTTGGATGACCAGAGCTTGTGCGGTGATCCGTCCCGGCCGCCACAGTCGGCGGACGATCAGGGACGCTGGAACGCCCGCACCAGCATTGACCAGGGGAAACGACCCTCTCCTGGAACGGGGGAACGGGACATGGGGGATGGAGGAACGGTGTCGGAAGGCACGGCCGCGGCGGACTTCGCCGCGTTGCTGGGGGAGTTGAAGGAGCGGTCCGGGCTGAGCTACGGGGTGCTCGCCAAGCGGCTCCACATGAGTACGTCGACGCTGCACCGGTACTGCAACGGGGATGCCGTACCCGCCGACTACGCGCCGGTGGAGCGGCTCGCCCGGCTGTGCAAGGCGTCGTCGGAGGAGCTTGTCGAGCTGCATCGGCGGTGGGTACTGGCGGATGCCGGGCGGGGGCGTAAAGGGGCCGGCGCCCCTTCGGCCGGGGGTGTTGCCGAGGGGCAGGGCGGGAGTGCTGCCAGGACTGTTGCCGAGGAGCCGGGCGACAGCGTTGTGGCGGGGCCGGGGCAGAGCGTTGCCGAGCAGCCTGGGCAGAGTGTTGCCGAGGAGCCGGGGCAGAGCATGGCCCAGGGGCCGGGCCGGAGCGTTGCGGACGAGCCGGGTGGGGGTGCTGCGGAAGAGCCGGGTGACGTGGTGTCAGGAGGGCCGGTGGACCGCCGTCCGCGCCGCCCGCGCCGTCCCCGTCCCGCCCTGCTCGCCGCTGCCGTCGTCGCCGTCGTCCTGGGCGGGGTCGGGCTCGCCGTGGCCCTGCCCTCCGGCGGGGAGGACGACGACGGGCGTCGAGGCTCGGCGGCGGTCTCCGACGGACCCCGGCAGCAGCCGGGCGGCGGCCCGGCCGCATCGGTGTCGCCCTCGGCCAGTTCCTCCTCCGGCAGCGGCGGGAAGAAGGACGACGGTAAGGAGGCCACCGTCTCCGCGACGTCCGCCCCGTCCGCCTCCGCATCCGCCACCGGTGGCGGTACCGGCGCCGACCGCCCCGGGCGAGAGGCCGCCGTGCCCGCCGGCCCCGCGCCCCTCACCGTGCGCACCGTGCCGCACGCCTGGGAGAACCCCTGTTCCCAGCGTTATCTGGTGAACCGGCCGCCGGGACGGGTGGGACCGCCGCCGCCGGAGCAGGACGCGCCCGCCTGGGTGGGGGCGCTGGGTGCCGTGCCGTCGGGGCGGCAGTATCTGAAGCTCACCGTGCAGGGCACGGGGAAGGAGACGGTGGTCGTCGACCGGCTGACGGTCCGGATGGCCGGCAAGCGTGCGCCGCTCGCGTGGAACGACTACGCCATGGGCTATCCGGGCGTCGGCTGCGGCGGCAACGTGCCGACCCGTTCCTTCACGGTCGCTCTCGACGCCATGCGTCCCGCCGTCGTCCCGGAGTCGGGGCACGACGACTTCCCGTTCAAGGTGAGCGAGTCCGACCCGGAGATCTTCCACATCCGGGCCGACGCCTCCGCGTACGACGTCAGCTGGTACCTGGAGCTGAGCTGGTCCAGCGGCGGCCGGAGCGGCACGCTGAAGGTGGACGACCGGGGCCGGCCCTTCCGCACGAGCGGCAACAACGGGCGCCCGGCGTACGAGTTCCCGCTGGGCGGCGAGAAGTGGGTCCCGGCCGGGACCACCGACTGACTCAGCGGAACTCGTGGACCAGCTCGATCCTGCCGACGATGTGGGCGTTGAACTCGTCGAGTTCCTCGGCCGGTACCCATAGTTCGAGGATCGTCTTCCCGCCGGCCTGCTGGACCGGGTACCGGCGCAGGAAGGCGGAGTCGACCTCGAACCGGGTGACGAAGCCGGCGCCGTCGTGCTTGACGTTCCAGTCCCGCGCGATCCTGATGGCGTAGTCCTCGTCGAGGACCGGGTAGAAGATCGGCTGTTCCGGGAGCCGGGGCGGCCAGGCGCGCCAGTCGAGCTCCCGCACCAGGTCCAGTTCCTTGGGGCCGGTGGGGCGCCACAGGGTCGTCGTCGGCGGCTGGTCGGTCGGCATGGGCACCATCAAATCAGCTGAACCGTTAGGTTGTTGACCGTCAGAGTGGTTGCTGATTGAACCACCTACTCTTCCCAGGGAGACGTCCATGACCGGTGACGCCCTCAGTCAGGATCCCGCCGAGCTGCAGAGGAGGATCGACAGCAGCAAGGCGCACCCGGCCCGGGTCTACGACGTCTTCCTCGGCGGCAAGGACCACTACCCGGCCGACCGGGACGCGGCCGCCGCCGCGCTCGCCGCCAACCCGCGCGGGTACCTCGACGTACGGCACAACCGCGACTTCCTGCGCCGTGCGGTCACCGCACTGGTGGAGCAGGACGGCATCCGGCAGTTCCTCGACATCGGCACGGGACTGCCGACCGCCGAGAACGTGCACCAGATCGCGCAGCGCATCGCGCCCGACTCGCGCGTCGTGTACGTCGACAACGACCCGGTCGTGCTCGCGCACGCGCGGGCCCTGCTGACGAGCGGGCCCGAGGGGCGTACGGACTACATCGACGCCGATCTGCGGGATCCGGGCCGCATCCTGGAACAGGCCGCCAAGACCCTGGACTTCGACCGGCCGGTCGCGCTCTGCCTGGTCGCCATCCTGCACTTCGTCGCGGACGAGGAGGCGTATCCGCTGGTGCGCGAGCTGCTGGACGCGCTGCCCGTCGGCAGCCGGCTGGTGCTCAGTCACCTCACCGAGGACCTCAACCCCGAGAACATCCGCGCGGTCCAGCGGACGTACACCGAGCGGGGGTTCACCTTCGTGCTGCGCTCCCGGGCGGAGGTGGAGAAGTTCTTCACGGACAACGCCCTGGAGATCGCCGACCCGGGGATCGTCCCGGCGCACCGCTGGCGGCCCGACGGCGCGGCTCCCGTCCCCGAGCAGCCGGAGGCGTCGTACCTCGCCGGTCTCGACGACATCGAGAAGGTCCGCTACCGCGACATCAACGACGTCACGGACGCGGACATCAACGTGTACGCGGGGCTGGGCGCCAAGGGCTGAGCAGCGGCTCCCGTGTCCTACCGGACCGTCCCCCTCCGGCGTCCGGATCGCGAAAAGGTGCTTGTAGACGGCACCCACTTCCCTAGGCTGCGGCGCACCAGCCGTCACCGCAGTCGAAGGAGCCCTGCCATGACCGTCACCGAGCCCGCGCCCGCCCACTCTCCCGAGCCCGAGCCCGAGCCCGAGCCCGCGCCCACAGGGTCTCCCGTGCCGCCGCTCGCCGCGCGGGCGCGGTCGGTCGGCGGTTCGCCCGTGCGGGACATCCTCGCCGTCACCGCCCGCCCCGAGGTGATCAACTTCGCGGGCGGGCTGCCGGCGCCGGAGCTGTTCGACGCGGAGGGCATCGCGGCCACGTACCGGGCCGTGCTCGCCGAGGAACCCGCGCGGGCCTTGCAGTACTCCACGACCGAGGGCGAGCCCACGCTGCGGGCCGCGCTCGCCGAGCGCACCACGGCACGCGGACTGCCGACCGGCCCCGACGACCTGCTCGTCACCACCGGCTCCCAGCAGGCCCTCTCGCTCCTCGCCACCGCGCTGGTCGAACCCGGGGACACCGTCCTCGTCGAGAACCCCTGCTATCTGGCGGCCCTGCAGGCGTTCGGCTTCGCCGGAGCGCGGGTCGTGCCCGTGCCCGGAGACGAGCAGGGCGTCGATCCCGAGGCGCTGGAGGACCTCGTGGTGCGCGAGCGGCCCAAGCTGCTCTACACCGTGCCCACCTTCCAGAACCCCACCGGCCGCACGCTGCCCGCCGAGCGGCGCGCCGCCGTGGCCGCGGTCGCCGCCCGGCGCGGGCTGTGGATCGTCGAGGACGACCCCTACGGGGAGTTGCGCTACGACGGTGAGCGCGTGCCGTGGATCGCCTCCCACCCGGGCGCCGAGGACCGTACGGTCCTGCTCGGCAGTTTCTCCAAGGTGATGGCGCCCGGTCTGCGGCTGGGCTGGCTGCGCGCACCCGGCGAGCTGCGGCGCGCCTGTGCCGTCGCCAAGCAGGCCGCCGACCTGCACACGCCGACCGTCAACCAGCTCGCCGCGGCCCGGTATCTCGCCGACCACGACCTGGACGCCCACGTCACGCGCGTCGCCGGCGTGTACCGCGAACGCCGGGACGCCATGCTCGCGGCGCTGCCCGGTGCGCTGCCCGAAGGGTCGGTCTGGAACCGGCCCGAGGGCGGCATGTTCCTCTGGGCCCGCCTGCCGGAGCCGTACGACACGACGGCCCTCCTGCCACAGGTCGTGCGGCACGACGTGGCCTACGTCCCCGGCGCTCCCTTCTACGCCGGCACGCCCGACCGCACGACCCTGCGGCTGTGCTTCGTGACGCAGACGCCGGAGGAGATCGAGGAAGGGCTGCGGAGGCTGGGCAAGGGGCTGCGGGCCGGCACGCCGGGGGCCGACGTCGACACGCCCTAGGTGTATTGATCACGAGCGTTGTTGACACTGACGGGGCTTGATCATGGCGAAGACCTCCGGTGTGGTGGAGCTGTCTAGGACTGCACCG
>NZ_JBVHEP010000050.1:0-14930 GCF_055562795.1 Streptomyces sp. NPDC016851
GACCGGGTGCGGTGGTCTGCCGGGGGTGAGTTGGTGTTCGCGGGGCGTGCGGATGATCAGGTGAAGATCCGTGGGTTCCGGATCGAGCCGGGTGAAGTGGAGTCGGTCCTGGCGGGGCATCCGGCTGTGGCCCAGGCCGCGGTGGTGGTACGGGAGGACGCCCCCGGCGACAAACGACTGACCGGATATCTCGTGCCCCGGCAGCCGGGCACGGCCATCGGCGCCGCTGTCCGGGACCATGCGGCGGAACGGCTCCCGGGCTACATGGTGCCCTCGGCGATCGTGGAGCTGGACGCGCTCCCGATGACGGCGAACGGCAAACTGGACCGCGAGGCCCTGCCGGTTCCCGAGTACAAGGGTGCGCGTTCGGGGCGTGCGCCGGCGAACGCGCAGGAAGAGCTGGTCTGCCAGGCGTTCGCGGAGGTTCTCGGTCTGGATCACTCCACGGTCGGGGTGGAGGACGATTTCTTCGCCCTCGGTGGGCACTCGCTGCTCGCGGTGTCCCTGGTGGAATGGCTGCGACAGCGCGGGGTGTCGGTGTCCGTGCGGGCGCTGTTCGTGTCGGCGACCCCGGCCGCACTGGCCGCCGCGGCCGGACCGGAACAGGTGGAGGTGCCGCCGAATCTCATCCCGGCGGACGCGCGTGAGATCACACCGGAGATGCTGACCCTGGTCGATCTGACCGAGCAGGAGATCTCCCGGGTGGCGACGGCGGTGCCCGGCGGCGCCGCCAACATCGCGGACATCTACCCGCTCGCCCCCTTGCAGGAAGGTCTCCTCTTCCATCACCTGATGGCCGACCGGGACGGCACGGACGTCTACATCACGCCCGCGGTCATCGAGTTCGACTCGCGCGACCGCCTCGACGACTTCTTCGCCGCGCTGCGGTGGATGGTGGGCCGGCACGACATCTATCGCACCGCGGTCGTCTCCGAAGGGCTCCGGGAACCGGTGCAGGTCGTGGTCCGCCGGGCCGAACTGCCGGTCGAGGAAATCGTCCTCGACGCCGACGGGCCGGATCCGGTCGAGCAGATGCTGGCCGCGGCCGGCGGCCGGATGGAACTGGACCAGGTTCCGCTGATGTCCGCGCACATCGCCGCCGACCCGAGCGGCGACCGGTGGCTGGCCCTGCTCCGTATCCACCACCTGTTGCAGGACCACACCACCCAGGACGTGCTCTTCGACGACCTGTGGGCCTTCCTGTCCGGGCGGGTCGACGAGTTGCCGGCGCCGATCCCCTTCCGGGACTTCGTGGCACAGGCGCGGCTCGGGACACCGCAGGAGGAACACGAGCGCCACTTCGCCGGGTTGCTCGGGGACGTCACCGAGACCACCGCTCCGTACGGCCTGGTCGATGTGCACGGTGACGGCACGGGATCGGAACAGGCCCGCCTGCGGGTCGACGCCGCCCTGGCCGAGCGCATACGCGCGGTGGCGAGGTCGCTCGGCGCGAGCCCGGCGACGCTGTTCCACCTGGCGTGGGCGCGCGTCCTGGGCGCCGTCTCGGGACGTGACGACGTCGTGTTCGGCACCGTCCTGTTCGGGCGGATGAACGCCGGCGACGGCGCGAACCGGGTACCGGGCCTGTTCATCAACACGCTCCCGGTCCGGCTGCGGCTCGACCGGCAGGATGTGGGGGAGGCGCTGACCGGCCTGCGGCACCAGCTCGCCGACCTGCTCGTGCACGAGCACGCACCGCTCACCCTGGCCCAGGCGGCCAGTGGCCTGCCCGGCGGCAGCCCGCTGTTCACCTCGATCCTGAACTACCGGCACAACGCGGCCGAGCCGAACGCGACCCGTCCCGCGCTGGACGGGATGCAGGTCCTGTCCGCCCGTGACCTCACCAACTACCCGCTCTCCGTGGCGGTCGACGCCGACGCGGCAGGCTTCTCGATCACCGTGGACGCCGTGGCGCCGGCCGATCCGGCACAGGTGGGCGCGCTGCTGACCACGTGCCTGGACTCCCTCACGTCCGCCCTCCAGGAGGAACCGGCCACCCCGGTCCTCGCCGTGGACGTGCTGGACGGGACCGAGCTGTCCGCGCTGGTGGACGGGTGGAACGACACCACGGTCGCCGTGCCGGACCTGTCGCTTCCGGAGGCCTTCGCGGCCCGGGCGGCGGCCGATCCGGACGCGGTCGCGCTGGTGTGCGGCGAGGTGGCGGTCACCTACCGCGAACTGGACGCGCGATCGGACCGTCTGGCCCGGACGCTGGTGGCGTCAGGAGTGCGGCCGGAGTCGACCGTCGCGGTGGCGATGGAACGGTCCGTCGAACTCGTCGTGGCGCTGCTGGCCGTCTCCCGGGCCGGTGGTGTGTTCGTGCCGTTGGACATGGGATGGCCCGCGGCGCGGATGCGCGCGGTGGTCGAGGACGCGGACGCCTGCCTGGTCCTGGTGCGCGAGGCGACGACCGAGCTGGAGTTCGGGGTCGCGCTGCTCCCGGTGGACGCCACGGCCGAGGCCGCGGTGGACCTGCCGGGGCCGGTTCCGCCAGGCGGCGCCGCGTACGTGATGTACACGTCGGGCTCGACGGGGGAGCCGAAGGGCGTGGTGACCACCCACCGGGACGTGGTGCGGCTGGCCATGGACCGGTGCTGGGGGGCGACGCCGCGCGTGCTGTTCCACGCCCCACACGCGTTCGACGCCTCCTCCTACGAGCTGTGGGTGCCGCTGCTGTCGGGGGGCACCGTCGTGATCGCGCCCCGCGAGCGCATGGACGCGGCCCTGATGCGGCGCCTGACCGCTGAGCACGCGCTGACGCACGTCCATGTCACCGCAGGTCTGCTGCGGGTGCTCGCCGAGGACGATCCCCGCTGTTTCACCGGCGTGCGGGAAGTGCTCACGGGCGGCGACGTGGTCCCCGCCGAAGCGGTCCGCAGAATCCTGGAAGCCAACTCCCAGGCCGTCGTGCGGCACATGTACGGGCCGACCGAGGTGACGTTGTGCGCCACCCAGTACGAGGTCGCCGACGTCGCCGAGGCCGACGGACCGCTGCCGATCGGGCGGCCGCTGGACAACACCCGCGTGTACGTCCTGGACAACGGCCTCAACGTGGTGCCGGTGGGCGTGGCCGGGGAGCTGTACGTGGCCGGGGCCGGCGTCGCCCGGGGCTACGTCAACCGCGCGCGAACGACGGCGGAGCGGTTCGTGGCCTGCCCGTTCGGGTCGGGCGGGCGGATGTACCGCACCGGAGACCTGGTCAGGTGGACGCCCGACGGGCGGCTGGTCTTCGCCGGGCGGGCGGACGACCAGGTGAAGATCCGTGGTTTCCGGGTGGAGCCGGGCGAGGTCGAGGCGGTTCTCGCCACGCACCCGGCCGTGGCCCAGGCGGCCGTCGCCGTACGGGAGGACAGCCCCGGGGACAAGAGGCTGATCGGGTATGTGGTGCCCGCCGGACAGGAGGGCCCGGTCGCCGCGGCGGTGCGCGCGTACGCGGCCGATCGCCTGCCCGAGTACATGGTTCCCGCGGCATTCGTCGAGCTGGACGCCTTCCCGCTGACGGTCAACGGGAAGGTGGACCGGGCGGCGCTGCCCGCTCCCCGCTACGCGACGGGCGCCGGGCGGTTGCCGTCCGACGCCCGCGAAGAACTGCTGTGCCAGGCGTTCGCCGAGGTCCTGGGACTGCCCGCGGTCGCCGTGGACGACGACTTCTTCACGCTCGGCGGCCACTCGCTGCTGGTGACGCGCCTGGTGAGCCGGGTGCGCGCCACCCTGGACGTGGAACTGTCGATCCGGACGGTGTTCGACGCGCCGACGCCCGGCCGTCTGGCTGCCCGGCTCGCCGAAGCCGCCGGACCGGGACGCAGGGCGCTGGCGTCGCGGGAGAGGCCGGAGCAGCCGCCCTTGTCCTTCGCGCAGCAGCGCCTGTGGTTCCTGGCACAACTGGAGGGGCCGAGCCCGACGTACAACCTTCCGCTGGCGCTGCGCCTGACCGGGCCGCTGGACCGCGAGGCGTTCGTGGCCGCGCTGCGCGACACGGTGGCACGCCACGAGGTGCTGCGTACCGTCTTCGCGGTGACCGACGACGGCACGCCGTACCAGCGGGTCCTGCCGGAAGCGGAGACGGCCTTCGCGCCCGAGGTCGTTCAGATGCCGTCCGACGGCCTGACCGACGCGATCGCGCGAGCGGCGGCGTACGCGTTCGACCTGGCCGTGGAGAACCCGGTGCGTGCCACGCTGTTCGCGGTGGCACCGGATGAGCACGTGCTCGTCCTGGTGGTGCATCACATCGCGGGTGACGCCTGGTCGATGGACCCCCTGGCACGGGACGTGGCGGCGGCGTACGCGGCGCGGCTGAGGGGCGAGGCCCCGGCGTGGCGGCCGCTGCCCGTGCAGTACGCCGACTACGCGCTGTGGCAGCGCGAGTTGCTCGGGGACGATGACGACCCGGACAGCCTGATCCGCCGGCAGGTCGCCCACTGGCGCGACACCCTGGACGGTGCCCCGCAGGAGCTGGACCTGCCGGCCGACCGGCCGCGTCCTGCCGAGTTCTCCTACCGCGGCCACCTCGCCGAAGTCGAGCTTCCGGCCGAACTGCACCGGCGGCTGCGGGAGGTGGCACGCGCCGAGGGCGTGACGGTCTTCATGGTGCTTCAGGCCGCGCTGGCGGTGACACTGTCGCGGCTGGGCGCGGGCACCGACATCCCCGTCGGCACCGCGGTCGCCGGACGCACCGACCAGGCCCTGGACGACCTGGCCGGATTCTTCGTCAACACCCTGGTCCTGCGCACCGACCTGACCGGCAACCCGACCTTCGCCGAGGTGCTGGAGCGGGTCCGCGACGTCCTGCTGACCGCCCTGGCCCACCAGGACGTCCCGTTCGAGCGGCTGGTGGAGGAACTGGCCCCGACCCGGTCGCTGACGCGGCATCCGTTGTTCCAGGTGATGCTCACCCTGCAGAACACCGCTCGGGCCGCCGGCGGCGCGTCCGCCGAGCTGCCCGGCCTGGAGACCGCCGTGCTGCCGACCGGCACGGTACCCGCCAAGTTCGACCTGGACCTGGCCTTCGCCGAGACCTTCGACCCGGACGGCGAACCCACGGGGATGCACGGCACGCTCGTCGCGGCCACCGACCTGTTCGACCCGGACACGGCGGACCGGATCGTCACCTGGTTCGCCCGGGCGCTCGACGTGCTGACCCGCCGCACGGACGTGCGTCTCGGCGCCGTCGACGTGCTGGACGAGACCGAGCTCTCCGTCCTCGTCGCGGAATGGAACGACCCGGTGCTCCCGGTACCGGAGGCGACCCTGGCGGAGCTGTTCGAGGCGCAGGCGGCGAGGACGCCGGACGCGACGGCGGTGACGGCGGGCGACACCGCCGTGTCCTATGCGGAGCTGGACGCCCGTGCCGACCGGCTGGCGCGGCGTCTGGCCGGGCTGGGGGTCGGCCCGGAGTCGATCGTCGGTGTGCTCATGCCCCGCTCCGCCGACCTGGCGGTGGCCGTTCTGGCGGTGCTGAAGGCGGGCGGCGCGTATCTGCCCGTCGACCCGGACTACCCGGCCGAACGCATCGCGTTCGTACTGGCCGACGCGGGAGCCGCGTGCGCCGTGACGACGGCCGACTTGGCGCCGATCCTGCCGGAGGGCGTGGCGGCGGTGCCGGCGGACGCTCCCGAGTCCGACGAGGAGACCGGCGGGGAACGGCTGGAGCCCGCGCGCCCCGACCAGGCGGCGTACGTGATCTACACATCGGGGTCGACCGGGACGCCGAAGGGCGTGCTGGTGCCCCACCGCAACGTGATCGCGCTGCTCACGGCTGCCCGGAACCTGTTCGAGTTCGGCGCGGACGACGTGTGGAGCCTGTTCCACTCGTCCGCGTTCGACGTCTCGGTGTGGGAGCTGTGGGGCGCGCTGCTGCACGGCGGGCGGGTCGTGATGGTGCCGTTCGACGTGTCGCGGTCGCCGGCGGACTTCGCGGAGCTGCTGGAGCGCGAGCGGGTGACGGTGCTGAGCCAGACGCCGTCGGCGTTCTACCAGCTGATGGAGGCCGAGTCGCACCGCGCGGACACGCTGCGCGACCTGCGGGCGGTGGTGTTCGCCGGAGAGGCGCTGGAGCCCGCGCGGCTCGCCGGCTGGTGGGAGCGGTACGGCGGGTCCGGGCCGCGGCTGGTCAACATGTACGGCATCACCGAGACCACCGTGCACGTCACCCACTACGACCTGTCGCCGCACGATGCCGGGGACGGCAGTGTGATCGGCCGTGGCCTTCAGGGGCTGTCGGTGTATGTGCTGGACGAGTGGCTGCGCCCGGCTCCCATGGGTGTGGCGGGCGAGCTGTACGTGGCCGGGCCCCAGGTGGCCCGTGGCTACGCGGGTCGTCCGGGGCTGACCGGTGAGCGGTTCGTGGCGTGCCCGTTCGGTGCGGGCGGGCAGCGGATGTACCGGTCGGGTGACCGGGCCCGGTGGACCCCGGACGGCCGGCTGGTGTTCGAGGGCCGTGCGGACGAGCAGGTGAAGATCCGCGGGTTCCGGATCGAACCGGGCGAGGTGTCGGCCGTGCTGGCGTCGCATCCGGACGTGGCGCAGGCCGCCGTCATCGCGGGCGACGACCCCCTGGGCGGAAAGCGGCTGGTCGGCTACGTGACCCCTGGTGAGGGCGTGGACGCCGGTGGGCTGTCCGAGCTGGTGCGTGGGTTCGCCGCGCAGCGGCTGCCGTCGTACATGGTGCCCTCGGCGTTCGTGGTGCTGGACGTCCTGCCGTTGACGGTCAACGGCAAGCTGGACCGCAGGGCTCTGCCGGCGCCGGCGTACACCGCGGGCGGCGGCCGTGCCCCGGCCGGCCCCGAGGAGGAACTGCTCTGTCAGGCCTTCGCCGAGGTGCTGGGCCTGCCGTCCGTCGGGGTCGACGACGACTTCTTCGCACTCGGCGGGCACTCGCTCCTGGCGGTTTCGCTGGTCGAGTGGCTGCGGCAGCGCGGCATGTCCGTCTCGGTACGGGCCCTGTTCGTGACACCGACCCCGGCCGGGCTGGCCGCCGTGGCAGGTCCGGAGCCGGTGGTGGTGCCGCCCCGTGCGATCCCCCCGGGCGCCACCGGGATCACGCCGGAGATGCTGCCCCTGGTCGAGCTGACCGAGGCCGAGGTCGCGCGGGTGGTGGAGCGGGTACCGGGCGGCGCGGCCAACATCGCGGACGTGTACCCCCTGGCCCCCCTGCAGGAAGGAATCTTCTTCCACCACCTCGCGGCCGACCGCGACGGCACGGACGTCTACGTGACGCCGACCGTGCTCGACTTCGACTCCCGCGAGCGACTCGACGCCTTCCTCGCGGCGATGCAGCGGGTGCTGGACCGGCACGACATCTATCGCACCGCGATCGTGTGGGAAGGACTGCGCGAACCGGTCCAGGTGGTGTGGCGCCATGCCGAACTGCCCGTCGAGGAGATGGAACTCGACCCCGACGGCCCGGACGCGATCGAGCAGCTGCGCACGGCGGCGGGCGGCCGGATCGAGCTGGACAGCGCGCCACTGCTGCGGGCACACGTCGCCGCCGCGCCCGGACGGGGCTGGCTGATGCTGCTGCGCATCCACCACCTGGTCCAGGACCACACCTCCGTGGAGGTGCTGCTGGAGGACCTGCGGGCGTTCCTGGCCGGGGAGGGCGACCGGCTCCCGCCGCCGGTGCCGTTCCGCGAGTTCGTCGCGCAGGCACGGCTGGGGACGTCGCGGGAGGAGCACCAGCGGTACTTCACCGGGCTCCTCGGCGATGTCACGGAGACCACAGCCCCCTACGGGCTGACGGACGTGCACGGTGACGGTGAGGGAGCCGCGCATGCCCAACTGCGGGTCGACGACGCCCTGACCGAGCGGATGCGGCAGGTGGCGCGGTCGCTCGGGGTGAGCCCGGCGTCCCTGTTCCATCTGGCGTGGGCGCGTGTCCTCGGCGCGGTGTCGGGCCGCGACGACGTGGTGTTCGGAACACTGCTGTTCGGCCGGATGGGCGCGGGAGCGGGCTCCGACCGGGCACCGGGCCTGTTCCTCAACACCCTGCCGGTGCGCGTACCCATGTCCGGGAAGAGCGTGGCAGAGGCCCTGACCGAGCTGCGCCGGCACCTCGCCGACCTCATGGTCCACGAGCAGGCCCCGCTGACGCTGGCCCAGGCCGCCGCCGGACTGCCCGGCGGCAGCCCGCTGTTCACCTCGCTCTTCAACTACCGGCACAACCAGGACGAGCCCGAGCCCGGCGAGGGCATCCAGGGCGTCCGGACGGTCTTCACCCGGGAGCACACCAACTACCCGCTGCACATGTCCATCGACAACGACGGACCCGGCTTCGTCATCACGGCGAACGTGATGGCGCCCGCAGACCCCGACCAGGTCTGCGCACTCCTGCACACGTGCCTCACCCACCTGGTCACCGCCCTGGCGGAAGCCCCGGACACCCCGCTCACCCAAGTGGACGTCCTGGGCACGCGGGCCCGGCACCGGATGTCCGTCGAATGGAACGACACGGCCGTGGACGTGCCCGACCTGACCGTTCCGGCCGCGTTCGCCGCGCAGGCGGCACGTGTTCCGCAGGCCACGGCGCTGGTCTGCGGTGACGTCGAGGTCGGTTACGCCGAGCTGGACGCCCGCTCGGACCGGCTGGCGCGGGCACTGGTGAAGGCGGGCGTGGCCGCGGAGACGACCGTCGCGGTGGTGATGGAGCGTTCCGTCGAACTGGTCGTGACGCTGCTGGCCGTCCTGAAGGCCGGCGGCGTGTACGTGCCGCTGGAAGCGGGCTGGCCGGCCGTACGGATGCGGACGGTGCTGGAGGACGCGGGCGCCCGGTGCGTGGTGGTGCACGAGCCGACGGCCGGACACGAGTTCCTGCGCGCCCTCGACATCCCCACGCTCTCGGTGACGGCGGAGGCGGAGGAGTGCGCGCTGCCCCGGCAGTGGTCTGCGCAGCAGGCGGCGTACGTGATGTACACCTCCGGCTCGACCGGTGTCCCGAAGGGCGTGGTCGCCACGCACCGGGACGTCGTGCGGCTGGCGACCGACCGCTGCTGGGACCGGCCCTCGCGGGTGCTGTTCCACGCCCCGCACGCGTTCGACGCCTCGTCGTACGAGCTGTGGGCCCCGCTGCTGTCCGGCGGCACCGTCGTCATCGCACCGAACGAGCGTGTGGACGCGGCGGTGGTGCGGGGGTTGGTCACCGACCACGAGCTGTCGCATCTGCATGTGACAGCCGGCCTGCTGAGGGTGCTGGCGGACGAGGACCCCGGCTGCTTCACCGGTGTCCGTGAGGTGCTGACCGGCGGTGACATGGTCCCGGCGGAGTCGGTGCGGCGGGTGCTGGAGGCCAACCCGGGTGTGACCGTACGGCAGTTGTACGGGCCGACCGAGGTGACACTGTGCGCCACTCAGCACGAGGTCGCCGACGCCGGCCGGGTGCACTCCGTCCTGCCCATCGGGCGCCCGCTCGACAACACCCGCGTGTACGTCCTCGACGCCGGTCTCGAACCGGTGCCGGTGGGCGTGGCCGGAGAGCTGTACGTCGCCGGAGCCGGGGTCGCGCGCG
The DNA here is from genome assembly GCF_055562795.1 of Streptomyces sp. NPDC016851. Classification (NCBI taxonomy): domain Bacteria; kingdom Bacillati; phylum Actinomycetota; class Actinomycetes; order Kitasatosporales; family Streptomycetaceae; genus Streptomyces; species Streptomyces sp. NPDC016851. The sequence goes on from NZ_JBVHEP010000050.1 coordinate 9,500, forward strand.
GTTACCTCGACCGGCCCGTGCTGACGGGTGAGCGGTTCGTGGCCTGCCCCTTCGCAGGCTCCGGCGAGCGGATGTACCGCACCGGCGACCTGGTCCGGTGGACCCCGGACGGGCGGCTGGTGTTCGCCGGGCGTGCGGACGAACAGGTGAAGATCCGCGGGTTCCGGGTGGAGCCCGGCGAGGTCGAGGCCGCCCTCGCCGCGCACCCGGCCGTCGCGCAGGCGACCGTCCTCGTCCGCGAGGACATCCCCGGGGACAAGAGGCTGGTGGCCTATCTGGTGCCCGTCGACCCGGGCACGGCCGTCGGTGTCACCGTCCGCTCGTACGCCGCTGAACGGCTGCCGGAGTACATGCTGCCGTCGGCCATGGTCGAGTTGGACGCCCTGCCGCTGAGCGCCAACGGGAAGGTGGACCGGGCCGCGTTGCCCGCGCCGGACTATGCGGCGGGTGCCGGCCGGGCGCCGGCCGACCTCCGAGAGGAACTGCTGTGCCAGGCGTTCGCCGAGGTGCTCGGGCTGCCCACGGTCGGCGTGGACGACGACTTCTTCACCCTGGGCGGGCACTCACTGCTGGCGACCGTCCTCGTCAGCCGGATCCGGGCGACGTTCCACGTGGAGCTGAACATCGTCGCGCTGTTCGACGCGCCGACCCCGGCGCGCCTCGCCCGCTGGCTCGTCCAGGCCCGGCCCGGACGGATCGAACTGGCCGTGCGGGAACGGCCGGAGAGGGTCCCGCTGTCGTTCGCGCAGCGCCGCCTGTGGTTCCTCGGACAGCTGGAGGGCCCCAGCGCCACGTACAACATTCCCCTCGGGACGCGGATCACCGGCCCGCTGAACCGGACCGCGCTGGAGACCGCGCTGCGTGACGTGATCGATCGGCACGAAGTCCTGCGGACGGTCTTCGCGATGGACGGCAGCGAGCCCTGCCAGCAGAGCCTTCCCCTCGACGCCTGCGGCTTCGCACTGCCGGTCGTCGAGGTGGACCCCGGCGACGTGACCGACGCGGTGGCCCGGGCGGCGGGGCACCCGTTCGACCTCGCCGGGGAGATCCCGGTGCGTGCGACGCTGCTCGCGGTGACGCCCGACGAGCACGTCCTGGTCCTGGTGGTCCACCACATCGCGGCGGACGCCTGGTCCATGGCGCCTCTGATCCGGGATGTCGCGACGGCGTACGCGGCGCGGTGCGCCGACGAGGAGCCGGCCTGGACACCGCTGCCCGTGCAGTACGCCGACTACGCGCTGTGGCAGCGCGAGTTGCTCGGGGACGATGACGACCCGGACAGCCTGATCCGCCGGCAGGTCGCCTACTGGCACGACACCCTGGACGGTGCGCCGGAGGAACTGCGCCTGCCGACCGACCGGCCGCGCCCGCCGACGACGTCCTTCCGCGGACACCTCGCCTCCGTCGACCTTCCCGCCGGGGTGCACGAACGCCTCCAGGAAGTGGCGCGCGAGCACAAGGTGACTCTGTTCATGACCGTGCAGACCGCGCTGGCCGTGGCTCTGTCCCGGCTGGGCGCGGGCACCGACATCCCCGTCGGCACCGCGGTCGCCGGACGCACCGACCAGGCCCTGGACGACCTGATCGGGTTCTTCGTCAACACCATCGTCCTGCGGACCGACCTCAGCGGCGACCCCACCGTCGCCGACGTCCTGCGGAGGGTGCGCGACACCTCGCTCGCGGCGTTCACCCACCAGGACGTGCCGTTCGAAAAGCTGGTCGAGGAGCTGGCACCGGCCCGGTCGCTGGCCCGGCATCCCCTGTTCCAGGTCATGCTCACCCTCCAGAACGCGGGCGGGGCGCGCGGCGGCCCCGCGGCGGCGCTGCCCGGCCTGCGGACCGAGTCCCTGCCCACCGACGACGTGGCCGCCAAGTTCGACCTCGACGTGTCCATGGGCGAGACCTTCGACGCCTCGGGCGCTCCCGCGGGAATCCAGGGCACGCTCGTCGCCTCCGCCGACCTGTTCGACCAGGCGACGGCCGATCGCATCGCGGGCTGCCTCGTGCGGGTGCTGAGCCTGATCGCCGAGGCCACGGACGTGCGCCTGAGCGCGGTGGACCTGCTCGACGCGGACGAGCGGCGACGGGTCGTCGAGGAGTGGAACGCCACCGACGCACCGCTGCCGGCTCTGTCCGTGCCCGCGTCGTTCGAGGCCCGGGCGGCGAGAACGCCCGACGCCGTCGCGGTGCTGGCCGGTGACACCCGGCTGACCTACGCCGAGCTGAACGCCCGGGCCAACCGGCTGGCCCGGCTGCTCGTCCGGCACGGCATCGGCCCGGAGCTGCCCGTGGCGGTGTGCATGCGCCGGTCGGCCGACCTGCCCGTGGCACTGCTGGCGGTGCTCAAGGCCGGCGGCGCCTACGTGCCGGTCGACCCCGACCACCCCGCCGAGCGCATCGGACAGATACTCGACGACAGCCGCCCCGAGCTGCTGCTCACCAGCCGGGAGACCGATGCCGCCGTGGCCGGGGCGAAACGCATCGTCGTCGACGCTCCCCGTACAGCGGCCAGGCTCCGGAAGCTGGACGGCCGCGACCTGGCCGCCTCCGAGCGCCTCGGTGCGCTCCTGCCCGAGCACCCGGCCTACGTCATCTACACGTCGGGATCCACCGGACGGCCCAAGGGGGTCGTCGTCCCGCACGGCGCCATGGCGAACTTCGTCGCGGCGATGGGGGAGCGCTTCCCCCTGCGCGAGGCCGACCGTCTGCTGGCCGTGACGACGGTCTCCTTCGACATCCACGTCTTGGAGCTCTATGTGCCGCTGCTCGCGGGCGCCGGGGTCGTGCTCGCGGACGACGCGGCCGTACGGGATCCGGCGGCGCTGGCCGCGCTCATCGGCGCAACCGGCGTGACCGTGATGCAGGCGACCCCGTCACTGTGGCAGGCGCTGCTGACGGAGCACGCCGAGGCCGCGAGGGGACTGCGCGTACTCGTCGGCGGCGAGGCGCTGCCGGGAGCCCTGGCCGCCCGCCTGGCGGCCGTCGGGAGCACCGTCACGAACCTGTACGGCCCGACCGAGGTGACGGTCTGGGCGACCACGGCCGGCATCGAGGCGGATGCCACGACGGCCCAGGTGCCGATCGGCCGCCCGGTGGCCAACACCCGGGCGTACGTGCTCGACGAGGCCCTGCGGCCCGTGCCGCCGGGCTCCTCGGGTGAGCTCTACCTGGCCGGCGTCCAGCTGGCGCGCGGGTATCAGGGGCGGGCGGGGCTGTCCGCGGAGCGGTTCGTGGCCTGCCCGTTCGGCTCCGGCGAGCGCATGTACCGCACCGGTGACGTGGTCCGCTGGCGCGCGGACGGCCGACTGGAGTTCCTGGGCCGCGCGGACGACCAGGTGAAGATCCGCGGGTTCCGGATCGAGCTCGGTGAGGTCGAGGCCGTGCTGGGCCGCCACCCGGCCGTCGAACGGGCCGCCGCGGCCGTGCGCGAGGACGTACCGGGCGGCAAACGGCTCGTCGCCTACGTGGTGGCCGACGCCCCCGAACCGCACGATCTGGCGGAAGCGCTGCGCGCCGAAGCGGCCGAGCGGCTGCCGTCGTACATGGTGCCCGCCGCGGTCGTGGTGCTGGACGCGCTGCCGCTGACCGCGAACGGCAAACTCGACCGCAGGGCACTGCCCGCGCCGGACTTCGCGGCGGTGGCCGGCTCGGGGCGGGCCCCGGCGGGTCCGCGCGAGGAACTGCTGTGCCTGGCCTTCGCACAGGTGCTGGGCCTCGAACGCGTCGGCGTGGACGACGACTTCTTCGCCCTGGGCGGGCACTCGCTGCTGGCCGTTTCCCTCGTCGAGCACCTGCGCGAGCGCGGGGTCGCGGTGTCGGTGCGGGCACTGTTCCAGAACGCCACCCCTGCCGGACTCGCGGCCGCGGCCGGTCCGGAGGAGGTGACGGTGCCGCCGAACCTCATCCCGCCGGGCGCGGACGAGATCACGCCGGACATGCTGACCCTGGCCGACCTGACCGAAGCGGAGATCGCCACGGTGGTCGCCACGGTGCCCGGCGGCGCGGCCAACGTCGCGGACGTGTACCCGCTGGCCCCCCTCCAGGAGGGCATGTTCTTCCATCACTTGATGGCGGGCGGCGACGACGGTGACGTGTACGTGCTCCCGACGGTGCTCGGCTTCGGCTCGCGCCACCTCCTCGACGGGTTCCTGGCAGCGCTCCAGCAGGTCGTCGACCGGCACGACACTTACCGGACGGCGGTCGTCTGGGAAGGACTGCGGGAGCCCGTGCAGGTCGTGTGGCGCACCGCCGAGCTGCCGGTGGACGAGGTCGTCCTCGACGCCGCCGCCGACCCGGCCGAGCACCTGCTGGCCGAGGCGGGAGCCTGGCATGCGCTGGACCGGGCACCGCTGATGCGGGTCCGGATCGCCGCCGAGCCGGGCACCGGCCGATGGGTGGCGCTGCTCCTCATCCACCACCTGGTGCAGGATCACACCGCCCTGGACGTGCTCCTGGACGAGGTGCGGGCGATCCTGTCCGGACACGCCGACGAACTGCCCGCACCGGTGCCGTTCCGCGGATACGTGGCGCAGGCGCGGCTCGGGACCGCGCGCGAGGAGCACGAGGCCTACTTCTCCGGCCTGCTCGGCGACGTGACCGAGCCGACGGCGCCGTACGGCCTGTCGGACGTGCACGGTGACGGCGGCCCCCAGGCCCGCGCGCAGCACCGGATCGACGACGAGCTGGCCGAACGGGTGCGCGGGCTGGCCCGGTCGAGGGGAGTCAGCGCGGCGACCGTGTTCCACCTGGCCTGGGCCCGGGTGCTCGGCACGCTGTCGGGACGCGACGACGTGGTCTTCGGCACGATCGTCTTCGGCCGGATGAACTCGGGGACCGGTTCCGACCGCGTACCGGGTCTGTTCATGAACACGCTGCCGGTGCGCGTCCGCCTCGGCGGCACCGCGGCGGATGCCGCGCTGTCGGACATGCGCAACCAGCTCGCCGAGCTGATGGTGCACGAGCACGCACCGCTCACGCTGGCCCAGGCGGCCAGTGGCGTACCCGGCGGCACCCCCCTGTTCACCTCGCTGTTCAACTACCGGTTCACCGCGGCTCCGGACGCCGGACCCGCCGCCGAACAGGCCGATTCCGTCGACGGCATCAGCCTGCTGGCCTACCGGGAACAGAGCCACTACCCGCTGACCATGTCCGTCGACGATGCCGGTGAGTGGTTCCTGCTGACCGCCGAGGCACAGGCCCCGGTCGATCCCGAACAGGCCTGCCGGATGCTGCACACCTGCCTGGACCGTCTGGTCTCCGTCCTCGAAACGGCGCCCGGCACCGGGCTGGCGGCGGTGGAGGCGCTGGGCACGGAGGAACACCACCGGCTCCTTCACGAGTGGAATGCCGCTGCGGGGCCTGTGCCCGCTGGCCTGCTGCCGGATTTGTTCGCGGCGCAGGTGGGGCGGTCGCCGGAGGCGGTGGCGCTGGT
>NZ_JBVHEP010000051.1:0-14784 GCF_055562795.1 Streptomyces sp. NPDC016851
CCGCGCCTTATGGGTTTACGTCGCGGCGGGGGGGGTTCGGCGGTTTGGTTCAACCCCCGGGCGGGTGGGGGCCAACCCCCCCCGGGGGGCCCCCCCCCGGGGGGGGGGGGCCCCCCGCGACGCGGGTGGGGCTGTTTCAGGCGAGCTTGGCGGTCAGGGTGATGGGCGTGGCCTTGAGGGCCTGGCTGACCGGGCAGCCGACCTTGGCCTCCTCGGCGGCGGCGAGGAAGGCCGCCTCGTCCATGCCGGGGACGGTGCCCTCGACGGTGAGGTGGATGCCGGTGATGCCCTCGCCGGGCTGGAAGGTGACGTCGGCGGAGGTCACCAGCTTGGTCGGCGGCGTGCCGGCCTTGTCGAGGATGTTGGAGAAGGCCATCGAGAAGCAGCTGGAGTGGGCGGCGGCGATCAGCTCCTCCGGGCTGGTCTTCCCGCCCGGCTCCTCGGTACGGGCCGCCCAGGAGACCGGCTGCTCGGCGAGGATGCCGGAGGAGTCGAAGGTGACGACGCCGTTGCCCTTGAAGAGGTTGCCTTCCCAAACGGTGTGTGCGGAGCGCGTGGCTGCCATGTCGCATCCTTTCGATGAGTATCCGGAACCGTGACCGGTTCCTGGCCACTATCCGATCACACTCCGGTTCAACTCACGCGGAAGACCGGCCCTCTGGCACTGAACGGCAGCCGCGCCCCCTGCGGGATCAGGTACGCGTGCTCGCGCCGCACCCGTAGGACGTCGCACCAGCCGTCGGTGATGATCAGGACGGGCGCGCCGGGCGGGAAGTCGTCGGCGCGGTGCAGCAGGTCGATGCCGGGTTGCAGGACGGTGCCGCCGCGGCCGTGCACGCGCACCCGGCCGGCGATCTCGGTGACCGGCAGATAGCCGGCGTCGTGCGGGGCCGCGTCGCAGAACACGACCCGGGCGGCCGGTACGTCCCGGGCCTCGGCGTAGGAGGCGATGGCGCCCAGTGCCTTGCCGAGCAGGACGCGGTCCATGGAGCCGGAGGTGTCGAGGACCACCCCGAAGGTGCAGCGTGCGATCTCCTCGGGCGGGAAGTACCGCCCGGCGCGCGGGATGCCGGGCGTGGCCGCCTGGCGCCGTGAGGGGCGGGCGAAGGAGCGGACGGGCTCGGGGCGGGGCACGAACTCGTCGAACCAGCGGGCGAGCCGCGCGTCCCACGGCAGCGGCGGGTGGCTGAGCGCGCGGATCTCCTCGACCAGGCCGCCGGGCAGGAAGCCGCGTTCCTGCCGCTGGTGCAGGTCGAGGCCCTGGGCGAGGCCGCGGCGGTAGAACCCGTCCAGGTCGACGTAGTCGCGGGGCGGGCCGAGCGGCGCGCCGAGCACGTCGCCGACGCCCTTGCCGCGCGGGGTGGCCAGACGGCGCATGCGGCGCAGGTCGCCGGCGATCCGGTCGTACACCTCCTCCGCGGACAGGCCCGCGAGCCCCGGGTCGTGCAGCAGCCCCTCGGGCATGGTGCCGACCTGCATCTCGGTCAGCCAGCCGTTGATCACGTAGTCGCAGGCGACATTGAACAGGTAGGGGTCGCGGGTGCCGCAGCGGTCGCCGTGGCGCAGGGCGGCGTGCAGCATCTCGTGGGCCAGGACGAACCGCCACTCCTCGTCGTCGAACTGCCGCAGCGGGTTGACGTAGATCTCGCCGGCCTCGGCGTTGACGGCGGCGATCGCGATGCCGTGGGCGCGGGCGAGTTCGGCGTCGGCGACCAGCTTGATGCCGGAGGCGATACCGCCGAGCAGCGGGTAGGAGGAGATGAACCAGCTCAGCGCCCGCTGCCAGGGACGCAGCAGGGGCGCCTCGCCGTCCAGGCTGTCGCGGCGGCCGCCCGCCATGTCCATCGCGGCGGACACGGTCCGGGTCAGGGCGCCGGCGAAGGCCAGCTGCCAGTCGGGCGGCCGGGACCAGCCCACCCAGTGCACCAGCACCTGGTCGGGCGCGTCGCCCGCCGTACCGCAGCGCTCGTACACGGGGGGCAGTCCGTCGCGCCGCCAGCGGGCGGCGAGCTGCTCCTCGTCGCCGTCCGGGTAGGAGGCGGGCAGGTGCTCCGGGGTCTCGCCGACGGTGAAGCCGAGCAGGAAGCGGTTGACGACGACGCAGCGGGCGGCGAGGTCGAAGCGGTCGGGCTGCACGCGGTCGCCCTTCACCGCCGGGACGTGCCCGAAGCCGAGGTGGAGAACGGCGTGGGCGAGCGCCCAGGCCCAGGCGGCGGGCTCGGCGAGGCGGTCCGGGTGGACGTGCAGATCACCGTCGGAGTCGACGACGACGAGTCCGTGGCGGGGCGCGAGGCGGCACTCCTCCTGGCGGCAGACGTCGAACTCCACGGCGGCGAGGGCGGGGTTCGTCCGCATCAGCCGCATTCCCTCGGCGAAGGCCTCGCCCGCGAGGTCCCGCTTCTTCTTCCGCTGGTCCTTGCCGCGGCCGCGGCTCACCGGCGGGCCTCCACCAGCCGGGGCATGTCCCGCGCCGCCTCGACGAGGAACCAGGAGGGCAGCACGGGGTTGCCGTCGTTGTCGGAGGCGATGACGGTCTGGGCGACCTCAACGGATATCTCGGCGAGCTGCACCAGGAGCGACTTGGCGCGGTAGGCGGTCTGGCGGCCGTTCGCCGACATGTGCTCCTTGCTCGCGGGCAGTTCCTTGATCAGGCGGCCGCGGAAGGAGTCGGCGAGGTAGAAGAGCAGGTCGCGGTCCTCCGGGCGGTTCGGCCAGCGGGCGTCGCCCTTGAGGATCGCCTCGATGCCGAACCGGCTGCGCACGATCTTGACGTAGCCGCAGAAGGCCTGCGCGTGCGCGGGCGTCAGCGTGCCGTGTGCGAGCACCCGCAGCGTCTCCTCGTCGAGGTCGCGGCCGAAGGAGTGCAGGGCGTCGGAGAGCATGTGCCAGGAACGGGGCGTGGAGAACGGCTCCTCCGTCTTCGGCGGCTTGGACCACAGGTGGTCGGGCCGGTCGGTGAGGTGGTCCACGATCCAGGGGTGGATGCCGTTGCCGCCGGCCCAGGTCAGCCAGTCCTTGGCGGATGCCTCCAGGTGCACGTGGGTGAGGCGGTTGACGAGTGCGGAGGCGATGGGCCGGGCGAGCGCGTTGTCGGTGGCGCGGTTGCCGGCGCCGATGACGATCGAGCCCTTGGGCAGTTCGTAGCTGCCGATGCGGCGGTCGAGGATCAGCGAGTAGAACGCCTTCTGCACGTCCGGCGTGGCCGCGTTGAGCTCGTCGAGGAACAGGCAGTACGGCTCGTCCCGGGCGATCGCCTCCGGCGGGCAGAACACCGAGCGGCCGTCGCGGATCTGCGGTACGCCGATGAGGTCCTCGGGCGCCAGCTGGGTGCCCAGCAGGCTCACGCACTCCAGGCCGAGCGACTCGGCGAACGCCCGTACCAGGGATGACTTCCCGATGCCGGGTGCGCCCCAGATGAAGACCGGCCGGACGGTGGCGAGACCGAGCAGCAGCTCCGGGATGCGGGCGGGAGTGACGGTGACGGCGGCCTGCAACGCAGGTTCTCCTCGAAAAGGGGTGCGGGAAGACGAACCGCACCAGTTTGTGCGTACGGCTTCCCGGTCGCAGCCCAATTTCAGGCGGCGCGCTCCTCGCTGCTCTCCAGCGGCACCTGGGGGCCGTCCGACTCGCGCATCCAGCGGCGCAGGACGCGGTGGACGTGCTCGGCGCCGACGAGTTCCTCCCCCTCGCCGACCGGCGCGGAGAAGCCGAGCGGCGACAGCAGGAAGGGTTTGCCCTGTTCGCCGCCGAGGCCGCCGTGGGAGCCGATCTGTTCCTCGAAGGCGAGGACTTCGCCGTCGGCCGGGTCGTGGAAGGAGTTGACCATGATGTCGGCGGTGTGCGGGAAGGAGTGGGTGCGGCGTACCGCGTCGGCGGCGCCCGGGCCGAACGGGGCGAGCGGGCCCGGGTTGTCGTCGAGGTCGGCCAGCGGTATCTCGGCGCCGTACGCGCCGAGGACGACCCCGCCGTGCTCGTCGCTGCGGACCAGCAGGAAGCCGATGCCGGGGTGGTTGGCGAGGGTCGGCAGCAGCGCGGGGTGGCGGGCGTCGATCTCCTCCTTGCTCATGCGGTGCGTGACGTCCGGGAAGGAGACCAGGCCGAGGTTGCCGGAGGCCAGCACGATCGGTTCCGAGCGGCGTGTGGGGCGGTGCTCCTCGCCGTGTTCCTCGACGGGGATGCGCAGGGCGGCGCGCACGGCGGCGCGGGCCTCCGTCCCGCTGCGGGTGCGCTCCGCGCGGCGCGGCACGGGCAGTCCGCAGCCGGCCCGCACCAGGTCGCCGAGGGTGAGGCCGTAGCGGGAGCGGAAGGTCTCGCCGGGGCTCTGGCCGTGGTCGGACAGCACGACGATCCGGTACGGGCGCGGGGCGTGCTCGGCGACGTTCTCGATCAGGGCGAGGGAGCGGTCGAGGCGTTCGAGGACCTTCCGCGCGTCGCGGCTCGCCGGGCCGGAGTGGTGGGCGACCTCGTCGTAGGCCACGAGGTCGGCGTAGACGGCGGTGCGGCCGGCGAGCATGTCGCCCGTCACGGCGGCCACGACGACGTCCCGCTCGACGACGGTGGCGAAGGCCCTCACGAGCGGGTAGAGGCCGCCGCGGGAGACGCGCGGGCGCTGCTTGCCGAGGCGGGTCCGGGTGGACTGGCCGATCTCACGGCCCACCTCGGCGACGAAGGACAGGGCCGTGCGCACGGCGTTGGCCGGGTCGGAGAAGTAGGCGAAGTAGCCCGCCCGGGAGCGGTTCTCCCGGCTGCGGCGGCCGGCGACGGACAGCACGAGGGCCTGCTGCTCGGCGCCGCCGCTGAACAGGTTGCCGCGGCTGGCGCCGTCGACGGCGAGCAGACCGCCGTGGCCCGCGTATCCGGCGGCGCGGCGCTGGAGTTCGGCGGCGCTGGTCGGGCGGTTGCACACGACGACCTCGCGGGTGTCCTTCTCGTACCAGCGGAACGCGGGGACGTCGTGGTTGCTGCCGTGCAGGATGCCGAGCTGGCTGGCGCCGGTCTGGCTGGACCAGTCGGTGCGCCACGGGGTGAGCCGGTGGGTGGTGCGGGCGCCGTCGCCGATGCCGAGCCAGTGGGCGGCGGTGGGCATCAGGCCCTTGGCGACCGCGTCCAGCAGGACGTCGTGGCCGACGCCGTCGAGTTGCAGGAAGACCGTGCCGGGGGTGGACGGGCAGGGCGGCCCCGACCTGCGACGGCGGCGGTCGGAGAGGCGGTACAGCCTGCGCCGGTAGGCGTCGTCGTCGCGCACGGCCAGGGCGGCGCCGGTCGCGGACGCCACGGCGGACATCACGGCGGCGACCACGACGGCGGTCTCCGGGGCGGCGCTGCCGCGCTCCCCGGGGTCGAGGCGCAGGGCGAGCAGCAGCAGCGCGCCGTTGAGGAAGAACACCAGCAGCCCGAGCACGAGCGCCGGTACGAGGAGCAGGAGCCGGACGAGCAACGGCCAGACCACGGCCGACAGCAGACCGAAGGCGCCGGCGCCGAAGGCCGCCTTGACGGCGATGTCGGTCGCGCTGTCGCCGTCGGCCGAGCGGAGCCGGAAGTCGGGCAGGATCCCGGCGAGCACGAGCATGGTGAGGGTGGAGACCGCCCACACGGCGACGCTCCGCCCGACCTGACTGGCGACCCGCCGCCACCGCACGCCCCGCACGCCCAGCCACCTCACGTCCCGGCCCGTCGCGACCACGGACCCTCACCCACAGTGCCACAACGCTCCGCGGACGCCTGGTGTCCCCCGGACCGTCGCGTCAGCGCCCGTCGTAGCCGGCGGTCGGCATCGACAGCCGGCGGTGCACGCACGCCTTCATCGCCGCGTCGTACGCCGGCTCCGCGTGCCCGACCGTCTCGACACGTACCCCGCGCCGCGCGCACTCCGCGGTGAACTCCTCGACGGAGGCGAGCGCGCTCTCCAGCACTCTCCGGCTGGGTGCCACGAACAGGTCCAGGCCGGGGCGGACGCCGTCCCACAGCGCGCAGTGGTCGGGACGCAGTCCCCGGACCAGTAACTCCCGGCTGATCACATAGCCCCGCTCGGCGGCCCAGCGGGCGCACATCGCGTGCTGGCTGCGGGAGTCGACGAGGAACGGATCGTCGTCGAGCTCCTCCAGCGGCGTCAGACTCGCGATCGCCGTGACCCGGACCGGCACCATGGCGTCCCCCCTCACCTCCGGTTTCGCCGCCGACCCTACTCCTGCACGTAGGCTTCGGGGAGTCGCGCGAAGGGGGCAAAGAAGTGCCGGTGGAGATCACCTGGTGGGGTCACGCCACTTGCACGGTCGAGGACTCGAACGTACGCGTGCTCACCGATCCGCTGTTCGCGCGCCGGCTCGCGCACCTGCGGCGCCGGCGCGGAGACCTGCCGCCTCCCGGCGCCCACCAGGCGGATGTCGCGCTGGTCTCGCATCTGCACGCCGACCACCTGCATGTGCCGTCGCTGATGCGGCTCGCTCCGGGCACGCGCCTGCTCGTGCCCCGGGGCGCACACCGGGCGGTGCCGGGGCTGCGCCGGCTCGCGCACCTGCACGTCAGCGAGGTGGCGCCCGGGGACGAGACCCCGGTCGGCGACATCGTCGTACGGGCCGTGCCCGCGCGGCACGACGGACGCCGGCTGCCGTTCGGGCGGCACCGCTCCCCCGCGCTCGGCTACGTCGTCGCCGGCGAGGCCCGGACGTACTTCGCCGGGGACACCGGGCTGTTCGACGACATGGCCGAGGAGGTCGGGCCGGTCGAGGTGGCACTGCTGCCGGTGGGCGGCTGGGGGCCGTATCTGGGCGAGGGCCATCTGGACGCGGGCCGGGCGGCCCAGGCGCTGGCACGGCTGGCGCCGCGCAGTGCGGTGCCGGTGCACTACGGCACGTACTGGCCGATCGGGATGGACGCCGTGCGCCCCCATGAGTTCCATGCGCCGGGTGACGAGTTCGTGCGGCTCGCCGCGCGGCACGCGCCCGGCGTGGCGGTGCACCGGCTCGGGCACGGGGAGAGCGTGCGCCTCGAGGTCGCGCGGTGATCCCGACCGGGCCCGTGGAGCAGGCCGCGATACCTCTGCTCGCGGCGTCGGCCGTCACCCCGGCGTCCGTCGTGCCGGAGTCCACGCAGCAGGCGATCGGTTATCCGACGCTTTTCGTGCTGGTGCTGGTCGGGGCGCTGGTACCGGTGATCCCGACGGGCGCGCTGGTGAGTTCGGCGGCCGTGGTCGCCGTCCACCAGACGGCGCCGTTCTCGCTGGCGATGGTGTTCGTGACGGCGTCGCTGGCGGCGTTCCTCGGCGACGCGGCGCTGTACTGGCTCGGGCGGCGCGGGATGAAGTCGAAGAACGGCTCGCGCTGGCTGGAGGCGCTCCGGGCGCGGGCGCCCGAGGACCGGCTGGAGCAGGCGCAGACGAAACTCGCCGAGCACGGTGTGGCGGTGCTGGTGCTGTCGCGGCTGGTGCCGGCGGGACGGATTCCGGTGATGCTGGCGTGTCTGATGGCGAAGTGGCCGCTGCGGAGGTTTTCCCGGGGGAATCTGCCGGCCTGTCTGGCCTGGGCCGTGACGTATCAGCTGATCGGGATTCTCGGGGGGTCGTTGTTCGATGAGCCGTGGGAGGGTGTGGTCGCGGCGATCGCGCTGACCTTGCTGATCAGTGTGGTGCCGAGTGTGGTGCGGCGGGTTCGGTAGCGCCGTAGGGGCAGTGGTCGTCGTCGGAGCGCGGGTTGTGTGTGGCTGGTCGCGCAGTTCCCCGCGCCCCTACATAGCTAAAGGACCCTGGAAGCGCCGACCGGCATGTCCCACAGGTTTTCTCGGGGCAGGCCCGTTTTCTCCCATGCCGTCCGTACCCTCGTGAGGGGCTCCAGGACCGGTTCCGCCGACAGGACGAAGGTGGCCCAGTGCATGGGGGCCATCCTGGTCGCTCCCAGGTCCTGGGCCGCGCGGACCGCCTCCTCCGGGTCGCAGTGGACGTCGCTGAGCCACCAGCGGGGGTCGTAGGCGCCGATGGGGAGGAGGGCGAGGTCGATACCGGGGTAGCGGCGGCCGATGCGGGAGAACCAGTGGCCGTAGCCCGTGTCGCCCGCGAAGTAGACCCGCTGCCCCTCCTGGTCGGTCAGGACCCAGCCGCCCCACAGGCTGCGGCAGGTGTCGGTGAGGGTGCGCTTGGACCAGTGGTGGGACGGGACGAAGTCGAAGCGGACGCCGTCGAGTTCAGCCGCCTCCCACCAGTCGAGCTCCGTGACACGGGTGAAGCGGCGGCGGTGGAACCAGCGGGCCAGGCCGGCCGGGACGAACACCGGGGTGTCGCGCGGGAGGCGGCGCAGCGTGGGGGCGTCCAGGTGGTCGTAGTGGTTGTGGCTGATGACGACGGCGTCGACGCGGGGCAGCGCCTCCCAGGGGACGCCCACGGGGGTGATGCGGGCCGGGGTGCCGAGGATCCGGCGGGACCAGACCGGGTCGGTGAGGACCGTGAGCCCGCCGATGCTCAGGACCCAGCTGGCGTGTCCCGCCCAGGTCACGGCGACCGTGCGGGCGTCGACGCGGGGCAGCGGGCCGGGGGCGTAGGGGAGCCGGGGGATGTCGCGGAGGCCTTCCGGGCCCGGCCTGACGGCGCCCTCCCGGGCGAAGCGGGCCATGGCCCTCAGGCCGGGCAGCGGGGCGGTCAGCCGGTCGTGGAACGTGCGCGGCCACACCCGGCGCTCGGCCAGTGGTCTCGGTTCGGCCAGCGGCGGGTACGGGGGCGCGAGGGGGGACGGGAGGGCCGCGTCGCCGGCTTCCCGAGTGGTCGTGCTCGCGGTCGACTCGGACTGCTGCGTCATCGAGGAGGCTCCCATCGCTGAGCGTCGTCGCGGAGATCGTCGAAGACCGACTTCAGTTGGATCAACGCACGCTGCACGTGTGGCAGTTCCAACGGCGTGGGTGAGGTGAGGCATTCCGCGCGTTCCGTGGCGGAGCCGAGCAGCAGTGCGCCGGTCGAAAGCCGCACGCGCGGGGCTTCGAGCTCGTCGCCGAAGCGGTGGCCGCCGGGCGCGGGCATACCGAGGCGGGCGGCGAGGAAGTCCTCCAGTTCCTGAGCGTCGCCGATGGCGTGCGCGTCCAGCGCGGGGCGCAGCGGAGCGAGGTCGACGTACAGATGGCGGCCGGCCTGTGGAGGCCGGGCGAGGGCGCCGGCCGCGACGACGGCGGCGTGCGCCTCGGCGGCCAGGCGCGCGTGCAGGCGCACGGTGGCGGCGATGCGCGCGGTGACCGGTTCCGGTTCCCTCAGCGCGTGGGCCGCCGCCGAGGCGACGGGGGCGGCGACCCGGGCGTCGAGCGCGGTGAGGACGTCGAGCACGCGCGCGTGGAGGCCGTCGGCGTCCTCGCCGGCCGGGAAGCGGGTCACCGCGGCCGGCCAGCCGGGCGGGAGGAAGGCCCCGGCCAGGTCGGTGACGACGGTGACCCGGTCGGGCAGCATCTCGGCGGGGCTGAGCAGCACGGTGTCGTGCGGGTCGTGCAGGGTGTCGCGCCAGGTCTCGTCGCTGACGAGGTGCAGGCCCTCCCCCTGGGCGGCCTCGACGGTCTCGTGCAGCAGTTCGGGAGGGGCGACGGTGGCCGTCGGGTCGTCGGCGACGGACAGCACCAGCAAGCGCGGATCACCGCCTTCGGCGCGGACCCGGCGCACGGTCTCCAGCAGGGCGTACGGATCGGGCACCCCGCCGCTCTCCGGCGGGGCCGGCACGTGGAAGACGGGGCGTCCCAGCAGGCGGGCGTACGGCGCCCACCAGGCGGCGCAGGGTCTCGGCACCAGGACGTCACCGCCGAGGGCGGCCGTCAGGGCGAGCAGCAGCGCGGGCGCGCCCGGCCCGGCGGCCACCCGGCCGGGGTCGCAGTGCAGTCCGCGCCGGTCCCAGTAGCCGCAGGCCGCCTCCCGCAGGGCCTCTCCCCCGCCGACCGGCTCGTGGTCGCCCCGGGACGCCGCGGCGGCGAGCACGGCGGACAGCTCCGGCAGCACGGCCAGTCCGTCGTCGGGGAGCGGCGGCCCGAACCGGACGGGGCCGTGGCCTTCCGGGTCCGTCCGCCGCATCCGTACCTCCGCAGTGCCTGGTGCCGTGTCCTGTCGCCCTCGCCCGAGCCGTATCGTGCGCGCCCTCGGCCACTGAGTACCCATGGCGCCGTCGCCCCATGGGCGCCCGGCCAGGTTGTGACGGTCACAGCATGAGCGGGCCGGGCCGGGGAAGCGGGGGGCTTCCGGGGTGGTGGTGCGCGCCGGGGCTCAGCGGTACGGGTCGCTCTCCCGGTTGCGCAGCCGGTGCACGGCGGCACCGAACGCGCCCGCGATCAGCACTCCGCCCGCGACCAGGGCGGGCACGGAGTCGGAGAAGGCACCGCCGTCACCGGCGCGTACCCCGCGCTGGACGACCGCTGCCCCGCACTCGGCGGAGTGATGCCGCGGTTCGTCGCGGTGTTCCTCGGGGCAGGGCTTGTGGGTGGGCCGGTGGGAGGGCTCGTGCGTCGGGTGGTGAGACGGCTTGTGGTGGCCACCGCCGTGGGCCACGGTGAATGTCGCGCTCCACTGCTTGCCCTCCCCGCCGGGGGCGGCCGGGCAGGTGCCGTCGACGGTCCAGGCCGAGTCCTCGCCGAGGGCGTCGGGATCGCCCTCGAAGTTGTCCGCGGGAGCGATACGGGCCGTGCCCCGGTACGCCGGGCCGGACACCTCGTCGTCGTTGCCGGTCACCTTGCGCAACGGGACCGTCCCCTCGTCGAAGGCCTGCGAGGTCGCGTCGATGCTGTCGGGCGGCGGCCCCCCGGTCGGATCACAGCTGACCGAGACGGTGAGCGTGCCGCCGGGCTCCACGGTGGCCGGACTGACCTCGGCGGCGGGTTCGGCGGCCACGACCGGAACGAACCCGACCAGGGCCGAGCCGGCCAGAACGGCAACGAAGAGTGCGTGGCGGGTACGGCGCATGGACCGAACTCCTTCGGGCGACGGCAGGATGCCCCTCTGCCATCACAGCCCGCCCGCTGCAACGCCGCGCGCGCCCGGACCCCATTAGCGGGACAGCACCCGCCAACCGGGTGATTCGGTACGTCCCTCTCAGGGGCGCGGGGAACTGCGCGACCAGCCACGAACGGCCCGCACACGCAACCCGCGAACAACCCCCACGGCGCTAGGCGACATCCCGCATGACCTGCTCCCGGACCCGACCGCAGCACCGGCTGATCAGCCGGGACACATGCATCTGCGAGATCCCCAGCTCCTCGGCGATCCGGCTCTGCGTCATGTCCCCGAAGAACCGCATGTACAGAATCGCCCGCTCCCGCTCCGGCAGCGCCGCCAGCCGCGACTTCACCGCCTCACGGTCCACGACCGTGTCCAGCGCCGGATCCGGCGACCCGAGCGCGTCGCTCAGCGAGTACCCGTCCTCGCTGCCGGGCAGCTCCGCGTCCAGGGACAGGGCGGTGAAGCTCTCCAGCGCCTCCAGGCCGGTCCTGACGTCCTCCTCGCTCAGCTTCGCGTGCTCGGCGATCTCCGCCACGGTGGGCCGCCGGCCGGAGATGGTCTGGGAGAGGTCCTGGGAGGCGAACCGGACGCGATTGCGCAGGTCCTGGACGCGGCGAGGTACGTGCAGGGTCCACATGTGGTCCCGGAAGTGGCGCTTGATCTCGCCGGTGATGGTGGGCACGGCGTAGCTCTCGAAGGCGTTGCCGAGCTCGGGGTCGTACCGGTCGACGGCCTTGACCAGGCCGAGGGCCGCGACCTGGCGCAGGTCCTCGAAGCTCTCGCCGCGGCTGCGGAAGCGTCCGGCGAGACGGTCGGCCATGGGCAGCCAGGCCTCGACGATCTCGTCGCGGAGCGCGTCGCGCTCGGGTCCGTCGGGGAGTGTGGCGAGCCTGCGGAAGGCGTCGGCGGTGTCGGGGGCGTCGTCGTGGGGGTGCTGCTTCGCGCTGGTGTGGATCGGCATGATGCGTCGCAATTCCCTTGCAGGTGCTCTGGGTTGGACGGTCACCGTGGGAGCGCGTCGACTGGGTGCGGACCAGGAGCGCCGGTGGCGGCGCGATTCGCCGCTCCCACGGACGTGCCTCCTGTCCGAAGCACTGAGGTGCGCCTGCCCCCGGCCCCCGCCCGCAAACCCGGAGAGGTTTTCCCCCGTCGCGCAGGGTGACTCGTACCGATGGCTCTGTCCCCATACGTCCGGGAGGTCGTACATGAGCACCAAGGTCTCCGACCACGTCCTTGAGCGGTTGCGCGAGTGGGGGGTCGAGCAGGTCTTCGGTTATCCGGGCGACGGCATCAACGGCCTGCTCGCCGCATGGGGCCGGGCCGAGAACGAGCCCCGTTTCGTGCAGTCGCGGCACGAGGAGATGTCGGCGTTCCAGGCGGTCGGGTACGCCAAGTTCAGCGGCCGTCTCGGAGTGTGCACGGCCACGTCCGGGCCGGGCGCGATCCATCTCCTGAATGGCCTGTACGACGCCAAACTGGACCATGTTCCGGTGCTGGCGATCGTCGGCCAGACGCACCGCACCGCGATGGGCGGCTCCTACCAGCAGGAAGTGGATCTGCACTCGCTGTACAAGGACGTCGCCTCCGATTTCGTGGAGACGGTGACCGTGCCGGAGCAGCTGCCGAACGTGCTGGACCGGGCGATCCGCACCGCGTACGCGCGCCGCTGCCCGACCGCGATCATCATCCCCGGCGACGTGCAGGAGCTCGACTACTCGCCGCCGACGCACGAGTTCAAGATGGTGCCCTCCAGCCTGGACCGCAGTTCGTGGACGGCCGTGCCGTCCGACGACTCGGTGCGGCGGGCCGCCGAGATCCTCAACTCCGGTGACAAGGTGGCGATCCTGGTCGGCCAGGGCGCGGCCGGCGCGCGGGCCGAGGTGGAGTCGATCGCTGAGCTGCTCGGCGCCGGTGTCGCCAAGGCGCTGCTCGGCAAGGACGTCCTCAGCGACGAACTGCCGTACGTCACCGGCTCGATCGGCCTGCTGGGCACGCGTCCGTCGTACGAGCTGATGCGGGACTGCGACACGCTGCTGACCATCGGGTCGTCGTTCCCGTACACCCAGTTCATGCCGGAGTTCGGCAAGGCGCGGGGCGTGCAGATCGACATCGATCCGCACATGGTCGGGATGCGCTACCCGTACGAGGTGAACCTGGTCGGCGACGCGAAGGCCACGCTGGAGCGGCTGATCCCGCTGATCGAGGAGGGCCGCGGGCGCGAGTGGTACGACACGGTGTGCGCCAACGTGACGCGCTGGCGTGAGGTCATGGAGCGCCGCGCGGGACTCGACGCCGACCCGATCAACCCGGAGTACGTGGCCCGCGCCCTGGACCCGCTGCTGCCGGACAACGCGATCGTCGCCTCCGACTCGGGTTCGACGGCCAACTGGTACGCGCGGCACCTGACCATGCGGCCGGGTATGCGGGGCTCGCTCTCCGGCACCCTGGCGACGATGGGCTGCGGGGTGCCGTACGTGATCGGCGCGAAGTTCGCACACCCGGACCGGCCCGCGATCGCGCTGGTGGGCGACGGGGCGATGCAGATGAACGGGATGGCGGAGCTGATCACGGCGGCGAAGTACCGCCACCAGTGGGAGGACCCGCGGCTGGTGATCGCCGTGTGGAACAACCAGGATCTGAATCAGGTCACGTGGGAGATGCGGGCCATGGAGGGCGCGCCGCAGTTCCTGCCGTCGCAGCAGCTCCCGGACGTGCAGTACGCGGCGTTCGCGCGTTCCCTGGGGCTGACCGGCATCCGGGTGGAGAAGCCGGAGGACGTCGAGGCGGGCTGGCGAGCCGCGCTGGAGGCGGACGGTCCCGCGGTGGTCGAGTTCCTGACCGATCCGGCCGTCCCACCGATCCCGCCGCACGCCACCTGGGAGCAGATGGAGGCGACCGCCGCGTCGATCCTGAAGGGCGACTCGGACCGGGGATCGGTGGTCAAGCAGGGCTTCAAGGCGAAGATGCAGGAGTTCCTGCCGGGGCGCGAGAAGAAGTAGCGGTCGCCGCCGCCGGGGGCACGCCGGCCGGTTCGCGCCGGTCGGCGCCGTCCTGCGGCAGCAGCAGTTCCTCGTAGCGGCCCAGCAGCAGCACCACTCCGAGCATGAGCACCGGAAGCAGCACAGCGAGCATCGCCATGGCGTGTCCTTCCCCAGAGATGAGTGGGGGGTGTGATCCGGGTCTCCCGCAGGCCGTGGCGCAAACCCGTGCGGAGGACACCGATCCGGGGTGGCGAACCCGTGTCGGCTCGCGGTGTTCGGGTACGCGGTGCGGACCCCCGACCGTCTGGAGGGAGAAATGCAGCGAGGCAGCGACCGGCTGAGCGTCCATCGTGACGACGAGATGAAGCATGAACTCCAGGGGCTGCTCAGGTCCGGGCACCCCACCCGCAGTGAGGAGTGGCACGACCCGGAGCCGGCCGCCGAGGACGACCCCGAGGTCGCGCGCGGGCCGGTGACGCCGAGCCGTGCGCCGACGTCCCTGGAGTCGGTACGCCTGGAGCTGGCCCGGATCCTGGGCCGCAAGTCGTTCCCCGCGAGCGCGCGCGACCTGGCCCGCGAACTGCGCGGCCACCAGGCGCCCGACGCCCTCGTCGAGGCCCTGGAGCGGCTGCCGCGCCAGGAGCGCTACGGCAATGTCCAGGAGCTGGCCCAGGCCCTGATCCGGGCCCGGGAGACCGGACCGGAGGAGTACGCGTAAGACCGTGGGCGGGGGCCCGGCGGGCCGGCCCCCCGGGCCCCCCCCCCAGGGGGGACAGAGGGCGGGCCCGCACTGTTGGGCGGGTTTGTGTAGGACGGGAAGACCCCGGGGGTGGTCGGCGGTCGCCCGGGCGCCTCGCA
>NZ_JBVHEP010000052.1:0-11218 GCF_055562795.1 Streptomyces sp. NPDC016851
GCGTAGACAGCAACGCTCGCGATGCCGGCATCCCGGCAGGCCCGGGCCACACGGACAGCGATTTCGCCACGGTTGGCGATGAGCACCTTGCGCACCTTGCTCCTCCGCGCACTCATGAGGCGAACTTCCAGGAAGCCGCAGGGGCCGGGTAGAGGCGACCTCCCCGGCTCCACCGCGCCTCCCGCGAAGGCGGCTTCGCCCGATCGGCGTCGGTCGGTGCATCGGGCTGCTGCCCGACCGAGAGCAGCACCGCCAGCACCGCGGCCAACTCCTCCTCATTGGGCTTCCCACGTACGACTTTCACCGCGTTCATCTCTCCGCCTTCGGTCTCACGTCGGAAGGTTGCCGTGCTTGCGCGACGGCAGGTCGGCGTGTTTCGTGCGCAGCATGGCCAGCGAACGGATCAACACGAGCCGGGTGTCCCGCGGGTCGATCACGTCGTCGACGAGACCGCGCTCCGCCGCGTAGTAAGGGTGCATGAGCTCCGTCTTGTACTCGTCAATCTTCTGGCGACGTACCGCGTCGGGGTCCTCGGCCGCGTTGATCTCGCGGCGGAAGATCACGTTGGCGGCACCCTCGGCGCCCATGACGGCGATCTCGTTGGACGGCCAGGCCAGGGCCACGTCGGTACCGATGGAGCGTGAGTCCATGACGATGTAGGCACCGCCGTAGGCCTTGCGTACCACCAGGGAGACGCGGGGGACCGTGGCGTTGCAGTACGCGTACAGGAGTTTCGCCCCGTGCCGGATGATCCCACCGTGTTCCTGGTCCACTCCGGGCAGGAAACCCGGCACGTCCACGAGCGTCACGAGAGGGATGTTGAACGAGTCACACGTGGAGACGAACCGGGCGGCCTTCTCGCTGGCGTGGATGTCGAGCACTCCGGCCAGCGAGGCCGGCTGGTTGGCCACGATGCCGACGACATGTCCGTCCAGCCGCGCCAGCGCGCAGATGATGTTGGTCGCCCACGCGGCGTGGACCTCGAAGTACTCGCCGTCATCGACGATCTCCTCGATCACGGCCCGCATGTCGTAGGCCTGGTGGGGATCGGCCGGGACCAGGTCCAGGAGCGCGTCGTTGCTCCGGTCGGACGGGTCCGCCGCCGGGACCACCGGGGCCAGCTCGCGGTTGTTCGCGGGCAACAGGGACAGCAGGTAGCGGACCTCCTCCAGACAGCTCTCCTCGTCGTCGTAGGCGAACTGCGCCACACCCGAGACGGAGGCGTGCACGTCCGCGCCGCCGAGGCCGTCCATGGTGACCGACTCGCCGGTCACCGTCTGCACCACGTCCGGGCCGGTGATGAACATCTGCGCCGTGTCCCGGACCATGAAGACGAAGTCGGTGAGGGCGGGCGAGTAGGCGGCGCCCCCCGCGCACGGTCCCAGCATCACGCTGATCTGCGGGATGACGCCGGAGTTGCGGGTGTTGCGCTGGAAGATGCCGCCGTAGCCGGCCAGGGCGGTGACGCCCTCCTGGATGCGGGCGCCGGCGCCGTCGTTCAGGCTGACCAGGGGCGCTCCCGCCGCCTCGGCGAGATCCATCAGCTTGTGGATCTTGGCCGCATGCGCCTCGCCCAGTGCGCCGCCGAAGACGCGGAAGTCGTGGGCGTAGACGAAGACCGTCCGGCCGTGCACGGTGCCCCAGCCCGTGATCACACCGTCGGACGGATAGCGTTTGTCCTCCAGTCCGAAGCCGGTGGCCCGGTGCCGGCGCAGTGTCTCGATCTCCTGGAAAGAGCCCTTGTCCAGGAGCAGTTCGACGCGCTCGTGCGCGGTCAGCTTGCCGCGGGCGTGCTGCCGCTCGGTGGCGCGCTCGTCGGGGCCCTGCCGGGCCGCCTGCTTGAGGGAGTGCAGTTCGTCGAGACGTTCCCGGGGCGTCAAGGCGGCCTCCTTGTCGGTTTGGTGTGCCGTGGCCGGCACCGGGGTGGTCGGGCGGCTCATGCCGCGCTCTCGGCGAGCAGGCGCTCGACGCGCGTCCAGTCGGCCGGCGTCGTACCGCTCGCGGCCACGTATCCGTCGGGCCGCAGCAGCACGAACCCGGGTCCGCCGCGTTCGACATGCCCGTGGCTGACGAGTCCGGGCCGCTGTTCGGCGAGGGCCAGGCCACGCAGCCGCGCCTCGCGGCTGCCGCGCGTCACCAACCGGTAGCGGTCGGCCGTGCGGGCCGAGCCGGACCAGTGGGGGGAGCGGGTGCCGGGCCGGGGCAGTCCGCGCCCGCCCGGCAACCGGGCCGCGTCGTAGTGGACACGCCAGCCCGCGAGCAGCGGGGCGAACCAACGGCGCAGCACACCCAGGGACTCCAGCGTGCTCCAAGCCGTGTTGCGCACCCGCGCGGCGGCGGGTCCCAGCGTGAACACCCGCAGGAACTGGTGGGTGTTACGGACGATCTGCTCGGCGGCGTACCGCCGCTCGCTGCCGTAGCTGTCCAGCACGGCCGGAGCGAACCTGCCCTCGATCACCCCGGCCAGCTTCCAGACCAGGTTGTGCACGTCCTGGAACCCGAGATTGAGCCCCTGACCGCCGAGCGGGGAGTGCGTGTGGGCGGCGTCGCCCACCAGGAAGACCCGGCCCTCGCGCAGCCTGGTGGCGATGCGCTCCTGGCTGCTGAAGCTGTTCACCATGTCGAGCGAGCGCACTCGCAGTCCGCCCGGACCCCGCTCGTCCAGGATCTGCTGCACCCCCTCCTCGGTGAGCGGGTGGCCGGCGGGAACCGCCGCCGAGACGCGGACCCGGTCACCCGGCATCGACGCGAAGACGACCGAACCGGACAGGCCGAGGAAGTAGTGCACCGCGTCGTCCGCCGGCCGCCCCTCGATCGTGCCCTCGGCCAGGAGGAAGTTGATCGGGACCGGGCTGCCGGCGAAGTCGATGCCGAGCTGCTCGCGGATCTGGCTGCGCACCCCATCGGCCGCGATCAGCCAGTCGGCCTCGATGCGTTCCGGGCCGTCCGGGCCGTTCGCCTCGACGGTGACCGCGTCGTCGTACGCGAGGGTCTTGGTGACCTCGACGCCACGTTCCACCCGGCCGCCGAGTTGCTGCAGACGACGCTCCAGCAACTCGCAGGTGATCTCCTGAGGGAGCATCAACGGCTCGTTCAGTGCGCCGAGCTCGATGCGCAGCGTGCGGCCGCCGGCGAGGTGGTACTCGTTGGCGCGGATCCGCAGGCCTCGTCGTTCGGCCTCCTCGAGGATCCCCAGTTCGGCGAAGACACGCAGTGTGGGCGCGTGCAGCTGTACGGCGCGTGACCCCTGGTGCGGGGTGTGCTGTGCCTCCAGGACACGGGCGGGTACGCCCCGTTGCCACAGCGCACAGGCCGCGGCCAGGCCCACGGGCCCGGCCCCCGCGATCACCACTGTCGTCCGGCCTGTCATGTTCGCTGCCTCCGTTCGCTCGTGGGACTGCTGGTCGTGCTCGTCCCGGGACTTCACGCCGGCTCTCGGGTGTCGAGGGCGGTGAGCCAGCCGGTGACGGCCTCGGCCGTCGCGGGCGCGTGCTCCTCGACCATCGAGAAGTGGTCCCCGGGAACCTCCACCACGTCGTGGTCCGGCTGCCAGGACGGTCCCGGGACGTCCGCCGTCGACAGGCCCGGCAACGGCTCGACCGGGCGGACCAGCAGCGTCGGGGTCTTCACCGGCGCGGGCCGCCACTCCTCCAACAGGCGCAGATAGCCGCCCATCGCGACGAGCGCGGCGTCGTCGACGGGCCCCAGCTCGCCGAGCCTGCGGGTCATCCCGGCGAGCAGTCGCGGGGTGGCCGCGCGCAGCGCCGCGTCGTCCGGCGCGTAGGTGTCCAGAAGGACCAGCGCCTCCGGGAACAGCCCCGAGGCCTCCAGCAGTCGGACGGTCTCATGGGCGACGATGCCTCCGGACGAGTAGCCGACCAGCACGAACGGCATGCCGTTCGCGTACCCGCTCACCGCCTCGGCCGCCGCCTCCGCCAGCGCGGCCAGGGTCGCGGGCAGCCGTTCCTCCGGCCGGAAGCCGGGCAGGTCCAGCGCCAGCACTTCCCGTTCACCGGCCAAGGGCGCGGCGAACCGGGCGTACTGATGCGCACCCGAGGTCGCCAGCACGGTCGGGAAGCACAACAGCCTGGGCCCGGCCTGACCGTCCGCGAGCCGCACCGGCCGCGGCAGGTCGCCCTGCTCCGGCACGGTGAACGACGGCCGCTGCCGGGCCGCCTCCGCCAGCCGGTCCAGCGCCGCCGTGCCGGCGTCGTCGGGCATGGCCGCCAACTCGGCGGCGAACTCGCCGGCCAGGCCGCCGCCGGCCGGCGATGGGGCCGGGTCACCGGCCAGTTCGTCGGCCAGGTGCCGGGCCAACGCCTCGGGCGAGCGCCGCTCGAGGATCACCCGGGCCGACAACCGGAGCCCGGTGGCCGCGTTCAGCCGATTGCGCAGGGCGACGGTCGTCACCGAGTCCATGCCCAGTTCGAGGAACTCCCGCCCGGCCGCCACCGCGCCGGGACCGCTGTGCCCCAGCACTGCGGCGACCTCCGCACGGACCACGTCCAGCAGCACCTCGCGCCGCCGCGCTGCCGGCAGCCCGGCCAGCCGGTCCGGCAGGCCCGACACGCCGGCCGCGGAGCCTGCGGACTCCCCGCGGGCCCGCCGGAGCTGCGGGATCTCGGCGACGAGCGGGCTGGGCCGGTCGCCGTCGAAGACCCGGGTGAACCGGCCCCAGTCGACGTCGGCCAGGACGATCGACGGCGCCGCGAAGTCCAGGGCCCGCTCGAACGCGGCGACCGCGGGTTCCGGACGCAGCAGGGGAAGCCCCCGGCGGCTCAGCCGCTCCCGGCGGGACTCCTCCAGCGCTTCGGCCTCCGCATCGGCCGGTTCGCCCTGCCACACGCCCCACGCCTGTGCCAGCGCGGGCAGGCCCAGGGAGCGGCGGTGGGCGGCGAGCGCGTCCAGATGCGCGTTCCCGGCGGCGTGGGCGGCGAGGCCGAGGCCGCCGCCGAAGGTCGCGGTCACCGAGGAGAACAGCACGAAGGCCGACAGGTCGCTGTCCGCGGTCAGTTCATGCAGGTTCCGGGCGCCGAGCACCCTGGTGCGCAGGAGACGCTCCAGATCCGCCCGGGTCAGGCTCTCCAGCGGCGTGTCCTCCAGCAGCCCGGCCGTGTGCACGACGCAGGTCAGCGGAGCGTCGTCCGTGATGCCGGCGAGCACCCGCGCAAGGGCCCGGCGGTCGGCCACGTCACAGACGGCCACCGTCACCCGGGCGCCGAGGGCGACCAGTTCGGCCTCGGTGGCGGCGATCAGTCCCGCGTCCGTGCCGGGCTCGGCGGTCAGCAGCAGCCGGGCCGCACCCTTGCCGGCGAGCAGCCGGGCGATGTGCCGTCCCGGGCCCTCGACGCCGTCCGTGACGAGCCAGGTGCCGCCCTCGCCGGGCAGCACCGGCGCGGTGGTGGGGGAGGAGGCGGGCACCAGCCTGCGCACGTACACGCCGGAGGACCGCACGGCGACCTGGTTCTCTCCGCCGGGTGCCGCGATCAGTGCGACCAGTCGCGACAGCGCCTGGTCGTCCGGCTCCTCGGGAAGGTCCACCAGACCACCCCACAGCTGCGGGGTCTCGAGCGCGGCGACCTGTCCCAGGCCCCACACCTGGGCCTGTTGCGGTGCCGCGACGGGATCGGCCGCCTCGGCCTGCACCGCGCCGCTCGTCACCGTCCACACCGGAGCCGTCACGTCCGCGTCCGACAGGGCTTGCAGCAGCACCACGGTCCGGTCGAGTCCCGCGGACACCACCGGCGGCGACGGCTCCACAGGGGAGAGCGGCAGCAGGGAGACGATGCCCGCCACGGGTGCGCCGCCCAGTGAGTCCACGGCCCGGGCGATCCCCCGGGCGAGCTCGGCACGGCTCTCCTCAGCCCCGACCGCCACGACGTCGGCGCGTGCCCCGGCGTCCCCGAGCAGCGCGGCCACCCGGGCGGCGACACCGTCGGCGGCGGGGTGCGCGGGGCGCACCACGATCCAGGAACCGGACAGGGCGGCCGGAGCGGCCCCGGTGGCCGGCCGCCACACCACCTGGTAACGCCACGAGTCCACGGCGCCCAGCTCCCTGCTGTCCCGCCGCCACGAGGACAGCGCGGGCAGCAGCTCGGCGAGCGCCGAGGTGTCCGTCAGACGCAGCGATGCCGCGAGGAGGCGCAGGTCGCCGTTCTCCACGGCCTCCCAGAACGCGGAGTCCACCGGATCGGCGGCACTCGCGCGCTCCGCGGGCGGCTCCACCCAGTAGCGCTGCCGCTGGAAGGGGTACGTGGGCAGCTCCACCACGGGGCGCCCGGTGCCGAACACCGCCTGCCAGTCGACGCGCAGCCCTCGTACATACGCCTCCGACAGCGCGGTAAGGAACCGCTTCAGTCCGCCGCTGCCGCGCCGCAGCGTGCCGGCCACGAGTGCGTCGGCGCCCGCGTCCTCGACGGTCTCCTCCACACCGAGCACCAGCACCGGGTGGGCGCTCGACTCGATGAAGACGTCGTGGCCGTCGTCCAGGAGCCTGCGCACGACGGGTTCGAAGTTCACCGGACGGCGGCAGTTCTCGAACCAGTAGTCGGCCGTCAGCTCATCGCCGCGCAACACCTCGCCGGTGACCGTCGAGTACAGGGGCACGCTGCCCTTACGGGGCCGTACGAAGGACAGCAACTCGGCGATGCGGCCGCGCAGCCGGTCCACCTGCGGGGAGTGCGAGGCGACCGTCGCCGGCACGATCCGGGCCCGGATCCCCCGGTCGGTCAGCGCCGTCACCAGGTCCTGGAGCGGCTCGGGTGCCCCGGCCACGGTCACCAGACGGGGGCTGTTGACGCCCGCCACGGCCAACTGGGCGCCGTACGGTGCCAGCCACTCCTCCGCCTCCCGCCGGGACAGCGCGACAGAGGCCACCGCGCCCCGACCCACCAACTCGTCGGCGAACAGCTGCGAGCGCAGTACCACGATCCGCGCTGCGTCCTCCAGGGTGAGCGCCCCCGAGACGCAGGCCGCCGCGATCTCGCCCTGCGAGTGGCCCACCACCGCGTCCGGCTCGACCCCGTGGTGGCGCCACAGGTGGGCGAGGGACACCATCACCGAGAACAGCACCGGCTGCACGACCTCGATGCGCTCCAGCGACGGCGCACCCGGCCGCTCCCGCAGGACGTCCTCGACCGACCAGTCGACGTCCGCCGCCCTGACGGCGGCGTCGCAGGCGCGGAGCCGCTCGGCGAACACGGGCGCGGAGTCCAGCAGTTCCACGGCCATCCCGGCCCATTGCGAGCCCTGGCCCGGAAAGACGAACACGGTCTTGCCGCGTTCCTTCGCCACCCCCGTGGCGAGCTGCGCGCTCGCCTCGCCCCGGGACAGCGCTTCCAGGCCGGCGCTCAGTTCGTCCGCGTCCGTCCCCATGACCACGGCGCGGTGGTCATGGGCCGCGCGCGTCACCACCAGCGAGTGGCCCACATCGGCGGGCGCGAGTCCCGGGTGGGCCCGCAGGTGGGCGCGCAGCCGGGCCGCCTGGGCGCGCAGTGCCGCCTCGCCGCGGGCCGAGAGCGTATAGGGAACGATCTCCGGGGTGTACGGCGAGGACTCGTCCGGCACGGGGGCGGGTGGCCCCTGTTCCAGCACGACATGGGCGTTGGTACCGCTCATCCCGAACGCCGAGACACCCGCACGGCGCGTACGCCCGGTCTCAGGCCAGGCACGTCGCTCGGTCAGCAGCTCGACCGCGCCGGAGTCCCAGTCGACGAACGGCGAGGGCTCGTCGGCGTGCAGGGTGCGGGGCAGCATCCCGTGCTCCATCGCCTTGACCATCTTGATGACGCCGACGACCCCGGCCGCCGCCAGAGTGTGCCCGATGTTCGACTTCACCGAGCCCAGCAGCAGCGGCTGTTCCGCGGCCCTGCCCTGCCCGTAGGTCGCCAGGAGGGCTTGTGCCTCGATGGGGTCGCCGAGGCGGGTGCCGGTGCCGTGGGCCTCGACGGCGTCGACGTCGGCGGGGGTGAGGCGGGCGTCGGTGAGGGCTGCCTGGATGACACGCTGCTGGGACGGACCGCTGGGCGCGGTGAGGCCGTTGCTGGCGCCGTCCTGGTTGACGGCGCTGCCCCGGAGGACCGCGAGGACGCGATGTCCGTTGCGGCGAGCGTCCGACAGCCGTTCCACCACCAGCACACCGACGCCCTCGGCGAAGCCCGTGCCGTCCGCCCCGGCGCCGAACGCCTTGCAGCGCCCGTCCGGCGAGAAGCCGCGCTGCCGGCTGAAGTCCACGAACCCGGTGGGAGTGGCCATCACCGTGACTCCGCCGGCCAACGCCAGCGAGCACTCGTCGCGGCGCAGCGCCTGGGCTGCCAGATGCAGCGCTACCAGCGAGGACGAGCAGGCGGAGTCGACGGTGACCGCGGGGCCCTCCAGCCCGAACAAGTAGGCCACCCGGCCCGACAGGACGCTCGGGGCGGATCCCGTCATCCGGTACGCCTCGATGTCCTCCGGAGCGGAGGCCAGCAGCACCTGGTAGTCGGAGGTGACACAGCCCGCGAAGACGCCCGTGTCGCTGCCCCGCAGGGTGCCCGGGTCGATCCCGGCCCGCTCCAGGGCCTCCCAGGAGGTCTCCAGGAAGAGCCGCTGCTGGGGATCCATGGCCAGTGCCTCGCGCGGAGAGATCCCGAAGAACTCCGCGTCGAACTCGGCGGCGTCGTAGAGGAAGCCGCCCCGCCGCGTGTACGACTTGCCCGGGCGGTCCGGCTCGGGGTCGTACAGGCTCTCCACGTCCCAACCGCGGTCGGAGGGGAACTCGGAGATGGCGTCGGTGCCGTTCGCCACCAGCGACCACAGGTCCTCGGGCGAGCGGACGCCGCCCGGGAGCCGGCAGCTCATGCCCACGACGGCGATCGGCTCGTGTCGTGACTCCTCGACCTCGCGCAGCCGCAGCCGGGACTCGCGCAGTTCGACCGTCACCCGCTTCAGATACTCCCGGAGTTTCGTTTCGTCAGACTCAGACATCGTGTACCTCGCTGGTTCGAGAAGAGGGTCGGTGACCGTCCGGAGGGGTCAGGACGAGCCGAGTTCGGAATCGATGAGGTCGAACAGGTCGTCGCCGTCCGCGTCCTCGAGCCGGCCTGCAAGGTCGTCGGCGGGTGCCGTGGCCGAGGTCGTGACGGCCGTGGCGTTCAGCTCGGACAGCAGCTCCCGCAGGCGGGCCGCCGCTCGTTCCCGCACACTGTCGTCGCCGGTGGCGGCCAGGGCCGCGCCGATCCGGTCGAGTTCACCGTCCACGTCGACGACGCCCGTACCGCGCGGAGTGAGCTCCTCGGCCAGATGCGCCGCCAGGGACACCGGGGTCGGATGGTCGAACACCAGCGTCGCGGGCAGCGTCAGGCCCGTCGCCGCGGCCAGCCTGTTGCGCAGGGTCACGGCGGCGAGAGAGTCAAAGCCGAGATCCTTGAGCTGGCGCCGCGGCTCCACCGCCTGCTTGCCGGTGTACTGCAGCACCTCGGCGATCTCCGCGCGCACCAGGTCCAGCAGACGGCGCTCCCGGTCTTCGGGGGAGAGGGCGGCGAGCGTGGCGGGAAGGTCCTGCCCCGGTTCCGCCGCGGCCGGGGACTCCGGTTCCGCCACGGCCGACGGCTGCGTGAGGTGCCGGCGCCGCCAAGCCGAGAGGACCGGCAGCACCTCGCCCAGCGCTTCCTCCTCGGCGCCCAGATCGGTGGCCAGCGACCGGAGGTCCTCCCGCTCGACCGCCGCCCAGAACCGGGCCTCCACCGAGTCGGGTGCCTGAGCGGCGAGCGTGCCGTCCGCCTCCATCCAGTAGCGCCTCCGCTGGAAGGGATACGTCGGCAGCTCCACCTTCCGGGCCGTCGAACCGGCGTACACCGCCTGCCAGTCGACGTCCGCGCCGCGCACGTGGGCGGTGGCGACGGCCGCGATGAACGTCTCGGCCGGCGGGCGGCCCCGGCGCAGCGCCGGCACCAGCGCGGCCGCCTCCGGCCGCTCCGCCAGGGACTCCTGCGCGAGCGCGGTGAGAACCGCGTCCGGACCGAGTTCCACGAACGTCACCGCGCCCGCCTCGACCAGCGCGGTGACGCCGTCGTGGAAGCGGACCGCCTCCCGGACGTGGCGGACCCAGTACTCCGGCGAGCACAGCTCCTCCGGGGTGGCCAGGCGGCCGTACAGGTTCGACACCACCGGTATCTGCGGTTCCATCAGGGACAGCCCGGCGACGACGGTGCGGAACTCCTCCAGCATCGGTTCCATGAGGGGGGAGTGGAAGGCGTGGCTGACCCGCAGCCGGCGGGTCTTGATGCCGCGTTCGGCCAGTTCGCCGTCCACGTCCGTGACGGCGGCCTCGGTCCCCGAGATCACCGTGGAGGCCGGCCCGTTGACGGCGGCGATGCCCACCTCGTGCTCCCGCCCGGCCAGGAGGGGCACAAGCTCCTCCTCGGAGACGAGCGCGGAGAGCATGGCACCACCGGGCGGCAGCGCCTGCATCAGCCGGCCGCGCGCGGCCACCAGGGTGCAGGCGTCCGCCAGCGACAGCACCCCCGCGACGTGCGCGGCCACCACCTCGCCGATCGAGTGACCCATCAGATGCCCGGGGCGCAGGCCCCAGGACTCGGCGAGCCTGTACAGCGCCACCTCGACCGCGAAGAGGGCGGTCTGTGTGTAGAGCGTCTCGTCGAGCAGACCGGCTTCCGCCGAGCCTTCCGCCGCGAAGATCACTTCCAGCAGCGGTCGGTCCAGATGCCGGTCGAGGACGGCGCAGACCGTGTCCAGCGTGCGCGCGAAGACGGGGTATGCCTCGTACAGTTCGCGTCCCATGCCCGGACGCTGGCTGCCCTGGCCGGTGAACAGGAACGCCGGGGCGCCACCACGCTCGGTCTGCTCACCGTGGGAGCGCACGAGGGTGGGGGCGGAGCCTCCGCCGGCCAGCGCCTCCAGACCCTGACGCAGCCCGTCCTCGTCCGTCGCCGCGATCACCGCGCGTACGCCGAGCCGTGCCCGGGTGGTCGCCAGCGAGAACCCGAGGTCATGGCCGGGCACCTCGCCGAGCAGGGCCGCGAGCCGCTCGGCCTGTGCGGCCAGGGCCGGGGACGTGTGGGCCGACAGCGGCAGGACCGTCACCGGCGGTGCGGTCGGCTCCGGTTCGGCTGCCACCGGTTCGCCGGTGGGGGGTTGTTCGAGGATGAGGTGGGCGTTGGTGCCGCTGATGCCGAAGGAGGAGATGGCTGCGCGGCGGGGGCGGCCGGTGTCGGGCCAG
>NZ_JBVHEP010000053.1:0-6965 GCF_055562795.1 Streptomyces sp. NPDC016851
CCAGAACAGCCTCGACCTCACCCGGCTCCACCCGGAACCCACGGATCTTCACCTGCTCATCCGCACGCCCGGCGAACACCAGCCGACCCTCGGCACCCCAACGCACCAAGTCCCCAGTGCGGTACATGCGTTCACCAAAGCCACCGAACGGGCAGGCCACGAACCGCTCACCCGTCTGCTGCGGGCGGTTGACGTAGCCGCGGGCGACGCCGGCCCCGGCCACGTACAGTTCCCCGGCCGCACCCATCGGCACCGGGCTCAGTGCGTCGTCCAGGACATACACGCGCGTGTTGTCCAACGGCCGCCCGATCGGCAGTACCCCGTCGATCCCGTCCGGATCCACGACCCGATGCTGCGTCGCACACAAGGTCACCTCGGTCGGCCCGTACAACTGCCGCACCACCACACCCGGATTGGCCTCCAGCACCCGCCGCACCGACCCGGCCGGCACCACATCCCCACCCGTCAACACCTCACCCACACCGGCAAAACAGCCCGGATCCTGATCCGCCAGCACCCGCAGCAGACCCGCCGTCACATGCACATGCGACAAGCCGTGACCGGTGATCAGACGACGCAACACCGCCGCGTCCACCGCCTCATCCGGCGCCACCACGACCGTGCCACCCGACAGCAACGGCACCCACAACTCATACGACGACGCATCGAACGCGTGCGGAGCATGGAACAACACCCTCGGCGTCGCCCCCCAGCACCGGTCCCGGGCCAGCGCCACCACATCCCGGTGCGTGGCCACCACACCCTTGGGCACACCCGTCGAACCCGACGTGTACATCACATACGCGGACGAGCCCGGCTCGACCCTGGGCAGGACCACCTCGGCGGCCGCCTCCGCGGTGTCGTCGGCCGGCACGACGTCCAGTTCCGTCGTACGGACGAACTCGTGCCCGGTCGTCGCCCGATGGGTGACGACCCACCGCGCGCCGGCGTCCTCGACCACCGCGCGCATCCGCGCCACCGGCCACGTCATGTCCAGCGGCAGATACGTACCACCGGCCTTCAGCACGGCCAGCAGCGCCACCACCAGCTCCGCCGACCGTTCCATGACCACGGCGACGGCCGACTCCGGACCCACTCCGGCGGCCACCAGGCGTCGTGCCAGCTCGTCGGCGCGCGCGTCCAGTTCGCCGTAGCCGAGCCGGACGTCACCGGAGCGCACCGCGAGCGCATCGGGATCGACCGCCGTCCGGCGGGCGAACGCCTCGGGCACCGAGACGTCCGGTACGGCCACCGACGTGTCGTTCCACTCCGTCAGCAACCGCCGGCGCTCTTCCGCACCGAGCACATCGACGTCGCTGATCCGGGTGGCGGGAGCCGCGCCCAACGTCCGCAGCACCCGTACCAGTCGTTCCGCCAGCCGTTCCGCGGTCCCCTGGTCGAACAGGTCGGCGGAGGCGATGAGCAGGCCGTCGATCCCGGCCGGGTCGCCGGCCTCGTCGAAGGTCTCACCGAGATTCAGATCGAGGTCGAACTTGAGGGCGGTGACGTCGGTGGCCAGTGCGGTGGTACGCACCCCGGGCAGGGCCACAGCCGGGCCACCCGCGACCCCGTGGGTGTTCTGAAGGGTCATCATCACCTGGAACAGCGGGTGACGTGCGAGGGACCGGGCCGGAGCGAGTTCCTCCACCAGACGCTCGAACGGCACGTCCTGATGGGCCAGGGCAGCCAGCGAGGTCTCGCGGACCCGTCCCAGCACCTCGGTGAGGCTCGGGTCGCCGGAGAGGTCGGTGCGCATGACGAGGGTGTTCACGAAGAACCCGACGAGGTCCTCCAAGGCCCGGTCGGTACGTCCCGCCACCGCCACGCCGATCGGAATGTCCGTGCCCGCTCCGAGGCGGGACAGCGTCACCGTCAGCGCGGCCTGGAGGACCATGAACACCGTCACGCCCTCGGCCCGCGCCACCTCCCGCAGCCGCCGGTGCAGCTCGGCGGGGATCGCGACCTCGGCGAGCCGTCCGACGCGTGAGGTCTCCGCGGGGCGAGGCCGGTCGGCCGGCAGCTCCAGTTCCTCGGGTGCTCCCGCCAGGGCGTCACGCCAGTGCGCGACCTGGCGCGACAGCAGGCTCTCCGGGTCCTCCTCGTCCCCGAGCAGCTCTCGTTGCCACAGCGCGTAGTCGGCGTACTGCACCGGCAGCGGCTCCCACACCGGGGCCTCGCCCGCCAGCCGTGCCGCGTACGCCGCCGACACGTCGCGCGCCAGCGGCTCCATCGACCAGCCGTCACCCGCGATGTGGTGCACGACCAGCACCAGCACGTGCTCGTCCGGCGCCAGTACGAACAACGACGCCCGCACCGGGATCTCGACGCCGAGATCGAACGCGTACCGGGCAGCCTGCGCCACCCGGTCGGGCAGGTCGTCGTCCGACACCTCGACGATGTCAGGGGCGAACGCCGCCTCCTCCGGCGACAACACCTGCTGGAAGGGTTCTCCCCCGGCCGTCCCGAATACGGTGCGGAGCACCTCGTGGCGCTCGATCACGTCGCGCAGTGCCGCGGTGAATGCCTCTCGATGCAGCGTCCCTGTCAGACGCAGTGCCAGCGGAATGTTGTACGTGGGGCTGGGTCCGTCCAGTTGGCCCAGGAACCACAAGCGCCGCTGGGCGAACGACAGCGGCACGCGCTCGGGCCGCTCGCGCGCCGCCAGCGCCGTCCGGCCGGGCTCGGCCTCGGCCGACCACGCCGCCAGCCCCGCCGGTGTCCGGGCCTCGAACAATGCCCGCAGCGGCATTTCCACGCCCAGCGCCCTGCGGACCCGGCTGACCAGCCGCATGGCCAGCAGCGAGTGCCCGCCGACCTGGAAGAAGTCGTCGTCCACTCCGACCGTGGGCAGTCCCAGGGCCTCAGCGAACACCTGGCACAGCAGCTCTTCCCGGACGTTCGCGGGTGCCCGGCCCGTACCCGCCACACGCTGGGGCGCGGGCAACGCCGCCCGGTCCACCTTCCCGTTGACCGTCAACGGCAAGGCGTCCAACTCCACCAACACCGCCGGCACCATGTACGACGGCAACCGCTCCCCGACGTACTCCCGCACCGCATCCACAACCGGAGCTCCCGCCCCGGCGGGCACCAGATAAGCGATCAGCCGCTTGTCCCCCGGGATGTCCTCACGGACCACCACCGCTACCTGCGCCACCGCCGGATGCGCCGCCAGAACAGCCTCGACCTCACCCGGCTCCACCCGGAACCCACGGATCTTCACCTGCTCATCCGCACGCCCGGCGAACACCAGCCGACCCTCGGCATCCCAACGGGCCAGGTCCCCGGTGCGGTACATCCGCTGCCCACCGTCACCGAACGGGCAGGCCACGAACCGCTCACCCGTCATCCCCGGCCGATTCAGATAACCCCGCGCAACACCGGCCCCGGCCACATACAACTCCCCGGCCACACCCACCGGCACCGGGCTCAGCCTCTCGTCCAAGACATACACGCGCGTGTTGTCCAACGGCCGCCCGATCGGCACCACGCCATTGAGACCACCGGAGTCACCCACCTCGTGCTGCGTCGCACACAAGGTCACCTCGGTCGGCCCGTACAACTGCCGCACCACCACACCCGGGTTGGCCTCCAGCACCCGCCGCACCGACCCGGCCGGCACCACATCCCCGCCCGTCAACACCTCACCCACACCGGCAAAACAGCCCGGATCCTGATCCGCCAGCACCCGCAACAAACCCGCCGTCACATGCACATGCGACAAGCCGTGACCGGCGATCAACCGTCGTACCGCTGTCGCATCGATGCGGTCGTTCGGTGCGACGACCACCGTGCCGCCCGACAGCAACGGCACCCACAACTCATACGACGACGCATCGAACGCGTGCGGAGCATGGAACAACACCCTCGGCGTCGCCCCCCAGCACCGGTCCCGGGCCAGCGCCACCACATCCCGGTGCGTGGCCACCACACCCTTGGGCACACCCGTCGAACCCGACGTGTACATCACATACGCGGCCGCCGAGTCCTCCACAACCGGAAGCAGCCCCCCGTCCGAAACAGCAGCCACGGACACTTCCGCGATCCCGAGATCCTGCCCGGCCGACGCCTCGCTCACCAGGACCAGTCCGGCGCCCGCGTCCGCGACCACCGCACGCATCCGCGCCACCGGCCACGTCACATCCAGCGGCAGATACGTACCACCGGCCTTCAACACGGCCAGCAACGCCACCACCAGCTCCGCCGACCGCTCCATCAACACCGCGACAGCCGACTCCCGCCCCACCCCCGACGCCACCAGAGCCCGCGCCAACCGGTCCGAGCGCGCGTCCAGGTGCTGGTAGGTGAGCTCCACGCCGTCGGCGACCACGGCCACCGCGTTGGGGTCGGCTACGGCGCGTTCGGCGAAGGCCTGGGGCACCGAGACACCCGCCGTGGGCGCCGCCGTGTCGTTCCAGCTCGTCAGGATCCGTGCGCGCTCGGCCGGGCCGAGCACGTCGACCGTCGTCAGGGGCGATTCCGGGGCCTGTTCCAGGGCGGTCGCCAGGCCCTCGAGGCAGGTGAGCAGGAGCGTGCCCGCCCCTGCGGGATCGACCGGAGCGACGGCCTCCACCTCCACCTCGAAGCCCGTGCCGTCGTCGTCGACCGACACGACCACCGGGTAGTTCGAGTAGTCCCGGTGCATCACGAGGCTCACGCCGTCGAGGCCGGCGCCGGGATGCCGTTCGGTCGGCAGGTTGTGCCGGTAGTTGAACAGCGAGGTGAACAGCGGACCGGCTCCGGGCACCGAGCCGGCCTGCTGCGCCAGGGCGAGCGGGGCGTGCTCGTGCACCATCAGGCGGGCGAGCTGGCCGCGCATGTCCGTGAGGACGTCGGCCACGCTCTTGCCCGCCAGACGCAGCCGCACCGGAAGAGTGTTGATGAAGAGGCCCGGGGCGCGGTCGGCGCCGGCACCCGCGTTCATCCGCCCGAACAGGATCGTGCCGAACACCACGTCGTCGCGGCCCGACAGGGTGCCGAGCACCCGCGCCCATGCCACGTGGAACAGCGTCGCGGGGCTCACGCCGAGCGAGCGCGCCAGGGTCCGGATCCGTCCGGTCAGGGTGTCGTCGATCGGCAGCCTGACCTGTGCGGCGTCCGTGCCGTCCCCGTAGACGTCCATCAGGCCGTACGGGGCCGTGGTCTCGGTGACGTCGCCCAGCAGGTCCGTGAAGTACCGCTCGTGCTCCTGCTGCGACACCCCGGCCCGCGCCCGGGCCACGAACTCGCGGAACGGCACGGGCGCGGGCAGCCGGTCCCCCTGCCCGTTCATGAACGCCCGGAGTTCGTCGAGCACCACGTCGAAGGTGGTGTGGTCCTGGATCAGATGATGGATGCGCAGCAGCACCAGCGATCCGCCGTCCGGGAGGGCCGTCACCCGGACCCGCAGCAACGGCGCGCGCGTCAGGTCGACGGCGGACTCGCCCGCCGAGAGGAGCTGGTCGGCGGCCTCGGGCCCGTCGGGGTCGAGGGCGATCTCCTCGACCGGCAGTTCCGCATGGCGCACGACCACCTGGACCGGCTCGCGCAGCCCTTCCCACATGATCGCGGTGCGGTAGATGTCGTTGCGCTCCACCATCTGCCGCAGCGCCGCGAGGAACTCGTCGAGTCGTTCCCTGGATTCGACGGTGAGGACCATCGGTGTCGCGTAGACGTCCGTGCCGTCCCGGTCGGCCAGCAGGTGGTGGAAGAAGATGCCCTCCTGAAGCGGGGCCAGCGGGTAGACATCCTGGATGTTGGGCGCGCCACCCGGAACGGCCGTCACGAGGCCGGCCAGTTCCTCGTCCGTCAACTCGACCAGGGGGAGCATGTCCGGCGTGATCTCGGTGGCGTCGCCGGGAATCCGGCCGGGCGGCACCTCGATCTGATCGGGCCCGGCCACCGCGGCCAGGCGGGCAGGGGTCGCGGACGCGAACAGGGCCCGCACGGACACGGTGACGCCGCGTCGCCGCAGCCACTCCACCAGCGACACCGCCAGCAGGGAGTGCCCGCCCAGGGCGAAGAAGTCGTCGTCGACCCCGACCCGGTCCAGGCCGAGTACCTCGGCGAACGCCGCACACAGCAGCTCTTCCTGGGCGGTGACCGGAGCGCGTCCGGTGCCGGCACCGGCGTGGTCCGGCTCCGGCAACGCCCTGCGGTCCAGCTTGCCGTTGACCGTCAGCGGGAGGGCGTCGAGCTCCACGAACGCCGAGGGCACCATGTACGACGGCAGCCGCTCGGCGGCGTGTGCGCGCACCTCGTCCGTGACAGCGTCGCAGCCGTCGGCGGGCACTACGTAGCCGATGAGCCGCATGCCACCCGGTGCGCCGTCCCGGGCGACGACGGCTGCCTGGGCGACGGCCGGGTGCGCCGCGAGTACGGCCTCGACCTCGCCCGGTTCGATCCGGAACCCGCGGATCTTCACCTGGTCGTCCGCACGGCCCTCGAACACCAGCCGGCCTTCGGAGTCCCAGCGGGCCCGGTCACCCGTCCGGTACATCCGCCTGCCGGAGCCACCGAACGGACATGCCACGAACCGTTCACCGGTCAGCGCCGCACGACCGGCGTAGCCGCGAGCCAGCTGACTTCCGGCCACGTACAGTTCGCCCGCCACGCCGGCCGGAACCGGGCGCAGGCACTCGTCCAGCACGTACACCGACAGCCCCGGAAGACCGCGGCCGATCACGCTGCCGTGCGCGCCGTCGTGCGGCCCGAGACGATGGTGCGTGACATGCACCGTCGTCTCGGTGATGCCGTACATGTTGACCAGCCGCGGCCCGGACCCGCCGTGCCGCTCCCACCAGCCGGCGAGCCGCGCGGGCTCCAGCGCCTCTCCGCCGAAGACCACCGTACGCACAGCACCGAGCCCACCCTCGCCGTCCGGCCGCGCGGCCAACAACTGGTAGAACGCCGACGGCGTCTGGCTCAGCATCGTCACCCGCTCGCGCTCGACCAGCTCCAGGAACTCCACCGGCGACCGCGACACCTCG
>NZ_JBVHEP010000054.1:0-5125 GCF_055562795.1 Streptomyces sp. NPDC016851
CTGGCCCGACACCGGCCGCCCCCGCCGCGCAGCCATCTCCTCCTTCGGCATCAGCGGCACCAACGCCCACCTCATCCTCGAACAACCCCCCACCGACCCCAGCGACCCCACCGACAACCACACCCCCACATCCCAAGCTCACCCCACCACCCCCATCCCCATCCCCCTGTCCGCCCGCACTCCCAACGCCCTGCGCGACCAGGCACGACGACTCACCGACCACCTCGAACAGCACAACAACACCGACCTGCCCACACTCGGACTGTCACTCGCCGTCCACCGAG
Organism: Streptomyces sp. NPDC016851; assembly: GCF_055562795.1. NCBI lineage: Bacteria > Bacillati > Actinomycetota > Actinomycetes > Kitasatosporales > Streptomycetaceae > Streptomyces > Streptomyces sp. NPDC016851. The sequence goes on from NZ_JBVHEP010000054.1 coordinate 285, forward strand.
CCGCACTCGGTCATCGCGCGGTGATCCGGGCCGAGGATCGGGAAGGGCTGCTGGCGGAGCTCACGACGCTGGTCGAGGGCGGCTCGTCGAGCCGTCTCGTACAGGGCGAGGCGACCACGGGTGATGTGGCGTTCCTGTTCACCGGCCAGGGCAGCCAACGCCTGGGCATGGGGCGCGAGCTGTACGAGACACAGCCCGTCTTCGCCCAGGCCCTGGACGAGGCGTGCAAGTACCTCGACGGACACCTCGGGCGATCCCTGCGCGACCTCATGTTCGGCACGGACGAGGACCTCGACGGCCAGGCCGAGCTTCTGGACCAGACCGTCCACACGCAGACCGCCCTGTTCGCGCTGGAAGTAGGGCTGTACCGGCTCGTGGAGCATCTGGGGATCACTCCGCAGTTCGTGGCCGGGCACTCGATCGGCGAGCTGGCGGCGGCGCACGTCGCCGGGGTGCTGACCCTGGAGGACGCCTGCACCCTGGTGGCCGCCCGCGGCCGGCTCATGCAGGCACTGCCCCGCAACGGGGCGATGGTCTCCGTGCTCGCCACCGAGGAGCAGGTCGCCGGACACCTCGCCGGACGCGAACACGAAGTCGCGATCGCCGCCGTCAACGGACCCACCTCGACCGTGATCTCCGGTGATCTCCTCGCCACGCTGGGCGTGGCCGAGCGACTGGCTGAGCAGGGGGTCAAAACCCGCCGTCTGCGGGTCAGCCACGCCTTCCACTCGCCGCACATGGACCCGATGCTGGAGGAGTTCGCGGCCGTGGCACGCGGCCTGGCCTTCCACACCCCGCGCATCCCCGTCGTCTCGAACGTCACGGGTGCCCTCGCCACCGCGGAGCAACTCACGTCGCCGGACTACTGGGTACGGCACGTCCGGGAGGCCGTGCGCTTCCACGACGGCATCACCACCCTGCACGAACAGGGCGTCACGACGTATCTCGAACTCGGGCCGGACGGTGTGCTGTCCGCCATGGGGCGGGCGTGCGTCCCCGAAACAACCGATGTAGAGCCGGGGTTCGTTCCGGCACTGCGCAAGGACCGTCCGGAGCCCCTCGCCCTCGACAGCGCACTGGCGCACCTGTGGGTACGCGGAACCACTCCGGACTGGCGGGCCGTGTTCGGCGGCCGGGCGGCGCGGCGGGTCGATCTGCCCACTTACCCGTTCCAGCACCAGCGCTACTGGCAGCCGAACACGGCCCGGCCCCACGACGCCACCGCGGTGGGGCTCGGGGAGGTGGACCATCCCCTGATCGGCGCCGCCCTCACCCGCGCCGACACCGACGAGTTGCTGTTCACCGGGCGGCTCTCGCTCGACTCCCAACCGTGGTTGGCGGATCACATGGTCCTGGACCGCGTGCTGCTTCCCGGCACGGCATTCGTGGAACTGGCTCTCCGGGCGGGCGGCGAGGCCCTGACCGGCGCGCTGGAGGAGCTCACGCTGCAGGCTCCGCTCGTGCTTCCGGAGCGGGGCGGCGTGCGGTTCCAGGTGGTCGTGGGTGCCCCCGACGAGTCGGGACGGCGGGAGCTGACGGTGCACTCCCGGCCGGAGGACGACGACCCCGACCGCCCGTGGGTCCGGCACGCCGACGGCCGGCTCGCCCCCGAGGACGCGCGGTCCGGCCCGGACCTCACCGTCTGGCCGCCGGCGGGTGCCGAGCCGGTCGAACTGGCCGGCCGTTACCAGGACCTGGCCGAGCAGGGCTTCGGGTACGGCCCCGCCTTCCAGGGATTGCGCACGGTGTGGCGACGCGGCGACGAGGTGTTCGCCGAACTGCGGCTGCCGGACGACCGCGCCGAGGACGCGCGTGGCTTCGGGCTCCATCCGGCGCTGCTCGACTCCGCGCTGCACGCCATCGAGCTGGGCGCTCTGCCCGGCACGGGTGAGCCCAGGCTGCCGTTCGCGTGGAGCGGGGTGCGCCTGTTCAGCGCCGGAGCCACGGCCGCGCGGGTGCGGCTGGCGCCGGCCGGGGCCGACGCGGTGACGATCGATGTCGCCGATGCCGCGGGCGCACCGGTCGCCTCGGTCGAGGCGCTCGCGGTACGGGCGGTCTCCGCCGACCAGCTCCGGGCCGCCGACGGCCGGACCCACGACGCGTTGTTCCGCGTGGAGTGGGTGCCGAGCGGGCCGGGCACCGCTCCCGCCGCCACCACCGTCGTACGTCTGGCCGGCGGCGACTCGGTGCACGACACCGTGCACCAGGCGCTTGCCCGCACCCAGGAGTGGCTGGCCGAGGACCGGCCCGACGAGGAGCGGCTGGTCGTCGTGACCCGGAGGGCCGTCGCGGTGACGGACGACGAGGACGTGCTCGACCTGCCCGCAGCGGCGGCCTGGGGGCTGCTGCGCTCGGCGCGGACGGAGAACCCGGACCGGATCGTGCTCGTGGACGTCGAGGACCTCGACGACGACTCGGCCCTGGCGACCGCACTGGCCGCCTCGGACGCGGAGATCGCCGTACGTGGGGGCACCGCCCTCACACCACGGCTGACGCGGGTCGCCCTGACCGGGGCCGCAGCCGGGACCGCGACCGAGCCCCTGCCGTTCGCGGCGGACGGCACGGTCCTGATCACCGGCGCCACCGGGGCGCTCGGCGGGCTGCTCGCCCGGCACCTGGTCACCGAGCACGGCGTACGCCGACTGCTGCTGGTCAGCCGGCGCGGCCGTGAGGCCGGCGGGGCCGTGGAGCTGGAGCGTGAGCTGAGGGCGCTCGGCGCGGAGGCCACCGTGGCGGCTTGCGACGTCGCCGACCGTGCCGCACTGGACACCTTGCTGGCGAGCATTCCGGCCGAGCATCCGCTCACCGGTGTCGTGCACGCGGCCGGCGTCCTCGACGACGGCGTGTTCGGCACGCTGACACCGGAGCGGGTCTCCGCCGTGCTGCGCCCCAAGGCCGACGCCGCCCGCAACCTGCATGAGGCCACACGCCACCTGGACCTGAGCGTCTTCGCGCTCTTCTCGTCCATCCAGGGTCTGGTCGGCGGCGCGGGGCAGGCCAACTACGCGGCGGCCAACGTCTATCTCGACGCGCTCGCCCAGCACCGCCGTGCCCAGGGGCTTCCGGCGGTCTCGCTGGCCTGGGGCCCGTGGGCCGAGGGCGGTATGGCGGCGGCCCTCGGCGAGTCCGACCGCGGCCGGTTCGCCCGGCTCGGCATGGTGGCGATCGCGCCGGCCCAGGGCATGGAGCTCTTCGATGCCGCCGTGACACTCGGCTCGCCGGGTGCCGTGCCGCTACCGCTGGACACCGCCGCCCTGCGCGCCCGGGCGGCGGAACTGCCGGCACTGCTGCGCGGGCTGGTCCGTACGCCGCCGCGCAAGCCCGTCGCGGCCGGTCCGGCCGACGACTCGGGACGGCCGTCCGTCGCGCAGCGACTCGCCGGTCTGACATCCGAGGAGCAGGAGGCACACCTCGCTGACCTGGTGCGCGACGAGGTCGCCAGAACCCTCGACTACGGCGGCTCCGACGCGGTGGATGTGCGCCGTGGCTTCAAGGAGCTCGGCATCGACTCCCTCACCGCGGTCGAACTGCGCAACCGCCTCAACAAGGCCACCGGGCTGCGCCTGCCGGCCACCCTCGTCTTCGACCACCCCACCCCCACCGCCGTCGCGAGACTCCTGCTCGCCGAACTGGCGCCCAGCGCGGGGGAGCCGGCCGTCCCGGCGGGGCCGTCGGCCGACCGCCTGGAGGAGCGCGACATCCGCCGCATGCTCGCCACGCTGTCGATCGACCGGCTACGTGGCTCCGGCCTGCTCGACCGGCTGCTCGACCTCACCGAGTCGACGCCGGCCGTCGGCGCCGAGGAGGCCTTTGCCCCTACACCGGACGCCTCCGACCTCGACATCGACGCCCTCGACGTAGACGCCCTCGTCCGCATGGCTCGTGAGAGCCACGGCTTCTGAGTCCTGGAGAAGGAACAGCATGAACAACACCTCGTCCGAAGCGGTCGTGGCAGCGCTGCGGGACTCGCTCAAGGAGACCAGCAGACTGCGGCAGCAGAACCAGGAACTCCTCGCAACCGCCCGGGAACCGATCGCCGTCGTCGGCATGAGCTGCCGCTACCCGGGCGGAGTCGCCTCACCCGAGGACCTGTGGAACCTCCTGGAGCAGGGCACCGACGCCATCTCGCCGTTCCCCGCGGACCGCGGCTGGGACCTGGAGCGACTGCACGACCCGGACCCGGACCGGCCCGGGACGTCGTACACGCGCGAAGGCGGATTCCTCCACGATGCGGCGGAGTTCGACGCGGAGTTCTTCGGCATCTCCCCGCGCGAGGCACTGGCCATGGACCCCCAGCAGCGGCTCTTCCTCGAAGCGTCCTGGGAGGCCTTGGAACGGGCCGGCATCGACCCGACGAGCCTGCGCGGCAGCGGCACCGGTGTGTACGCGGGCATCATGTACCACGACTACGGTCCGTACCTGTTCGAGCCGGTGGAGGGAGCGGACGGCCACCGTCTGACCGGTGGGGCCGGCAGCGTGCTGTCGGGCCGGGTGTCGTACACCTTCGGTCTGGAGGGGCCGGCGGTCACGGTCGACACCGCATGCTCCTCCTCTCTCGTCACCCTGCACCTCGCGGTCCAGGCGCTGCGTCAGGGCGACTGCGCACTCGCGTTGGCGGGCGGCGTCACGGTGATGTCGTCCCCCGGCACCTTCGTCGAGTTCAGCAGACAGAAGGGGTTGTCCCCGGACGGGCGCTGCAAGTCGTTCGCCGCCGGGGCGGACGGCACCGGCTGGTCCGAGGGCGTCGGCGTACTCGTCCTGGAGAAGCTGTCGGACGCCCGCCGCAACGGACACACCGTCCTCGCGATCGTCCGCGGCAGCGCCGTCAACCAGGACGGCGC
>NZ_JBVHEP010000055.1:0-4792 GCF_055562795.1 Streptomyces sp. NPDC016851
TTAATAAATATAATGACCAGTTGAAGGAGAAAAAGGAGTTAAAACAACAGGTGGACACTCTAAAAATTGAGAACCGGTCTTACCAAAATGAGAATCGGGAATTGAAATTAGAGAACGGAAAATTGAAGGGAAAACTCGTGCAGATCAGCAAGGAGTTTTCTGTTTTTAAAGAGAGGGTGGGCAAAGTTTTACACGCTCAACTTGACCGAGTAAAAACGTTCTTGAGGATGAATGATGTAGACCGAAGTACAATCAAGTTCCTGGATGATAGGCAAGATAAATTAGTCCAGGACTCTTTAGAAAAAATGGAGAAGCCACAAAGGCAAAAAGGGATGGAGATGGAACGCTGATGAAGGTGAAACAATTGGTTGAGAAGTTGGAGAAACTAGACCAAGAGGGAGAATTAATGCTTTTTATGAGGGATAGAAAGAGACCTCATTTAGGTTCTGGAACTCTTATTCCAATAAAAGATATTGGTGTTTTTACAAGTGTTGACCAAGATTCAAATGAGGGCAAATATGCTCTTGAAATAAAGAAAGGCGAGTAGTTATCTACTCGCTTTATTTTAAGTTTTCACGTTCTCTAAGGGCTTTAAATTTATCAAATTGGCTTTTGTATTCAAAGTCCTTGTTTTCCTTTTTGCTGACAAGGATTTTACCATCGTATTTAGCAAATTTCTTTTTGTCATTGCCATCTGTCCAAGCAAGGTCTTCGTTCACTACATAGACGTTTGATGTTCCCATTTTTAAAACATTTAAAAATCCATTCTCCTCTAAAAGCTTTACTGCTCTGTAAACTGTTGACCTTGATTTGCCAAAATAATCTTCAAAAACTGCATAAGAACAAGCTAAAGCATTTCTGTTATCCATGTGTTCCAAGATAAAAAATAATAAAGAACTTGCGAAGTTATGATTTGCCATTAACCATCTTAATTCTGGCATGTTGTCACGATAAAGCTGGATGAAATTATGATTTTTCTTTTTCTCTTCAAATTGCTCTTTGTCTTTGTTTTCTTGCTGTTCAAGATCAATAAGTCTTTGAAGCATTTGAAGTTGTTCAGGGGTTAACTCAACATTAATTTTTCTCTGCTCGTCCAATTTACGCACCTCTGCTGGCATAGAATCCTTCTCTCCCTTGTTATGTATCATCAGCTGTGATACCTATATGTATAATTTATGACACATCATAGGTCAAAAATGAACTATAGTCAAGCAAAAAATGACACATCTTAATTCAACTATGTGTCACAAGCTATGACACATATACGTGTCACAAGCTATGACACATTACCTTAACTAAAACATTGATATATCAACATTTTTTCTGTGTTCCCTTCTATATCTCCTAAAGGGCTTTTCTCCACGCAAGGTTCGGGTAGTATTTTTCGGACAGACCACCGAAAAATCTCCACCCTTTTCTCCTTGCATTCCGAAATTTTGGCGGTGCTGTACTTTCGCCAAGCCGACGTACCTAAAACGAGGAATTCAGGAAATCGGCTTGCTCGAGCCATTATACCGCCAAAACCGCCAGAGCTTCCGTTCATAAATTTTCTCTTTTGCCTTATGGATCTACGCAATATGGGGGCTTCCCCCAAACCCCCTTGCCAGCCTCCACCCTAAAACAAGGGGAGAATTGATGGTGTTCGAATAAAAATCTTTGATATTTAGAAATCTAATTTTAAAGAAGGGAGTTGAGCTTTCATGAATAGTAACAGTAGCATTAATAAAAGTAATTTAAATTTATTAGCCGTAGTAGCACTAGGATTGACGACAATTTACACCGCAATATTAGCGACTCAATTAATGTCCACAAAACATAAAGTTGATTATTTATATTACAAAGAACATTTTCAAAAAAATAATAAGGGGAATAATAATTAATCGCTAAAACAATGAGAGGCGCTCTAGAAGGGGTAGAGTCCTGAAAATGCGGATTTACAACGGTAATGTAATTTTCACCCATAAATAAAGCCGATTTTAAGAAATCGACTGTTGAACTAAAGCTCCCTTTACTTTAAGTACATTTCTTCACAATCTTTAGATTAATTTATTGGATTATTTTTATGTGAAAGAGTGATATTAAATAAGAGCTTTAATTCGATTGACAAAAAAACCGTCCAGAAGGTATATTATATGTATCTAAGTTATGGAGGTTATTATGTCTATTTCAAAGCATGCTAATAAGAAAAAAAATATATTGATTGCTGCATCTGAAATTGTAAAAGAAGAAGGAGTTGTCAAACTCACATTAGAGGCAGTCGCCCAAAGAGCTGGCGTGAGTAAAGGTGGATTATTATACCATTTTCCTAGCAAGGAAGCATTAATTAAAGGAATGGTGGAAGATTGGACAAATAATTATTTCGAATGCATTAATACGTTAGTTAATAACGACGATGATAACGCAATAGGAAAATGGAATAGGGCTTATCTTAAATCTACATTTTCCGATTTAGAAAACAATAATCTAAATTCCGCACTAATGGCTGCTATGTTTATTAATCCAGATTTATTAGATGAATTCCGGCAGAGATACGATATTTTGCATACAAAGTTAATAACTGATGGAATTGATCCTGTCAAAATAACAATTACAAGATTATCCATAGATGGTCTTTGGTTTTCAGAAATATTTGGAATGGCACCATTAAATGAAGAACTAAAAACACAAGTTTTTGATGAACTAATAAACATGATTCAGGAGGACGAATAATGTCATATCTATATTTAGCACTTGCAATAGTGGGGGAGATTATTGGCTCTTCCCTATTAAAAGCATCTGAAGGCTTTTCAAAACTCTATCCTACAATAGGGGTAATAATAGCTTTCGTTGGTTGTTTTTTCTTTTTATCCTTGTCGCTAAAAACAATCCCCTTAAACACTGCATATGCATTATGGGCAGGTTTAGGACTTGTTTTGACTACAGTAATTTCAGTTTTAGTTTGGAAGGAAAAACTTAACATGGCTAGCATTGCAGGAATAACACTGATTCTTGTAGGAGTTGTAATATTGAATTTGTTTGGACCAGGACATGGAGAATCTGGTCATGAAGCAAGCGAAACTATTACAATGAATGAGACAATGGAATAACACATAAAAAAGTCCTTCTTAATAAAGAGAAGGACTTTTTAGCTTAATTAAGGGTATTTTTTGAAGTCCTTATTCAACAAACCTGCGTACGTTAGTTTAAGTGTATCACTTCACAATTCCAATAGAGTAGAGTTTATTGAGACATAATGAAATTAGCGTTTTAAATGACTTCTGACTGTCTCATAAGACTTGTATCAAATGCTTACCGTTGTAAATCCGCATTTCCCTGACGCTACCCCTAGAAGCGTCTTTTTTGCTTTTTAAGGGTTTTTACTAGGGGCAACCTCTTACAAAGGCGAGAGAGGCCCGTATGGCGTCTGTCAACGGTACCGGACCGAAGGGAGGATAAGGAGTTGATAGACTCACTTCACCAAGACCCTCTTGGTGTCTCAAAAGGCAACACCTTTTGAGCTGCCTACCGGCGAGGGAGCCCCTCAAGGATTGAGGGGTTGGGGAGTTCGATTAAGGGGGTCTGGGGAAGAGTTCCCCAGTGGGTTTGGGCAAAGCCCAAGGTTTGGCTTTTAGCGTCGCAGACCACATGAAACTTTGCGTGCAAAGTGTAGTGTGTTACACTTTCTATTAATCTATCGATTTTCAGAAAGGGTGCGTACCCCATGAGTTACTCCATTATCCGAATGCAGAAAATGAAATCAAATGGGATAAAAGGGATTCAATTTCACAACCAAAGAGAGAGGGAAAGTGAAACGAATCCCGACATCAATAAAGCTGATTCTCATCTGAATTATGACTTGATAAACGGTCAAAGGCAGATTGATTACAACGAGAAAATTAGCCAAGTAATTGAGGACAATGTGACCTCTGGAAAAAAGATCCGTAAAGATGCAGTTAAGCTGGCTGAATTCTTAATTACCTCTGACAAGGAATTCTTCGATAAAATTTCACCCAAAGAGCAGAAAAGGTATTTTGAAACGGCTCATGAGTTCCTTGCTGATCGATACGGTGAAAAGAATTTAATCTATGCGACTGTTCACTATGACGAGAAAACCCCTCACATGCACGTAGGCTTCGTTCCAGTAACGGAGGATGGCCGACTATCGGCTAAAGATTTCTTTGGCCAGAAAAAGCAACTGGTGAGTCTTCAGGACGATTTTAATCAGTACCTGAAGCAAAATGACTTTAATTTGGAAAGAGGGGTCTCGTCGAGCCGTAAACACGTGGAGACGGCTAAATATAAGGCTCAAACGTTTCAAAGCATGGAGAAGGAAGCCCAAGAGAAATATGAGCGGACAATGGGGCATATTCAAGAGATTGATGATAAATCGAAATCGATTGCGAATATCGAAGCTAAAAAGGTTCTAGGGCTTGTTGGAATGAAGGAACAAGACTACAAAAGCCTAGTCGATTATGCGACCAATGGTGTGGCTTATCAGCTACAAGCAGAGAATCTGCAGAAAGAGTTGGAAAAGACTCAAAAAGAAGTTACGCAGCTGAAAGCTGATATGCAAATTGGACAAGATAAAATTCGCTATTACTACAAAGATATTGAAGAGAATTTAGACTCCTTAGCAGAGAAAAAAGCACTGCAAAAAGTGAAGCAAACAGACATTGTAAAGAACTATGGAGACTTGATAGAAAAGTACAATGGACTCGTTAATAAATATAATGACCAGTTGAAGGAGAAAAAGGAGTTAAAACAACAGGTGGACACTCTAAAAATTGAGAACCGGTCTTACCAAAATGAGAAT
>NZ_JBVHEP010000056.1:0-4702 GCF_055562795.1 Streptomyces sp. NPDC016851
CCACCAACTCCGGCGACCGCTCCAGCACCAAAGCCACCACCGACTCCGGACCCACCCCCCGCGCAATCAACTTCCGCGCAAGACGATTCGCCCGCGCCTCCACCTCCCCGTAACTCAGCTGCCCCTCACCACCGACCAGCGCCACCGCCTCCGGCGCCCGCGCCGCCTGCACCGCGAACAAATCCGGCACCAGCGCCTCCGGCACCGCCCGCGCCGTGTCGTCGCTCCGGCACAGCAGGTCGGCGTACTCCGCGTCGAGGACGTCGATCGCGCCGAGGGGCATGTCCGGGGATTCCGCCAGGGCCGTGACCAGGTTCGCCAGACAGGTGTGCAGCAGTCGGCACACCTCCGTCGGATCGACCTGCGCCACAGCCTCCACGACCAGTTCGAAGCCGGTCGCGCTCTGGTCCACCGAGACGGTGAGCGGGTAGTTGGTGTGGTCCTGGACGGAGAGGACCTCCACGCCGTCGAGCTTCGCCCCGCCGGCGGGGGTGCCCTCGATGTGCCGGTAGTTGAAGAGGGAGGTGAACAGGGGCCCGCCACCGGACAGTCCGCTCGCCGCCTGGGCGAGGGTCAGCGACGCGTGCTCGTGCACGAGCAGCTCCGCGAGCCGGCCGCGCAGTCCGGTCAGCGCCGCCACGACCCCCTGTCCGGTCAGCTGCACGCGCACCGGGAGGGTGTTGATGAACAGCCCCGTCACCCGGTCGGCCGCCTCACCGGCGTTCATCCGTCCGAACATCACCGTGCCGAAGACGACATCGCTGCGACCGGACACCGCCCCGAGCACGCGCGCCCACGCCAGGTGGAACACCGTCGCCGGGCTGACGCCCAGCGAGCGCGCCACGTCCCACACGCGCCGGGCCAGGGCGGCGTCCACGGGCAGCCGGCCCGACCGGGCCGCACCGCCGTCGCCGAGAACGTCCATCAGGCCGTACGGGGCCGTGACCTCGGTGACGTCTCCGAGAAGCCCGGCGAAGTACCGCTCGTGTTCCTCCCGGGGCATCCCGAGCCGTGCCCGGGCCACGAACTCACGGAACGGTACCGGTGGCGGCAGCCGGTCGGCCTGCCCGCCCATGAACGCCCGCACCTCGTCGAGCAGCACGTCCGACGCCGTGTGGTCCTGCACCAGGTGGTGGATGCGCACGAGCGCCAGCCATCCCCCGGTGCCCGGCTCGGCCGCCACGCGCACGTCCATCAGCGGTGCCCGGCCGATGTCCATCCACCCGCCGGCCGCCGCGAGCAGCCGCTCCGCCGAGTCCTCGGTGACCGTCAGCTCCGCGTGGCGTACCACCACTTGAACCGGCTCGGGCAGCCCCTCCCACACGATCGCCGTGCGGTACACGTCGTTGCGGTCCACGACCTGCCGCAGCGCGACGAGGAACGCGTCCAGGCGGCTGCGCGAGTCGAACCGCAGCGTCGACGGCGTCACGTAGACGTCCGTGCCGTCCCGGTCCGCGATCAGGTGGTGAAAGAAGATGCCCTCTTGGAGGGGCGCCAGCGGATACACGTCCTGGATGTTGGGCGCGCCCCCGGGCACCGCGGCCACCAGTCGTTCGATCTCGGCCTCGGAGAGCCGGACCAGCGGCAGCATCTCTTGGGTGATCTCCTGCGCGCCCGGCGGGATCCCGTTGGGCGGCACCGTCACGGCCTCCGGTCCCGCGGCAGCCGCCAGCCCGGCGGGCGTCGGCGTCGTGAACAGCGCCCGCACCGACACCGACACCCCGCGCTGTCGCAGTCGTTCCACCAGCGAGACGACGAGCAGCGAGTGCCCGCCCAGGGCGAAGAAGTCGTCGTCGACCCCGACCCGCTCCAGCCCGAGGACCTCCGCGAAGGCAGCGCAGATGGTCTCCTCGCGCAGGCCGGCCGGGGCACGGCCCGTACCGGCGGCCGCCGAGTAGGCCGGCACGGGGAGCGCCTTGCGGTCCAGCTTGGCGTTCGGTGTCAGCGGGAACGCGTCCAGCACCACCACGGCCGACGGGACCATGTGGGACGGCAGCTGCCGGGCCGCGAGATCGCGTACCAGCGAGGGCAGTTCGTCGGTGTCGGCGTCCTCGGCGGGGATGACGTAACCGACCAGCCGGAGGTCGCCGGGGTCGTCCTCCCGCACGACGACCGCGGCCTGCTCCACCCAGGGGTGGGCCGCCAGCGCGGCCTCGATCTCGCCCGGCTCGATCCGGAACCCGCGGAGCTTCACCTGCTCGTCCGCACGCCCGGCGAACACCAGCTCCCCGTCGGTGTTCCACCGCACCCGGTCGCCGGTGCGGTACATCCGCTGCCCCGGTTCGAAGGGACAGGCCACGAACCGTTCGGCGGTCAGGCCCGCGCGTCCCAGGTAGCCGCGCGCCAGGCCCGTACCCGTCACGTACAACTCGCCCAGGACGCCCGCCGGAACAGGCCGGAGCGCGTCGTCGAGCACATGGACCCGGGTGTTGGCGATCGGGCGGCCGATCGGCACGGCCGCACCCGCTTCCAGGTCGGGCCGGCACTCCCAGACGGCCGCGTTCACCGTCGTCTCCGTCGGCCCGTAGCTGTTGAACATCTTCCGCCCGGCCGCCCACCGGGCGACCACCTCGGCCGGCAGCGCCTCCCCGCCCACGTCCAGCACGAAGTCGTCGGCGAGAGCGCCGTGCGGGATCGTGGCCACCACAGCGGGAGGCAGCGTCGCATGGGTCACCCCGGACTCCGACAGAAACTCCGCGAACTCGGCACCGAGCCGCCGCTCGGCCGGGACGGTCACCAGAGCCGCCCCCGACAGCAGCGCCAGCAGCCACTCCTCGCAGAACATGTCGAAACCCACGGACGCGAACTGCGCCACCCGGCTCCCCGGCCCCACACCGAACCGGCCGTGGCTCACCGAGAGGTTCGCGAACCCCTCGTGCGAGACGACGACACCCTTCGGCCGCCCGGTCGAACCGGACGTGTAGATCACATAGGCGGGATGCCCCGGCAGCAGCGGAGCGAGCCGATCGGCGTCGGACACCGCCGCATCGGCATACCCCTGCGCCTCCATCGGCAGCGCGGCCTCGTCGAGCACGAGAACCGGTGCGGCGTCCTCGATCATGAACGCCACCCGCTCGGCCGGCTGGTCCGGATCGATCGGCAGATACGCGCCACCGGCCTTCAGCACCGCGAGGATCGCCACCAGCAGCTCCGGTGAACGTTCCAGCACCAGCGCGACCACCGACTCCGGCCCCACGCCCGCGGCGATCAGCTGTCTGGCCCACCGGTTCGACCGGGCCTCGACCTCGCCGTAGCTCAGCTCGACGCCGGGCCCCACCAGCGCCACCGCCTCGGGCAGCCGCGCCGCCTGCGCGGTGAACAGCGCGGGCACGAGACCGTCCTGTGCGGGCGCGGCGGTGTCGTTGACGTGCAGCAGCAACTCGGTGTGCTCGGGATCGACGATGTCCACCGCCGCGAGCCGGCCGCCCGGGGTGTCCTCCAACGCCCTGGCCAGGTTCGCCACCGAGGTGTGCAGAAGCCGGCACACTCCCGTCGGGTCGACCGGTGCCGTCGCCTCCACGACGATCTCGAAGCCGGAGGCGCTCTGGTTGACGGACACGTCCAGGGGATAGTTCGTCGGGTCCCTCGTCAGGACGGCGTCGACGCCCTCGATTCCGGTGCCCGACTGCTCGACGTCCGCCTGCAGGTGCCGGTAGTTGAAGATCGAGGTGAAGAGCGGGCTACCGCCCGGCAGGCCACTGGCCGCCTGCGCAAGAGCCAGCGGCGCGTGCTCGTGGACCAGGAGCTCGGCGAGCCGGCCGCGCATGTCCGCCAGGGCCTGCTCCACGGTCCGGTCGGCCACCTCGACCCTGACCGGGAGGGTGTTCATGAAGAGCCCCGGAACGCGATGCGCTCCGACGCTCGCCCGACCCAGCAGCACGGTGCCGAACACGACGTCGTCACGCCCGGACAGCGCCGCCAGTACTCGCCCCCACGCCACGTGGAACACGGTCGCGGGACTCACCGCGAGCGCCCGCGCCACCTGGTTCACACGGGCGGCCACATCACCCTCCACGGCCAGCCGGCCCTGGGCGGCTCCCAAGCCGTCACCGTGCACGTCGTGGAGTCCGTAGGGGGCGGTGGTGTCCGTGACATCGCCGAGGAGTCCGGAGAAGTACTCCCGGTGCGCTTCCTCGGACACGCCCAGCCTGGCCTGCGCCACGAAGTCACGGAAGGGCACCGGCGTCGGCAGCGCCTCGGCCCGTCCGGCCAGCATCGTTCTCACCTCGTCCAGGACCACTTCCAAGGCGGTGTGGTCCTGGACCAGGTGATGCATCCGGATGAGCGCCAGCCAGCCCTCGCCGCCCGGCTCGGCCGCGGTGTGCACCGTCAGCAACGGCGCGCGCTCCAGCTCCATACGCCCGCCGGCCGCCGCCAGCAGCCGTCCGACCACGTCCCCCTCACCGGCACCGAGCTCCACCTCGGTGACCGGAAGCTCCGCCCGCCGCCACACCACCTGGACGGGCTCCGGCAGTCCCTCCCACACGATCGCCGTGCGGTACACGTCATGCCGGTCCACCACCTGCTGCAACGCCGAGAGGACGGAGTCGAGCCGGGCCCGCGAGTCCATCCGCAGAACGAAGGGCATGGCGTAGACGTCCGTGCCCTCCCCGTCGGCCATGAGGTGGTGGAAGAAGATGCCCTCCTGCAACGGAGCCAGCGGATACACGTCCTGCACATTGGCCGCACCACCCGGCACCGC
>NZ_JBVHEP010000057.1:0-4127 GCF_055562795.1 Streptomyces sp. NPDC016851
CGACCCAGCGATTACGCCAGGGTGCTTACAGGCGGCCCAGGACCTGGGCGAGCAGTGAACCCATGCGCGTCGCGGAGTCGCGGCCGGCCTGGAGGACCTCTTCGTGGTTCAGGGGCTCTCCGGTCATGCCCGCCGCCAGGTTCGTGACGAGGGAGATGCCCAGAACCTCCGCACCCGCCTCACGCGCGGCGATCGCCTCGAGGACCGTCGACATGCCCACCAGGTCCGCACCGATGACCCGGGCCATACGGATCTCCGCCGGAGTCTCGTAGTGCGGGCCGGGGAACTGGGCGTAGACGCCCTCTTCCAGCGTGGGGTCGACCTCCTTGCACAGGGCCCGCAGGCGCGGAGAGTAGAGGTCGGTGAGGTCGACGAAGTTGGCGCCGATGATGGGGGAGGTGGCGGTGAGGTTGATGTGGTCGCTGATCAGGACCGGCTGGCCGGGGCGCATGCCCTCGCGCAGGCCGCCGCAGCCGTTCGTCAGGACGATCGTCTTGCAGCCGGCCGAGACCGCGGTGCGGACGCCGTGGGCGACCGCTGCCACGCCGCGGCCCTCGTAGTAGTGCGTACGGCCGAGGAAGACCAGGGCGCGCTTGTTGCCGATCCGGTACGAGCGGATCTTGCCTCCGTGGCCCTCGACCGCCGGGGGCGGGAAGCCGGGCAGCTCGGTGACCTGGAGCTCGGCCTCGGGGGCACCGAGGGCGTCCACGGCCGGAGCCCAGCCGGAGCCCATCACGAGGGCGACGTCGTGGGTCTCGGCGCCCGTGAGTTCGCGCAGGCGGGTCGCGGCGGCGTCGGCGGCGGCGTGGGGGTCGCCCTGGATGTCGTCCGGAAGAAGAGATGCGTTCACGCGCACGAGGGTAGCCGGTGATTGCCTACGCGCGTAGATGGTGGACCTCACGGGGTGGCGATCGTTGTCTTGTCGTTTCCGACGAAGCGGGTTCAGCAGGGGCGCTTGCGCAGTTCCATCACGTAGTCGTGCGGGGCGCCGGCCGACTCGGCCGCGTCGGCGATCTCGCCCAGGTAGCGGGCGGAGGGCAGGCCGCCCTCGTAGGCGTTGAGGGTGAAGGCCCACGCCTGTTCGTCACCCTCCAGGGTGTGGACCCGTACGCGTGTGCGGCGGTAGATGTCGAGCCCCACGCCCTCCCAGCGGTCGAGTGACTCCTCGTCCATGGGGGCGATGTCGTACAGCGCGACGAAGACCTGGTGGAGGGGGTCCTCGACGATCGTCGGCAGGGCGCCCTCCCAGCCCATGTGCTCGCCGCCGAAGGTCAGCCGCCACCCGTTCAGCCAGCCGGTGGCGCGCAGCGGCGAGTGCGGGGCGCGGCGGGACATCAGCCGCGCGTCGAGGTTGCCGGCGTACGCGGCGTAGAGCGACATGGGGAGAGGGTACGGCAGGTGCCCGGGAGTCACTCGCGTAACGGAGCCGCATCGGCGGTGGGCCCCGGGGCGGTGTCATGTTGATGGGTGCGGGACAATGGGGTACGTGACTCGGATCGTGATCATCGGTGGCGGACCCGGCGGATACGAAGCGGCGCTGGTGGCCGCTCAACTCGGCGCGGAGGTGACCGTCGTCGATTGCGACGGTCTGGGCGGGGCGTCGGTGCTCACCGACTGCGTGCCGTCGAAGACCCTGATCGCCACGGCTGAGGTGATGACCACCTTCGACTCGTCGTACGAGGAGCTGGGGATCATCGTCGCGGACGACACTCCCCACGTGGAGCAGGCCGCACGGGTGGTGGGCGTCGACCTGGGGAAGGTCAACCGGCGTGTGAAGCGGCTCGCGCTCGCCCAGTCGCACGACATCACGGCATCTGTGACGCGTGCCGGGGCGCGTGTCCTGCGCGGGCGCGGGCGACTGGAGGGCATGCAGGCGCTCGACGGGTCGCGCAAGGTCGTGGTGCGCGCCGCCGACGGGAGTGAGGAGACCCTGACGGCGGATGCCGTGCTCATCGCCACCGGTGGTCATCCCCGCGAGCTGCCCGACGCCCAGCCCGACGGCGAGCGGATCCTGAACTGGACCCAGGTGTACGACCTCGACGAGCTCCCCGAGGAGCTGATCGTGGTCGGGTCGGGTGTGACCGGTGCCGAGTTCGCCGGTGCCTATCAGGCGCTGGGGTCGAGGGTGACGCTCGTGTCGTCGCGGGACCGGGTGCTGCCGGGTGAGGACCCGGACGCGGCCGCCGTGCTGGAGGAGGTCTTCCGGCGGCGCGGCATGAACGTCATGGGACGCACCCGGGCGCAGTCCGCCAAGCGGGTCGGGGACCGGGTCGAGGTGACCCTCTCCGACGGGCGGGTCATCACCGGGTCGCACTGCCTCATGGCCGTCGGTGCCGTTCCGAACAGCTCGGGCATGGGGCTGGAGGAGGCCGGGGTCCGGCTGCGCGAGTCCGGTCACATCTGGACCGACAAGGTGTCGCGCACGACCGCTCCGGGCGTGTACGCGGCCGGTGACGTGACGGGCGTGTTCGCCCTCGCCTCCGTGGCCGCCATGCAGGGACGCATCGCCATGTACCACTTCCTGGGCGATGCCGTGGCCCCGCTGAACCTCAAGACCGTCTCGTCGAACGTCTTCACCGACCCGGAGATCGCCACTGTCGGCTACAGCCAGGCCGATGTCGACGGCGGGAAGATCGACGCCCGGGTCGTGAAGCTGCCGCTGCTGCGCAACCCGCGCGCCAAGATGCAGGGCATCCGCGACGGCTTCGTCAAGATCTTCTGCCGGCCGGGGACCGGGATCGTGGTCGGTGGTGTCGTCGTGGCGCCGCGTGCCTCGGAACTGATCCACCCCATCTCGATCGCGGTCGACAACAATCTGACCGTCGAACAGATTGCGAACGCCTTCACCGTCTATCCCTCCCTGTCGGGCTCGATCGCCGAGGTGGCACGGCAGTTGCACACCCGGAAGGACACCGGCGAGGGCTGAGGCCGGATCCGGTTCCTCGCTGGTCACGGGGAGTGTTCGACCATTCGTGCGGCATAGGCGGCGCGACTAGGCCCTATACCACTTCGCGCTGTGCCGTGCGAACATCTTCTGCTATTCAGCGCAAACTGCTGAAAGCAGACGGTCGCTGGCGTTACTGTCAGTTTCGTGTTCGCTGCAGAACGTCGCCAATTGATCCTCGAAATGGTGCGAGCGAACGGGGCCGTGTCGCTCCGTGAACTCGCCCGCGTCGTCCAGACCTCCGAAGTGACCGTACGGCGGGACGTGCGCGCGCTGGAGGCAGAAGGACTCCTCGACCGCCGGCACGGCGGTGCGGTACTGCCGGGCGGTTTCACGCGGGAGTCCGGCTTTCCGCAGAAGTCCCATCTCGCGACCGCCGAGAAGACCGCCATCGCCGACCTCGCCGCGAATCTCGTGGAGGAGGGCGAGGCGATCGTGGTCGGGGCGGGTACGACGACCCAGGAGCTGGCCCGCCGGCTCGCCCGGGTGCCCGGGCTGACCGTCGTCACCAACTCACTGCTGGTCGCCCAGGCGCTGGCCCATGCCAACCGGGTCGAGGTCGTGATGACCGGCGGTACGCTCCGCGGCTCGAACTACGCCCTGGTCGGCAGCGGTGCCGAGCAGTCCCTGCACGGGCTGCGGGTGTCGCGGGCGTTCCTGTCCGGGAGCGGTCTGACCGCGGAGCGGGGGCTGTCCACGTCCAACATGCTGTCGGCGTCGGTCGACCGGGCGCTGGTGCAGGCCGCCGCGGAGGTGGTGGTCCTCGCGGACCACACCAAGCTCGGGACGGACACGATGTTCCAGACCGTGCCGACGGATCTGATCACCCGCCTCGTGACGGACGAGCCGCCCGCCCATGACGACCGTGCGGGTACGGAGCTTCAGGCGCTCGCCGATCAGGGTGTGCAGATCACTGTCGCGGGGGCGCCGGGGGGGTCGGCCGGGGCGGGAGGTCCCGGGGGTGATGCCGTCCCGGGGCGTCAGCAGCGCCGGGATGTGCCGTTGCCTGGGCCTCGGCGGCAGGTGCCGGGGGCGGGGAGTGGGTTGCGGTCGGCCACGATGCTCGGGGATCAGAGTCCCGGGGCGGAGCGGGCCAGGGTCGCGGATCTGCGGCGGCGCTGAGAGCGCTGGGCGTCAGCCCAGGTGCTGTGGGTCGTCAGGCACCCGGCGTTCTGCTGGGGCC
>NZ_JBVHEP010000058.1:0-3642 GCF_055562795.1 Streptomyces sp. NPDC016851
CCAGGCACGACGACTCACCGACCACCTCGAACAGCACAACAACACCGACCTGCCCACACTCGGACTGTCACTCGCCGTCCACCGAGCCGCACTCGATGAGCGGGCCGTGCTGCTGGCCGACGGGCCCGACGCGTTGCGGGCCGGCCTGGCGCTGCTGGCCGAGGGCGAGTCGGCGCCGGGTCTGCTGCGGGGCACGCCCGTCGTGGGCGACACGGCGTTCCTGTTCACCGGCCAGGGCAGCCAGCGTCCCGGGATGGGGCGCGAGCTGTACGACACACAGCCCGTCTTCGCCCAGGCCCTGGACGAGGCGTGCAAGTACCTCGACGGACACCTCGGGCGATCCCTGCGCGAGGTGATGTTCACCGAGGACGGCGACCTCCTGGACCGCACCCTCTACACGCAGACCGGCCTGTTCGCGCTGGAAGTCGCCCTGTTCCGGCTGGTCGAACACCTCGGGCTGCGGCCGCAGTTCGTGGCCGGGCACTCGATCGGCGAGCTGGCGGCGGCGCACGTCGCCGGGGTGCTGACCCTGGAGGACGCCTGCACCCTGGTGGCCGCCCGCGGCCGGCTCATGCAGGCACTGCCCCGCAACGGGGCGATGGTCTCCGTGCTCGCCACCGAGGAGCAGGTCGCCGGACACCTCGCCGGACGCGAACACGAAGTCGCGATCGCCGCCGTCAACGGACCGGCGTCCACGGTGCTCTCGGGAGCCGAGGGAGCCATCGCCGAGATCGACGAGGCGCTCACGGCACTCGGCTTCAAGACCCGGCGGCTGCAGGTCAGCCACGCCTTCCACTCGCCTCTCATGGATCCGATGCTGGAGGAGTTCCGCGGGGTCGCCGAAGGGCTCACGTACAGCAGGCCGCGGATCCCCGTCGTCTCCAACCTCACCGGGGACCTCGCCACGGCCGAACAGCTTGCCTCGCCCGGATACTGGGTGCGGCATGTCCGCGAGGCCGTCCGCTTCCACGACGGCATCCGCACCCTGCACGAGCGCGGCGTGCGCACGTACGTCGAACTCGGCCCCGATGGCGTGCTGTCCGCCATGGGCCGGGCCAGTGTGCCCGAAGGCCCCGGCCCGGAGCCGGAGTTCGTCCCGGTCCTGCGCCGCGACCGCACGGCAGCGGACTCCCTGACCACGGCGCTGGCTCAGCTGTGGACGCGCGGTGCCGCTCCTGACTGGCGGGCGGTCTTCGGGGGCCGTGACGCCCGGCACGTCGATCTGCCGACGTACGCCTTCCAGCGCCGGCGGTATTGGCTGAACCACGACGACTCGCGCAGCGCCGACGCGGAAGCGGCCGGTCTCGGCCTCGGTCCGGCCGGGCATCCGCTGCTCGGTGCGGCCGTCTCGCTGGCCGACTCCGACGCTCTGGTTCTGACGACACGGCTGTCCCTCGACGACCACCCCTGGCTCGCCGACCACGCCGTGCTGGACACCGTCCTCCTCCCGGGGACAGCGCTCGTCGAACTCGCGCTGCGGGCGGGAGACCTGGCGGGCTGCCGGGTGGTGGAGGAGCTGACTTTGGAGGCGCCGCTGAGCCTGCCCTCGACGGGCGGTGTCCAGGTCCAGGTGTCGGTCGGGCCCGCGGACGAGTCCGGGCACTGCTCCTTCAGCGTCCACTCCCGGTCGGCGACCGAGTCGGCCGAGGGGCCGTGGACGCGGCACGGCACCGGCGTCCTTGCCCGCGACAACGCCCAGGAATCCGCCGCGGGGACAGGTCTGGCCGTGTGGCCTCCGCAGGACGCGGAACCGGTGGACCTCGTTGACTGGTACGCGACGCTCGCCGCGAAGGGCTTCGCCTACGGCCCCGCGTTCCAGGGGCTGCGGCGCGTGTGGCAAGCGGATGGGACGGTCTTCGCCGAGGTGGCCCTGGCGGAGGAACAGGCCGCCGTCGCCGAGCGGTTCGGACTGCATCCGGCCCTGCTCGACGCGGCGTTGCACGCACTCGAACTGGGAGCGCTGGAGACGTCCGTGGAGCCGCGGCTGCCGTTCTCCTTCCAGGGGGTGCGGCTCCACGCGATCGGTGCGGCCATGGTGCGGGTGCGGCTGACCCGGGTCGGCCCCGACACGGTCTCGCTGCTGGTGGCGGACGGCACCGGGGAGCCGGTGGCCGAGGTCGGTGAGCTGGCGCTGCGCACGGTCGCCGCCGCCCAGCTGCGCGACGCGCTCCGCTCCGGCGGGCATGACGCGCTGTTCCGGCTGCGGTGGGTGCCGGTGACGCCCGGCTCCGCCGCGTCCGACAGGCCCGCAGCGACCGTACTGCGGGTGCCCCAGGGCGGCTCGGTGCACGACACCGTGCACCAGGTGCTCGGCCGGGTCCAGGAGTGGCTCGCCGAGGACCGGCCCGACAGCGAACGGCTGGTCGTGGTCACCAGGGGCGCGGTCTCCGTCGCGGGCGAGGTGCCGGACCCGGTGGGCGCGGCCGTGTGGGGTCTGTTGCGCTCGGCGCAGACGGAGAACCCGGACCGGATCGTGCTGGTGGACGGCCTCGACGACACGGGCGACACGGAGCCGGTGCTCGCGGGTGAGCCGCAGCTCGCCGTGCGGGACGGCCGGTTCCTCGCGCCACGTCTGACCAGGGCGAGCGCCCCGGAGGCCCGGCGGTCTCCCTTCGCCTCCGGCGGGACGGTCCTGCTCACCGGGGCCACCGGAGCCCTGGGCCGGTTCTTCGCCCACCACCTCGTCACCGAGCACGGTGTGCGGCACCTGATGCTGGTCAGCCGTCGAGGCCGGAGCGCCGAGGGCATGGAGGAACTGGAGCGGCGGCTGACCGCGCTGGGCGCCGAGGTCACGTTCGCCGCCTGCGACGTCGCCGACCGCGCCGCCCTGGACGACCTGCTGGCCGCGGTCCCCGCCGAGCATCCCCTCACGGGCGTCGTGCACGCGGCCGGCGTCCTCGACGACGGCATTTTCACGTCGCTCACCCCCGAGCGCGTCTCCGCCGTACTGCGTCCGAAGGCGGACGCGGCACGCAACCTCGACGAGGCGACGCGCGGGCTTGACCTGTCCGTCTTCGCGCTGTTCTCCTCCGTCGCCGGCTCGTACGGCACGGCGGGCCAGGCGGCCTACGCGGCGGCGAACGCGTACCTGGACGCGCTGGCGCAGCGCCGCCGCACCGAGGGCCTGCCGGCGGTGTCCCTGGGCTGGGGGGCGTGGGCCGACGACGGGATGGCCGCGACGCTCAGCGAGACCGACCTGGCACGGCTCGCGCGCACCGGCATCGGACAGTTGGACCCGGCGCTGGGGCTGGAACTGTTCGACACGGCGCTGGCGCTGGACGCGCCGGACGTGGTGCCGATGGCGCTGGACACGGCCGGCCTGCGGGCGCGGGGCGGTGAGATACCGCCCGTCCTGCGGGAGCTGGTCCGTACGACGGCGCGCCGCACGGCGCAGGCCGGGACCGGTCCGTCCGCGGGTTCGCTCACCGAACGGCTGGCCGGGCTCCAGGACGAGCAGCGGGCGGCGTTCCTGCTCGAACTGGTCCTGGGTGAGGTCGCCGGGGCGCTGAACTACGAGAGCGCCACGGCGGTGGACGTGCGCCGCGGTTTCAAGGAGCTCGGCATCGACTCCCTCACCGCGGTCGAACTGCGCAACCGCCTCAACAAGGCCACCGGGCTGCGCCTGCCGGCCACCCTCGTCTT
>NZ_JBVHEP010000059.1:0-3577 GCF_055562795.1 Streptomyces sp. NPDC016851
CACCGCCACCGCCGGCGGCAACGTCGCATGCGTCACCCCCCGATCCACCAAAAACCGCACCAACTCATCACCCAACCGCCGATCCGACGGCACCGACACCAACGCCGCCCCCCGCAGCAACGCCAGCCACCACTCCTCACAGAACGCGTCAAAACCCACCGACGCGAACTGCGCCACCCGACTGCCCGCACCCACCCCATACCGGTCATGACTGACCACATAACCCGCACACGCCTCGTGCGGAATCACCACACCCTTCGGACGCCCCGTCGAACCCGACGTATAGATCACATACGCCGGATGAGACCCCAGCAACGGAGCCAGACGATCAGCGTCCGACACCGCACCCGCATCGAACCCGCCCGTCTCCGCCAGGAACTCCGGCCCGTCCAGCACCAGCACCGGCGCCGCATCCTCGATCACGAACCGGATGCGCTCCACGGGCTGCCCCGGATCGATCGGCAGATACGCACCCCCCGCCTTCAGCACCGCCAGCACCGCCACCACCAACTCCGGCGACCGCTCCAGCACCAAAGCCACCACCGACTCCGGACCCACCCCCCGCGCAATCAACTTCCGCGCAAGACGATTCGCCCGCTCCTCCACCTGCGCATACGACCACTCCACACCCTCACCCACCAGCGCCACCGCCTCCGGCGACCGCCCCACCTGCGCCGCGAACAAATCCGGCAGCAGGCCAGCGGGCACAGGCCCCGCAGCGGCATTCCACTCCTGGACGATGCGCCGGTACTCGTCCGGGCCGAGCACGTCCAGCGAGGCGACGGGGGCCGACGGGTCGGCGGCGGCCCTCTCCAGGACGCGCGCCATCATGTCCGCGATCCGCTGGACCGTTCCGGCGTCGAACAGGTCGGCGGAGCCGATGAGGGCGCCCCGCAGGCCCGCGGGCCGCCCGTCGTCGTCGAGCGTCTCGCGCAGCACCAGGTCGAGGTCGAGGTCGCGCGCCTGCTCTTCGCCGGCGATCATCTCGACCCGCAGACCGGGCAGTTCCAGGGCGGGCCCGCCGCGCCGCCCGGAGGACATCGGGTCCTCGGTCTCGACGGCCGCCATCACCTGGAAGAGGGGGTGCCTGGACAGCGACCGGGTCGGCGCCAGTTCCTCGACCAGTTTCTCGAACGGCACGTCCTGGTGCTCGTAGGCGTCCAGGGAAGCCTCACGCACCCGCCGAAGCACGTCGGTGAAGGCCGGGGCGCCCGACAGGTCGGCGCGGATCACCAGGTTGTTGACGAAGAAGCCGACGAGGTCGTTGAGTCCTTCGTCGGTCCGTCCGGCGACCAGGGTGCCGATGGGGAGGTCTTCGCCCGCCCCCATCCGGGACAGCAGCACGGCCAGCGCGGAGTGCGCCACCATGAGCAGGGTCGCCCCGTGCTCCCCGGCCACCTCGAGCAGCCGTCGGTGGGCGTCAGCGGAGACCTCCAGCTCGGCGGTGTGACCGCGGGACGTGATCTGTGCCGGGCGCGGCCGGTCGGTGGGCAGTGCGAGTTCCTCCGGCGCGCCGGCGAGGGTGTCCTGCCAGTACGTCACCTGCTCGGACAGGGTGCTGTCCGGGTCGTCCTGGGTACCGAGGACTTCACGCTGCCACAGGGCGTAGTCCGCGTACTGCACCGGCAGCGGCTCCCACCGCGGCTCCTGGCCGGCCAGCCGCGCGGTGTAGGCGGTGGAGAGGTCGCGGAGCAGGGGTCCCATCGACCAGCCGTCGGCCGCGATGTGGTGCACCACCAGGACCAGCACGTGCTCGTCCGGGTTCACCGTGAACAGCTGGGCCCGTAACGGGATTTCGCCGGCCAGGTCGAAGGCGTACCCGCTCGCGCGCCGCACCTCGTCCGCCACGGCCTCCGGCGGCACCTGGGCGACCCTCAGCTCGAAGCCTGCCTCGTCGGTGGGCAGGATCCGCTGGTACGGCTCGCCGTCCGCGGCCGGGAGGACGGTGCGCAGCACCTCGTGGCGCTCGATGAGGTCCCGCAGGGCGGCGGCGAGCGCGTCGCGGTCCAGTGGCCCGGTCAGCCGCAGGGCCAGCGGGATGTTGAACGTGTCGGCGGGGCCCTCCAGCTGCCACAGGAACCACAGGCGACGCTGCGCGAACGACAACGGAATCATCAGAACTCCTTCTTCTGCCTACGCATCGGCCGCAGCGTCGGTCTGGTCTTCTTCTGTGAGCCGGTCTGCGCCGTCAGCCACTCGGCGACACCGGCGGGTGTGGGGTTCGCGAACAGGACCCGGACGGGCACGTCGAGGCCCGTCACCGTCCGCACCCGGCTGAGCAGTCGGGTGGCCAGCAGGGAGTGCCCGCCGAGCGCGAAGAAGTCGTCGTCGGCCCCGGCTCCGGGCAGGCCGAGGACGTCGGCGAACGCCCGGCAGACCAGTTCCTCATGCGGGGTGGCAGGCGGACGTCCGGTGCCGGCCTTGCCGTAATCGGGTGCGGGCAGCGCCTTTCGGTCCACCTTGCCGTTGACCGTCAGCGGCACGGTGTCCAGCACCACCACGGCCACCGGCACCATGTACGACGGCAGCCGCTCCGCCGCGAACTCGCGTACGGCCCGGGGCAGTTCCTCGGCGTCCGTGTCTTCGCCGGGGACGACGTAGCCGACGATCCGCAGTTCGCCGGGCGAGTCCTCCCGTACGATCACCGCGGCCTGGGCGACGGCCGGGTGCGCTGCGAGTACGGCCTCGACCTCGCCCGGTTCGATCCGGAAGCCGCGGATCTTCACTTGGTCGTCCGCACGGCCCGCGAAGACCAGCTGCCCGTCGGCGTTCCACTTCACGCGGTCGCCGGTGCGGTACATCCGCTGTCCCGGCCCGAACGGGCACGCCACGAAGCGCTGGGCCGTCAGCCCGGGAAGATTCAGATAGCCGCGTGCCAGGCCCGTGCCCGCGAGGTACAGCTCGCCCACCACCCCCGTCGGTACGGGCCGGAGCGCGGCGTCCAGCACGTACGCCCGGGTGTTGATGACGGGCCGGCCGATCGGTACCGCCGCCCCTGCCTCCAGGCCTGGGCTGCACCGCCACACTGTGGCGTCCACGGTCGTCTCGGTGGGCCCGTAGGTGTTGAACATGGTGCGGCCGTCCGCCGTCCAGCGTTCGACCAGCTCGGGCGGGCAGGACTCGCCGCCGACGTCGAGCACGAACGCCGGGTCCAGAAGGCCGTCGGGGATCGTCGCCGCGACTGCGGGCGGCAGCGCCGCGTGCGTCACCCCTCGATCGGCCAGGAACCGCCCCAGGTCGGCTCCCAGCCGACGATCCGCCGGTACGGTCACCAGCGCCGCGCCCCGCAGCAGTGCGAGCAGCCACTCCTCGCAGAACATGTCGAAGCCGACGGACGCGAACTGGGCCACCCTGCTCCCGACCCGCACGCCGTACCAGTCATGGCTCGACGACAGGTTGGCGCAGCTCTCGTGCGTGACGACCACGCCCTTCGGGCGGCCGGTCGATCCCGACGTGTAGATCACATACGCCGGATGGGACGGCAGCAACGGAGCCAGACGATCAGCGTCCGACACCGCACCCGCATCGAACCCGCCCGTCTCCGCCAGAAACTCCGGCCCGTCCAGCACCAGCACCG
>NZ_JBVHEP010000060.1:0-3380 GCF_055562795.1 Streptomyces sp. NPDC016851
GTCGCAATCCACACCGAAACCAGGGGCCCTCACCTCATTCAAGGACCACTCAAGGCGTGTCGCCTGTCACCAACGTCCCCGGACAGCACACCTAGGGCGCGGGTGCCCTTGCGGGTCCCGAGACGCTCGCGGTGTTCGAGCAGCAGCTTCGCGAGGGCCTCAGCAGTGGCCCGGCTGACATCGAGCACGCCGGTGTAGGTGATACTGGTCAACGCGTGAAGCCTCTCGGTGCCCGGAACCTGTTCTTCGCAGACCTGTTCCTACCAGGGGCTTCTCGCATATCTGATGCCGGGTCAAGCCCGTTTGATGTCCCTAATCAGGAAGATCTCGGATCCGTCGGACGGGCGGCATACCCTGAGCCCCGTCCACACTATCTGGGAGAGTCATGACAAGTAGGTTCACCGAGTTGGCCGTTGACTGCCACGATCCGGAGAGGCTCGCGGCCTTCTGGTGCGAGGTCCTGGACTTCAAGGTGATCGACCGGAGCGAGGGCAAGGTCGAGATCGGCTCCTGGGTGCCGACCGTCGAGGATGTTCGGGCCCGCCAGATGCCGCCCACTCTGCTGTTCATCCAGGTGCCCGAGGGCAAGACCGTGAAGAACCGGCTTCACCTCGACGTCAGCCCGATCGACGGCAGCACCGAGGACGAGGTGACCAGATTGCTCGGCCTCGGTGCCACCAAGAAGGATGTGGGCCAGGGCTCAGACCGAAACTGGGTGGTCATGGCAGACCTCGAGGGCAACGAGTTCTGTGTCCTGCGCACCCTGGCACCGCAGAACTAGGCCGCGAGCAGGCACCCGCACACCGTCACACTCCGCAACTATCAGGCTGCCGAGAAGGCCTCAATACCTGCTGCTCGGTCGCTGCCATCCCGGTCCTCCCGATTCCCACATTCCCGGCGGCGTCGTAAGAGGAGGCACTGACATGCGGCGCCGCCCCGTGAGGACGGCGCCGTTGTCGGCGTTACGCGCTTGCACTTCGCCGAGGTAGCGATACCCCGGACGATGTCTTCGACGAGCGGACGGACGCTAGCTCCGGGTGGGGTGTCAGTGGTGGAGGCGATCATCGGGTTCAGGGCGCGCCTGGTGCGCCCTGCGGCCGGGGGTCGGCGCCCGGCCGGTGGCCGGTCGGGACGCACGGGAGGGTGGGGCTGATGGCGGGCAAGCGCAAGACGAACGAGGCGGGATCGTCGACCGGGCACCGCGCTGATGCGCTGCGCGTGCTGGGGGTGCTCAAGGCCGCGACGGCGGACCGGATCCAACGGTTGTCCTCACCGCACCTGACATACCGGCACACCACGAAGGACACGGCGGCCAAGCGGAAGGAGGCGCGCACCGCCTCCCATCGCGGCGCGCTCAACGATCTGCGACGGCATGGCCTGTCCGTCGACGGCGGCCGCACCCGAGGGGGAGGGAGGTGCGCCTGCTCACCAAGGACGGGCTGGCCGCCGCTGGCCTCGAGTTGGACCGGGGGCCGGAGGAGATGGGCGGCATGCCCAAGAGCGCGGGCCGCTCCGGCGCATCGCACCCGATGACGGTGAACGAGACGGTCATCGCGCTGATCCGCCCGAAGCCGAACCTCGACCTGGTCGCGGGGGGAGCCGGCTGAAGCGGTCGCGGCCGCGCGGGCCGCCGTCGACGCACCCGATGGGATCGGCACCCTCGCCTCGTACGCCACCGAGGTCGCGCTCCCGGTGAAGGGCACATGGAAGAACCCCGCGATCGGCAGCGCCCGCGCAGACGTCGTCCTGACCGCCCCGGAGGCCGGGGTGCCGCTGCTGTTCATCGAGGTCGACAACTGCACCGAGGAAGCCGTCCTCATCGCCGCCAAGTTCGACAAGTACGTCCGGTTCTTCCAGCGGCAGGAGAAGGACACCGACGGCATCGAGAAGCCGATGTGGCGCACCCGCTGGTCCGCGCCACCTTCCGAGGAATACGAACGGGTGCACCCGCCGGTCCTGCTCGTCTTCCACCAGGTCGGCAAGCGCTCCGCCAAGAGCCAGATGGCGAAGGTCGCCGACCTCACCCGCCACCACTGGCAGGGCCAGTGGCATCTCGGGGGCGGCTACCACTTCTACGACCGCTGCATCCCGATCGTGGCGACCACGCTGGAGAAGCTGCGCGAAACACGGCCCGGCCGGGCCCGCGCTCTGGCGCTTCGGCCGCGACCACCGCGCCCCGCTGCTGGAGGCGATCGGCAATGCCCGGCGGGACGCTTACCTCGCCCGCCGCCGCCAGGCCGCCAGGGAAGAGCAGCGGCGCCGCCAGGAGCGGGAGGCGCGGCGGCCGGTGTGCAAGGACTGCGGGCAGAAGTTCACCAACGACAGGTGGGAGGCGGTCGGCTACACCCGGGACTGCAGCAAACGCCAGTCGCACCCGCACCTGTGCGAGGACTGCCAGGACCGGGCTGTCGCAGCGGAGCAGCAGGCCGAAGCCGACGAACGCGAGCGCCAGGAGAAGAAGCGCCAGGAGGCAGAGGCGGCGGCACAGGACTCGAAGGCCGGCGGCTGGCTCGGACGCTGGCGCAGCTGAGACTGAGAAGCTGTGTACAAAACTCCCGCTGGGACGTCGAGCGGTACGCCGCCCGGGCCCCCGTTGCGTGACCTGGACCCGGGAACATCACGTTCCGTCCCGCAGCGTGGGGGAGTGCACCTACAGTGGCGCCATGAACATTCGCTGGAAGGGTGAGAGCTGGTCCTTGATGCTGGTGAAGCGGCCGGACTGGACGTCCCTGTCTAACTCCAGCACGGTCGGCGCATTCAGCAGCCTTCTGCGCGGCAGCGGCAACCATCTCGTCGGGCATGCTGACCTGTTCCCCGCAGGCCGCTTTGTCGCGGGCATCGTCGGCGCCACGGCGGTGACGTCCGTCGCGGCCACCGTCGCCGCCATGAAGGTCAAGAGCCGGTCCGACGACCGCAAGGCGAAGCTGCGCACCGAGGAGGCCTCGGTCGTCGCCGAGGAGACGTCCCGGAACACCACGGCCGCGGCCGTGGTCGAGGCGTCAGGCGTGTCCGTGACCCCTCCGATCCCTGTGTGACCGTCAGGCAAAGCGTCGGCGCGGCGCCCGTTGCAGATCCGCATGACGCACAGGACCGCGCCGTAAGGCGGCGTCCTTGCTTGCCCAGGCAGACGCGCCGCCCCGGCCCGGATCTGGAGGATCATTCACAGGCGCTGACCCGGGCAAGCGACCTCTGGCCGTGCGAGGGCTTGCCCAGGGCAGCCTGGGCAAGCCCTCGTTGTCGGTGGCGGCTGCGAGGCTGGAGGGCATGGACAGCGACGATGAGCAGCTGCTGCGTGGCCGGATCTACGGTGCCGACCACGACCACCCGGGCCCGAAGCCGGGGCGGCGCTACGCCGAACTGGTGGGCGGGCCGCTGGACGG
>NZ_JBVHEP010000061.1:0-3321 GCF_055562795.1 Streptomyces sp. NPDC016851
GTGCGGTGGCTGGCGGACGGTTCGCTGGAGTATGTGGGCCGCAACGACGACCAGGTCAAGATCCGTGGATTCCGCATCGAACTCGGCGAGATCGAAACCACGCTCAGCCGGCATCCGGCGGTGGAGGACGCGCGGGTCGTCGTCAGGGAGTACGGCGAGGACGACCGGCGCCTGGTGGCCTACCTCGTGCCCTCGGCACGGACCGCCCGCCCCGTACGCGAGCTCATACGCCTGGCGCGCACCGAACCGGAGGCGATCGAGGGGCTCTACGAACTGCCCAACGGCCTGCCGGTCTTCCAGCAGAACAAGAGCGAGACCGACTTCGTCTACGAGGAGATCTTCACCGACCTCGACTACCTGAGGCACGGCATCACCCTCGACGACGGCGACTGCGTCTTCGACGTGGGCGCCAACATCGGCCTGTTCACCCTGTTCGTCGGCGACCGCTGCCCCAACGCGACGGTCTACTCGTTCGAGCCGATCCCTCCGGTGTACGACTCGCTGCGCCGCAACGTGGAACTGCACGGTCTGGACGCCAGGGCGCTTCCGTACGGGCTCGGCGCGGAGGCGAGGGAGGAGACCTTCACCTTCTACCGCCACAACACCGTCATCTCCAGCAGCCGGACCACCGACGACGAGGCGCACGAGATGGTCCGCTCCTTCCTGCGCAACCAGGAAGAGCTGCTCGACGGCGGGGCGCCGGCCGCCGGTGACGACCTGGTCGACGAGTTGGTGGACGCCCGCCTCGGCAGCGAACGCTTCCGCTGCCGGCTGCGGACCCTGTCGCAGGTCGTCGCCGAGCACGGCGTCGAGCGCATCGACCTGTTGAAGATCGATGTGGAGAACGCCGAGTACGAGGTGCTCAAGGGCATCCACTGGCGCGACTGGCCGAAGATCCGGCAGCTCGTGCTGGAGGTCCACGACGTGGACGGTCGGCTGGAACACGTCGTCACCCTGCTCGAGGCGCTCGGCTACGCCGTCGTCGTCGAGCAGGACAACCGGCTCCTGCGCGGTACGGCGCTCTACAACCTCTACGCCAGGAGGCAGGGGGAAGGGGAGGCCACCCCGCCCGGTGCGGTGACACGGAGCGTCGCCGCACCGGTGGAGGCCCGGCCCCGCTGGTCCGGCGAGGCCGCCCTGCTGGACGACGTCCAGCGGACGCTGAGCGGGGGCCTGCCCGAGTACATGCTCCCCGCCGCCTACGTCCTGATGGAAGAACTGCCGCTGACGTCCAACGGCAAGCTCGACCGGCGGGCCCTTCCCCAACCGGAGGACCGCCGACCGCGCGAGGAGCGGACGGCGGCGGCACCGCTCACCGACGACGAGAAGACGGTCGCGGCCATCTGGGCGGACCTCCTGCGGACCGAGGTGGAGCGGCTGGACGCCACCAGCAACTTCTTCTCGCTCGGCGGTAACTCGCTGCTGGTCACCCGCCTGGTGAACCGGTTCAAGCAGGAGACCGGGGCCGAGCTGTCCATCCAGGCGGTGTTCGAACGGCCGACCCTGGCCGACATGGCACGAGAGCTGGAGCGTCGTACGGCGACGGCCCCGGCGGAGCTGACGCTCGACGTGGACGCGATCCGCGCGAGCATCGGCCTCATCGAGAACATGAGCGAAGAAGAGCTGGATGCGCTGGGGATCCAGGAGTAAGGAACGGGGGGACGAGATGACCACGACGAACGAAGACGTCGCACTGGACGTCTTGAAGAAGATCAAATCGCTGCCGGTCAAGCGGCAGCGCGCACTCATCGCTCTGCTCAGGAAGCAGGGTGTCAACCTGTCCGCGCTCGACGCGATCCCACGGCGCACCCGCGTCGGCGACGAGCCGGTCCAGCTGTCCTTCGCCCAGCAGCGGCTGTGGTTCCTGGCCAGGCTGGACGGCACCAGCGCGTACTACAACATCCCGATGGCGCTGCGGCTGCACGGCAAGCTCGACCGGGCGGCCCTGCTGCGCGCCCTCACGACGATCGTCGAGCGGCACGAAGCGCTGCGCACCCGCTTCGTGGAACGGGACGGCGTCCCCTACCAGCACATCGGCGACGGCCGGGACTTCACCGTGGCGCAGGAGGAGATCGGCGACCCCGCCGAGCTGCCCACGATCTGCACCCGGGAGGCGATCACCCCGTTCGACCTTCAGCACGACTCCCTCATCAGGGCCCGGCTGCTGCGGCAGGCGGACGACGAGAACGTCCTGCTCGTCACCATGCATCACAGCGTGTCCGACGGATGGTCGCTCGGCGTCTTCTTCCGCGAACTGGTCACGCTGTACAAGGCGTTCGGCCAGGGTGACCCGTCACCACTGGAGCCGCTGCCCGTCCAGTACACCGACTACGCCGAATGGCAGCGCCGGTGGCTCGTCGACGAGGTGCAGACACGACAGGTCGACTACTGGAAGGAACAGCTCAGCGGGCTCGACCCGCAGGTGACCCTGCCGGCGGACCGGGAGCGCCCCGCGTCGAAGACGTACGACGGAGCGCACGAGAGGTTCCACCTTCCCCTGGATCTGCTCCAGAGGCTGCGTGCCCTCGGCGAACGGCACGACGTCACGCTCTACATGACGCTGCTGTCCGCCTACGCGGTACTTGTGCACCGCTACACGAACCGCACCGACATACCCATCGGCACGCCCGTCGCGAACCGCAACCGCCTCGAACTCGAGGGCTTGATCGGGCTGTTCGTCAACACACTCGTCATACGCGCCGAGTTGTCCGACGACCCGACCTTCGCCGAGGTGCTGGCCCGCACCAAGGAAACCGCGCTGCAGGCGTTCGCCCACCAGGACGTGCCGTTCGAAGCGGTGGTGGAGGCGCTGCAGCCGGAGCGCAACCTCGCCTACTCGCCGCTCTTCCAGATGGCGTTCGTCCTTCAGGAGGCGCAGACCGAACGGGACGCCCGCCTGGGCGACCTCGACGTCT
Organism: Streptomyces sp. NPDC016851; assembly: GCF_055562795.1. Lineage (NCBI taxonomy): Bacteria > Bacillati > Actinomycetota > Actinomycetes > Kitasatosporales > Streptomycetaceae > Streptomyces > Streptomyces sp. NPDC016851. The sequence continues at coordinate 2,916 of NZ_JBVHEP010000061.1, forward strand.
CCCTGATCGACTTCGACTTCGACATCACCAAGTTCGACGTGACGCTCGACCTGCGGGAGACACCCGACGGCCTGACCGGGCTGGTCGAGTACAACACCGGCCTGTTCGACCGCGAGACCATCCAGCGGTTCGTACGCCACTACACAGCCCTGCTCGAAGCCGTCACCGCCGACCCGCAGGAGCGGATCTCCCGCTTCTCCGTCCTTGATGAGGTGGAGCGGCGGCGGGTGTTGGAGGGGTGGAATCGGGTTGAGGAGTCGGTGGGGGGTGGTCGGTGTGTGCATGAGTGGTTTGAGGAGGTGGCTGCTGATCGTGGGGATGCGGTGGCGGTTGTCTTCGAGGGGCGGGAGTTGTCGTATGGGGAGTTGAATGCGGCGGCGAATCGGTTGGCTTGGCATCTGCGTGG
>NZ_JBVHEP010000062.1:0-2939 GCF_055562795.1 Streptomyces sp. NPDC016851
CAAGTTAAGTTAGAAAGGGCGCACGGTGGATGCCTTGGCACTAGGAGCCGATGAAGGACGGGACTAACACCGATATGCTTCGGGGAGCTGTAAGTAAGCTTTGATCCGGAGATTTCCGAATGGGGAAACCCACTATCCGTAATGGGATAGTATCGTTACTTGAATACATAGAGTAACTGAAGGCAGACCCGGGGAACTGAAACATCTAAGTACCCGGAGGAAGAGAAAGCAAACGCGATTCCCTTAGTAGCGGCGAGCGAAACGGGATTAGCCCAAACCAAGAGGCTTGCCTCTTGGGGTTGTAGGACACTCTACATGGAGTTACAAAGGAACGGGGTAGATGAATAGGTCTGGAAAGGCCAGTCACAGAAGGTAAAAACCCTGTAGTCGAAACTTCGTTCCCTCCTGAGTGGATCCTGAGTACGGCGGGACACGAGAAATCCCGTCGGAAGCAGGGAGGACCATCTCCCAAGGCTAAATACTCCCTAGTGACCGATAGTGAACCAGTACCGTGAGGGAAAGGTGAAAAGCACCCCGGAAGGGGAGTGAAATAGATCCTGAAACCGTGTGCCTACAAGTAGTTAGAGCCCATTAATGGGTGATAGCGTGCCTTTTGTAGAATGAACCGGCGAGTTACGATTACATGCAAGGTTAAGTTGAAGAGACGGAGCCGCAGCGAAAGCGAGTCTGAATAGGGCGATAGAGTATGTGGTCGTAGACCCGAAACCAGGTGATCTACCCATGTCCAGGGTGAAGTCCAGGTAACACTGGATGGAGGCCCGAACCCACGCACGTTGAAAAGTGCGGGGATGAGGTGTGGGTAGCGGAGAAATTCCAATCGAACTTGGAGATAGCTGGTTCTCTCCGAAATAGCTTTAGGGCTAGCCTCAAGGTAAGAGTATTGGAGGTAGAGCACTGTTTGGACTAGGGGCCCCCATCGGGTTACCGAATTCAGACAAACTCCGAATGCCAAATACTTATCCTTGGGAGTCAGACTGCGAGTGATAAGATCCGTAGTCAAGAGGGAAACAGCCCAGACCACCAGCTAAGGTCCCAAAGTATACGTTAAGTGGAAAAGGATGTGGAGTTGCTTAGACAACCAGGATGTTGGCTTAGAAGCAGCCACCATTTAAAGAGTGCGTAATAGCTCACTGGTCGAGTGACTCTGCGCCGAAAATGTACCGGGGCTAAACGTATCACCGAAGCTGTGGATTGACATCTATGATGTCAGTGGTAGGAGAGCGTTCTAAGGGCGTTGAAGCTAGACCGTAAGGACTGGTGGAGCGCTTAGAAGTGAGAATGCCGGTATGAGTAGCGAAAGATGAGTGAGAATCTCATCCACCGAATGCCTAAGGTTTCCTGAGGAAGGCTCGTCCACTCAGGGTTAGTCGGGACCTAAGCCGAGGCTGAAGAGCGTAGGCGATGGACAACAGGTTGATATTCCTGTACCACCTTATGAATCGTTTGAGCGATGGGGGGACGCAGGAGGATAGGGTAAGCGTGCTGTTGGATTAGCACGTCCAAGCAGTTAGGCTGGTAATGAGGCAAATCCCATTACCGTGAAGGCGGAGCTGTGACGGCGAGGGAAATATAGTACCGAAGTTCCTGATTCCACACTGCCAAGAAAAGCCTCTAGCGAGATTCAAGGTGCCCGTACCGCAAACCGACACAGGTAGGCGAGGAGAGAATCCTAAGGTGAGCGAGAGAACTCTCGTTAAGGAACTCGGCAAAATGACCCCGTAACTTCGGGAGAAGGGGTGCTCTTTTGGGTGCAAGCCCGAGAGAGCCGCAGTGAATAGGCCCAGGCGACTGTTTAGCAAAAACACAGGTCTCTGCGAAGCCGTAAGGCGAAGTATAGGGGCTGACACCTGCCCGGTGCTGGAAGGTTAAGAGGAGGGGTTAGCGTTCGCGCGAAGCTCTGAATTGAAGCCCCAGTAAACGGCGGCCGTAACTATAACGGTCCTAAGGTAGCGAAATTCCTTGTCGGGTAAGTTCCGACCCGCACGAAAGGTGTAACGATCTGGGCACTGTCTCAACGAGAGACTCGGTGAAATTATAGTACCTGTGAAGATGCAGGTTACCCGCGACAGGACGGAAAGACCCCGTGGAGCTTTACTGTAGCCTGATATTGAATTTTGGTACAGCTTGTACAGGATAGGTAGGAGCCTTGGAAGCCGGAGCGCCAGCTTCGGTGGAGGCATTGGTGGGATACTACCCTGGCTGTATTGACATTCTAACCCGCACCCCTTATCGGGGTGGGAGACAGTGTCAGGTGGGCAGTTTGACTGGGGCGGTCGCCTCCTAAAAAGTAACGGAGGCGCCCAAAGGTTCCCTCAGAATGGTTGGAAATCATTCGTAGAGTGTAAAGGCACAAGGGAGCTTGACTGCGAGACCTACAAGTCGAGCAGGGACGAAAGTCGGGCTTAGTGATCCGGTGGTTCCGCATGGAAGGGCCATCGCTCAACGGATAAAAGCTACCCCGGGGATAACAGGCTTATCTCCCCCAAGAGTCCACATCGACGGGGAGGTTTGGCACCTCGATGTCGGCTCATCGCATCCTGGGGCTGTAGTCGGTCCCAAGGGTTGGGCTGTTCGCCCATTAAAGCGGTACGCGAGCTGGGTTCAGAACGTCGTGAGACAGTTCGGTCCCTATCCGTCGTGGGCGTAGGAAATTTGAGAGGAGCTGTCCTTAGTACGAGAGGACCGGGATGGACGCACCGCTGGTGTACCAGTTGTCTTGCCAAAGGCATAGCTGGGTAGCTATGTGCGGAAGGGATAAGTGCTGAAAGCATCTAAGCATGAAGCCCCCCTCGAGATGAGATTTCCCATAGCGTAAGCTAGTAAGATCCCTGAAAGATGATCAGGTTGATAGGTTTGAGGTGGAAGCGTGGTGACACGTGGAGCTGACAAATACTAATAGATCGAGGACTTAACTAAAA
>NZ_JBVHEP010000063.1:0-2583 GCF_055562795.1 Streptomyces sp. NPDC016851
ACCACCGACCAGCGCCACCGCCTCCGGCGCCCGCGCCGCCTGCACCGCGAACAAATCCGGCACCAGCGCCTCCGGCACCGCCCGCGCCGTGTCGTTCCAGTCGATCACGATCCGTCGGTGCTCGTCCGGGGAGAGCAACTCCACCGTGCTCAGGGGTACTTCCGCGTCGGCGGTGACCACCGTCAGCAGCCGGACCAGGTGGCCGGCGATCCGCTCGGCCGTCGCCCGGTCGAACATGTCGGCCGCCGTCGTGAGGGTGCCGTACATCCCGTCCGGGCCGCCCTGCCCGTCGCGGCGCTCCGACAGGCTCAGCGCGAGGTCGTACCTGGCGACGCCGTGGGAGAGCGGTTCGCCGCTCACCTCCAGGCCGGGCAGTCGCAGCCCGGCTTCCGGGACGTTCTGCACATCCAGCGCCACCTGGAACAGCGGTTGCCGTGCCAGGGAGCGCTCGGGGACCAGTTCCTCCACCACGTGGTCGAAGGGCAGGTCCTGGTGCGCGTACGCCGCCAGGTCGGTGTCACGCACCCGTCGCAGCAGCTCGGTGAAGCTCGGGTCGCCGGACACGTCGGTGCGCAGCACGAGCATGTTGACGAAGAAGCCGATCAGATCGTCGAGCGCGTCGTCGGTCCGGCCGGCCAGCGCGGTGCCGATCGGGATGTCGTGGCCCGCTCCCAGCCTGCTCAGCAGCGCCGCGAGGCCCGCCTGGAGCACCATGAACACGGTGACCTGCTCGGTGGCGGCCAGTTCCGTGATGCGCCGGTGCAGGTCTGCGGGGAGTTCCACGCGGATCTCGTCCCCCCGGCGCGTCGGCACCGCGGGACGGGGCCGGTCCGTGGGCAGCGCCATCTCGTCGGGGGCCCCTGCGAGGGTGTCTCGCCAGAACGCCAGCTGCCGGGCCCGGACACTGTCCGGGTCGCCCGCGTCACCCAGGATGTCCCGCTGCCACAGGGCGTAGTCGGCGTACTGCACCGGCAGGGGAGTCCAGTCCGGTGCCCGGCCCTCCAGGCGCGCCGTGTACGCGGCCGACATGTCCTGTGCCAGTGGCGCGATCGACCAGCCGTCGGTCGCGATGTGGTGCACGGCCAACACGAGGACGTGCTCGTCCGGCGCCAGGGTGAACAGCCAGGCCCGGATGGGGATCTCCGTGGCGAGGTCGAAGGGGTGTCCCGCCACACGGCCGATCTCGGCCATGACGTCTCCGGCGTCGACCTCTGCGGCGGTCAACTCGAAGTCGATCTCCTCGGTGCGCAGGATCCGCTGGTAGGGCTCGCCGTCCTCGGCCGGGAGCACCGTCCGCAGCACCTCGTGGCGGCCGATCACGTCCCGCAGCGCCGCGCTCAGCGCTTCCACGTCCAGGGTTCCGCGCAGCCGCAGGGCGGTGGTGTTGCTGTAGCTGGCGCTGGAGCCCTCCAGCTGTCCGATGAACCACAACCGGCGCTGCGCGAAGGACAGGGGCGGCCGCTCGGGACGTTCCTGTGCGATGAGGGCCGTACGGCCGGGTGCGACCGGGCGCAGTCGCTCGGCCAGGCGGCCCGGTGTCAGCGATTCGAACAGCGCCCGTATCGACACCTCCATCCCGAGTGCCGACCGCATGCGGCTGACCAGCCGGGTCGCCAGCAGGGAGTTCCCACCGAGCGTGAAGAAGTCGTCGTCGGGACCGACCCGTTCCCTGCCCAGCACATGGGCGAAGGCTTGGCAGAGCAGTTCCTCGTGGGCGGTGGCGGGGGCGCGGCCGGTACCCGGCCGTGCCCCGTCCGCCTGGGGTACGAGCACGGCCCGCCCGCCGACCGGGGAGGGGGCCTCGTCCTCGTGGGTCCGTTCCGTGGCGCCGGGAACGTCCACCGACAGCAGGGGGAGGTCGGGAGTGTGCTCCAAGGCGGTGGTGAGGTGGCCGAGGGTCGTCTCCAGCAGTGCGGCGACCCGGTCGGCGTCCACGGGACGGGCGGCGTCCACGGTGACGCCGTACGTCTCGCCGTCGTCGTCGATCGAGACGCCCAGCGGGTAGTTGTTGCGCTCCTGGGTGAAGAGGGTCGTGACGTCCGCGAGCACGCCGTCCTGCCCGTGGGCGGCCGGCCTGCCGTGCCGGTAGTTGAACAGAGCGGTGAACAGGGGTGCCCCGGCGGGCAGGCCGCTGGCCGCCTGAGCCAGTGTCAGCGGCGCGTGTTCGTGCGCCAGCAGTTCGGCGAGCTGGTCGCGCAGGTCCGTCAGCGCCCGCCCCACCGGCTGCCCGGCCAGCTTGACCCTGACCGGCAGGGTGTTCATGAACAGTCCCGGAACCCGGTCGGCTCCGACGGTGGCCCGGCCCAGCAGCACGGTCCCGAACACGAGGTCGTCGCGGCCCGACACCGCTGCCAGCATCCGGGCCCACGCCAGGTGAAAGACCGTGGCGGGACTGACCCCCCGCGAGCGTGCCAGGGCCTGGACGCGCTCTGTCAGTTCGTCGTCCACCTTCCGTCTGGCCTGCGTGAGGTCCGTGCCGTCGCCGCGGACGTCGTGGAGTCCGTAGGGGGCGGTGGTGTCCGTGACATCGCCGAGGAGTCCGGAGAAGTACTCCCGGTGCGCTTCCTCGGACACGCCCAGCCT
>NZ_JBVHEP010000064.1:0-1965 GCF_055562795.1 Streptomyces sp. NPDC016851
CCGTCGGCGTTCTTCAGGCTGAGGAACAGCGTGGTGAAGATCGGGTAGACGAACAGCACCAGCAGGTAGACCACGACCGGCAGCGCATAGAGGATGCCGACCCGGGTGCGGCGGGAGGCCAGGAGCTTGCGCGGACGGGCAGGAGCCCCCGTGAGGGTGGCGGCCATGGCTCACCCTCCCTGTTCGGTGGGGAAGAGGTTGACGTCCTCGGGGTCGACGGTGATGCCGACCCGTTCGCCGGTGACGGGCCCGCGGCCGGCCGGCACTTCCAGCCGCAGTAGCGGCGCGTCACCGCCGTCGATGCGCACACCCGCGCGGACCAGAGTGCCCACGTAGGTGGCGGTCTCGACCGTGCCGGTACAGAAACCGTCATCGGGGGCGCAGGCCCGCAGCCGGCCGGGCTGCACGGCGACCTTCACCGGCGTGCCGGAGGCCAGTTGGTGACGGCGTGCCTTGATCAGACCGCCGGACTCGTCGAGGCGGACCACGGTGTGTTCATCGGTGTTCTGCAGGACGCGGCCGGGCAGGAAGTTCGCCGCGCCGAGGAAGTCCGCCACGAACGGAGTCCTCGGCCGCTCGAAGAGTTCCCGGGGGGTGTCGAACTGCTCGATCAGGCCGTTGCGCATCACCGCGATGCGGTCCGACATGACCAGCGCTTCCTCCTGGTCGTGCGTCACGTAGATGACGGTCAGGCCGAGTTCCTGCTGGATGGCCTTGATCTCGACCTGGAGCTGGTCGCGCAGCTTCTTGTCCAGCGCGCCCAGCGGCTCGTCCATGAGGATGACCGGCGGGCGGTAGACCAGCGCCCGGCACAGCGCGACACGCTGCTGCTGACCACCGGACAACTCCCGCGGCTTGCGGCCGCCGAACCCGGACAGACCGGCGATCTCCAGGGTCTCTCCGACGCGCTTGCGGATCTCGTCCCTGGACACCCCGCGGAGCGTGAGCGGGAAGGCGACATTCTCACTGACCGTCATGTGCGGGAAGAGCAGGTACTGCTGGAAGACGAAGCCAAGGTTGCGTTTTTGCGGGGCGAACTTCGTGACGTCGCGGTCCCCGACGGTGATGGTGCCGGAGTCCGGTTCGCAGAACCCGGCGATCATCATCAGGGTCGTGGTCTTGCCCGACCCCGAGGCGCCGAGGAAGGTGACGAACTCCCCGGCCGCGATCTCCATGGACGCCTCGTCGACCGCGACGACGTCCCCGTACGTCTTGCGCAGGGCCACCACCGACAGCGCTTTGCCCGTCGCGGTGGGCAGGGTGCCACCGGCCACCTTCACCGACGGTGTGACCACATCGAATTCAGCCACGAGCCCACTCCAACCAGCGCTTGGTGACGGCCGACTCGTTCTTCAGCCACCAGTCGATGTCCGCGTCGAAGCCCTCGTCGTAGTACTTCGGCGCACCGGCGAGGGCGTTGCGCTGGTCCTCGCTGAGCTTGGCGTAGGCCACCGGAGAAGACGGGTTCGACGGGAAGGCCTTGGCCAGGGCCGCCTGACTCTCGGCCCGCAACGCGAAGTCCATGAGCCGGTAGGCGCCGTCCACGTTGGCCGCGCCCTTGGCGATGGCATAGCCCGAGAACTGGCGGCGCATACCGTTGAGCTGCCGCTCCACCGGGACACCCTGCTTCTGCAGATCGGCGATCCGGCCGTCCCACACGGTGGACATCGTCACCTCCTGACGGCTCAGCAGCACACCCGGCAGAGGGCCGCTGTCCCAGAACTTCTTGATGTCACCCCGCAGACGCGTCAGCACCTTGAAAGCCCGGTCCACATCCAGCGGATACAGCTTGTCCATCGGCACACCGTCGGCCAGCAACGCGAACTCCAGCTCCGGCAGGTCACCATCCGGACTGACCATCGCCCGGCCACCCTTAAACGCCTTGGTGTCCCAGAAGTCCGCCCACGACTCCGGCTTGCGACCGTCGAAGGCATCCGTGCGGTACGCGATGCACTGGCCGTAGAA
>NZ_JBVHEP010000065.1:0-1796 GCF_055562795.1 Streptomyces sp. NPDC016851
TATATTTTGACGGAAAAAGAAAAAGAGACTCTGCTAAAGTCTCATGACGAATATATAACATATTCCAAAAACTATGAAAATGAATATCTAGGCAATATTCATAAGATACAAATTAACTTAAATCGCAAAAGTTAACAGCGCTATTTTAACACATAGAAAATAAAAATACTATGACTTTACCGTTTTCTAATAGCGGGTAAAGTGTTCAAACTTTGACAATGGGACTCCTATAATGGGGTCCTTATTTAATTTCCTTGAAAATATAAAATCCGCCCTTTTGCGTGTGGGTGGGGTGACTCCAGTTGGGGCCCCCGACACCGCAAGGCGGATTTATTTTATTTATAAAAGACCGAGAGAAATAACACTAACCATTATGGTATTGACATGATACCACTTTGATACTATAATGATACCATAAGGAGGTGAAGTTATTGGGAAAAGCGGTTTTTTCTCTAAGGCTTACTGAAGACCTACACGAATGGTTAAAAAAAGAAGCTGAAAAGAGAGGTATGTCGGTCAACGCTTTGATTTCATACATACTGAGCGAATATAAAGACGATAAAGAGTTTTAACGGAGTAGTTCTACGTAGTGAAAGCGTAGCGGTTCCTTTACTTGGAAAGGCGACTCTGATAACCTAGTTCGGTTTGCCACATTAAAGATTTCTAGAAGGTGGCGACGGTGGCAAGTAATCTGGGTCGCAAAGGTTCCGAGTCAAGGATTCATGGAGTAGATCTACGCAGTGGTGATGGTGAAGCGCAACTAAAAAAACAAGAAAAGAGGACGAGCACATGTTTAATATTTCTTATTACAAAACCGAAGACACAAAAGTAATGGTGGTTACATTACACGCACTAAAACAAACTATCATTTTGCAACCAGGATTCTTTTATAAAATTTCAGGAGTTGATAGAAAAGTAATAACCGGCTGCGGCGAATTTAGTGGTACAATTCTAGTAGATTTAGGATTTATATTTCCGTTTAAATCTGATAGAAAAATAGGTTAATATTTAATCGCTATTTCTGTTTCTTACTTAACTTGATTATAGCGATTAATAAGCAGAAAAATTTAGACAAGGAAGAGAGGTATTTTATAATTGAGGTATCGTCACAAACTAATAAAAAGTGGCGGTGTATGGGAATTATTGAGCTACGAGAAAGAGGTAGCAACAGGTAAAGATGCAGTTCGTGAAAATGCTGGTAGGAAAAAACAGTCTGATCATGATTGGATAAATGATGCTGAAACAAAGATGAAGAACAGGTCTGATGTGTTATATCGTGCAAGGAAGCAAGTGTTTAACCAAGCAAATGCCAATGCAAATGCGTGGAACGAGCAACCGAAATTTTTCACACTTACATATGCTGAAAACATGCAGGACATAAAACAATCTAACTATAACTTCAAAAAGTTTATCCAAAGGCTGAATTACACTTTAAAAATAAAACTAAAATACACTGCTGTAATTGAGTTTCAGAAACGAGGGGCTATACATTATCACCTATTGGTCTATAACCTTCCTTACACGCCTGTAGACGTTCTATCGGACATCTGGGGTCATGGGTTTGTTAAAATAAATAAAATAGACCACGTGGACAATGTAGGGGCTTATATAACGAAATATATGATAAAGGATAATATTGACGAAAGATTACTTGGAGAGAAGTCTTATTTTTCGAGTAGAGGGTTAAAGAAGCCTGAAGAGTATATTTTGACGGAAAAAGAAAAAGAGACTCTGCTAAAGTCTCATGACGAATATATAACATATTCCAAAAACTATGAAAATGAATATCTAGGCAA
>NZ_JBVHEP010000067.1:0-1195 GCF_055562795.1 Streptomyces sp. NPDC016851
TGAGCTGGGGGTGGCCGCAGAGACCAGCGAGAAGCGACTGTTTACTAAAAACACAGGTCCGTGCGAAGCCGTAAGGCGATGTATACGGACTGACGCCTGCCCGGTGCTGGAACGTTAAGGGGACCGGTTAGTCACTCTTCGGGGTGGCGAAGCTGAGAACTTAAGCGCCAGTAAACGGCGGTGGTAACTATAACCATCCTAAGGTAGCGAAATTCCTTGTCGGGTAAGTTCCGACCTGCACGAATGGCGTAACGACTTCTCGACTGTCTCAACCATAGGCCCGGTGAAATTGCACTACGAGTAAAGATGCTCGTTTCGCGCAGCAGGACGGAAAGACCCCGGGACCTTTACTACAGTTTGATATTGGTGTTCGGTTCGGCTTGTGTAGGATAGCTGGGAGACTTTGAACTCTGGACGCCAGTTCAGGGGGAGTCGTCGTTGAAATACCAGTCTGGTCGTGCTGGATGTCTAACCTGGGTCCGTGATCCGGATCAGGGACAGTGTCTGATGGGTAGTTTAACTGGGGCGGTTGCCTCCTAAAGAGTAACGGAGGCGCCCAAAGGTTCCCTCAGCCTGGTTGGCAATCAGGTGTTGAGTGTAAGTGCACAAGGGAGCTTGACTGTGAGACCGACGGGTCGAGCAGGGACGAAAGTCGGGACTAGTGATCCGGCGGTGGCTTGTGGAAGCGCCGTCGCTCAACGGATAAAAGGTACCCCGGGGATAACAGGCTGATCTTCCCCAAGAGTCCATATCGACGGGATGGTTTGGCACCTCGATGTCGGCTCGTCGCATCCTGGGGCTGGAGTCGGTCCCAAGGGTTGGGCTGTTCGCCCATTAAAGCGGTACGCGAGCTGGGTTTAGAACGTCGTGAGACAGTTCGGTCCCTATCCGCTGTGCGCGTAGGAGTCTTGAGAAGGGCTGTCCCTAGTACGAGAGGACCGGGACGGACGAACCTCTGGTGTGCCAGTTGTTCTGCCAAGGGCATGGCTGGTTGGCTACGTTCGGGAGGGATAACCGCTGAAAGCATCTAAGCGGGAAGCCTGCTTCGAGATGAGGACTCCCACCTCCTAGAGAGGGTAAGGCTCCCAGTAGACGACTGGGTTGATAGGCCGGATATGGAAGCACGGTAACGTGTGGAGTTGACCGGTACTAATAGGCCGAGGGCTTGTCCTCAGTTGCTCGCGTCCACTGTGTT
>NZ_JBVHEP010000068.1:0-1021 GCF_055562795.1 Streptomyces sp. NPDC016851
CGGGGTCGGGCAAGACCACGACCCTGATGATGATCGCCGGGTTCTGCGAACCGGACTCCGGCACCATCACCGTCGGGGACCGCGACGTCACGAAGCTCGCCCCGCAAAAACGCAACCTCGGCTTCGTGTTCCAGCAGTACCTGCTCTTCCCGCACATGACCGTGAGCGAGAATGTCGCCTTCCCGCTCACGCTCCGCGGGGTGTCCAGAGACGAGATCCGCAAGCGCGTCGGAGAGACCCTGGAGATCGCCGGTCTGTCCGGGTTCGGTGGCCGCAAGCCGCGTGAGCTGTCCGGTGGTCAGCAGCAGCGTGTCGCGCTGTGCCGGGCGCTGGTCTACCGCCCGCCGGTCATCCTCATGGACGAGCCGCTCGGCGCGCTGGACAAGAAGCTGCGTGACCAGCTCCAGGTCGAGATCAAGGCCATCCAGCAGGAACTCGGCCTGACCGTCATCTACGTGACGCACGACCAGGAGGAAGCACTGGTCATGTCCGACCGCATCGCGGTGATGCGCAACGGCCTGATCGAGCAGTTCGACACCCCCCGGGAACTCTTCGAACGCCCGAGGACTCCGTTCGTGGCGGACTTCCTCGGCGCGGCCAACTTCCTGCCCGGCCGCATCGAGCAGCACACCGACGAACACACCCTGGTCCGCCTCAACGAGTCCGGCGGCCTGATCAAGGCACGACGCCACCAGCTGGCCTCCGGAACCGAGGTGAAGGTCGCCGTGCAGCCGGGCCGGCTGCGGGCCTGCGCACCGGACGACGGTTTCTGTACGGGCACGGTCGAGACGGCCACGTATGTGGGCACTCTGGTCCGCGCGGGTGTGCGGATCGACGGCGGTGACGCGCCGCTGCTGCGGCTGGAAGTGCCGGCCGGCCGTGGGCCCGTCACCGGCGAGCGGGTCGGCATCACCGTCGACGCCGACGACGTCAACCTCTTCCCCACCGAACAGGGAGGGTGAGCCATGGCCGCCACCCTCACGGGGGCTCCTGCCCGTCCGCGCAAGCTCCTGGCCTCCCG